>NZ_CP012040.1:314285-628571 GCF_001050135.1 Cyclobacterium amurskyense | reverse complement strand
GGATGGATTGGAAGCTGATAAAACAGTTATTGTAAGTAATAACGTGCAGCTAGGACATCAGGCAGCAGTGCAGATAACAACTGATTAAGCTATGGTAAAATTTTTACTTTCAAGGCCGATTGCAGTTGGAATGACCTTTCTGGCATTGCTTATTTTTAGTATCATTTTGTTTCGAACATTGCCAATTTCATTGTTGCCTCCTATAGATGTTCCACAAATTGTCATAAAAGTAAACTATCCCAATTCCTCCCCAGAGTCCATTGAGCAAAATGTGCTCAGTCCTATCCGGGAAGGCATGGTTACCTTAAATGGCCTACAAGACTTAGAGAGCAAAGCAGGTTCCGAAGTAGGGGATGTTCGTTTGACCTTTGATTTTCAGACAAGGATGGAATTGGCTTATATTGAAGTCAATGAAAAAATTGACAGACTGACCAACAACCTTCCACAGGATATGCCCAGACCACAAGTGGTTCGGATCAATTCCAATGATATTCCTATTGTTCGCTTGCAGGTAATTCCAAAAGAAGGGGTTGACTTCGCTGAAGTATCCTTGCTCACAGAGAATGTGATCAAAAAGAGGCTGGAACAATTGGAAGGTGTGGCCCTTGTGGATATTAATGGTAGACAAGAAAAGGTGATTACTGTCACACCCAATAAGCCCTTGATGAGTGGTTTGGGGCTTAGAGAAGCAGATTTAATTAGGGCCATCAATGATGGGAATAGTGAATTACCTGGCATAAGTGTGGAGGATGGACAGTTTAGGTATTTTTTACGTTTGGCTAGTAAACTTGAAACGGCTGAAGATGTGGGGAATCTTCCAGTACATGGACCCTCAGGAAATATTGTCACCCTCTCAAAAGTAGCAACCGTTGAACATACACTTTCAAAACCTACTGGTTTTCACTTGTTTCAAGACAAAGAAGGACTGGTAGTTACTGTTCACAAACAAACCTCTGCCAAAATGAATGAAACCATGCCGCTGATCTATGAGGCAGTGGAATTGTTCAAGGTGGATTATCCACAGGTAGATTTTGAATTGACACAGGACCAATCTTCCTTGTTAAATGCAGGGATTAATAACCTTCAAACCAGTTTGCTTTTTGGGGGATTGTTTGCCTTCGCTATTTTGTTTGTCTTTATGGGCAATTACCGGACGCCTATCATCATTGGAATAAGCCTTCCTTCTTCCCTTGTGATTAGTTTTATGGTCTTTTATTTCTTCGATATTTCCATAAATGTTATCTCATTGAGTGGGCTTGCCTTAGGGCTGGGAATGCTAATTGACAATGCCATTATCGTTTTGGACAATATCAATCGAAAGCGTGAGGAGGGTTTGCCCTTGTTTGAGGCTTGTGTAAGTGGAGTAAATGAAGTTCAATCTGCGCTGATAAGTTCTGTTTTAACCACATTGGCCGTATTTGTTCCCTTGGTGTTTTTAAGTGGTGTGGCAGGAGCCTTGTTTTATGATCAGGCGGTCTCAGTGGCAGCTATACTATGCGTTTCTTTACTGGTAGCATTTATTTTGCTTCCATTATTGTATTTTCTATTGTTTAAAAACAAGGAAAAAAGTGCTGCAAAAGAAGACAGTCGCCTGTTCAAAGGACTGCTAAAAGGATACAAGAAAGTTTTCCAGGGATTGTTTGCTCATCCGGGCTGGTCTTTGATGTTTTTGTTTTTGTTGATTCCACTTCTATTGGGTACTGTCAAATTCTTAAAAGTTGAAGGTTTGCCGCCTATCGAAAAATTTGATGTGCTGATCTCTTTGGATTGGAATGAGCCAATTGATGCAAGCCAAAATAAAGACCGAATTCAAAGTCTATTGGCTCAGTTGGAGGGTAATTTCACAGTTACTGAAAGCGATTTGGGCTTAAGGCAATTTATCTTGTATGAAGGAGAAAATGCCATTCAGCAAGCGGATCTTTACCTGATGTTTGCTGATGATGAAGCCAAAGAAAGTGTCAGCAGACAACTTAAGCGTTTTTTTCGTCAAAATTACCCTCAGGCCAGTTTAGCAATAAATGATGCGCCCAATGCATTTGACCAGCTTTTCAATTCAAACCGGCCTTATTATGAGGTTAGGTTGAAGAATTTAGAGTCCAAAAGACCTATAAAAGCAAGTCAAATGAATCAATGGATGGAGCAATTTCCAGTTGAGACTTGGACCAAAGGCCCAGGTTTGCAGGAAGGATCTTCTGTAATTTTTAAAACAGATCTTGAGAAGTTGGCATTGTATGGTCTGGAAGTAAATCAATTGATCACAAGCATAGAACAATTATTTGGAAATTATCTGATTACCGATATCCGGCAATTTGGTGAAATTATTCCCATTCAATTAAGAAATGACCAATTGGATTTTCAGACCCTTCTGAAAAGTAATTATATCTACGGTGAAGAAGGCATAGCCTACTCCTTAAATGAGTTCATTACTTATTCCTACGATTCACATTACAAATATGTAACTTCTGACAGGTATGGGATCTACCAATCCCTAAACCTCGATGTCTCGGAGCCTACAAAGCATGAGGCGGATATTCGTTCTTGGGGTACGGAAAGAGACCTTGCTGTTGATTTTGCAGGGCAGTACTTTCAGGATCAGGAAACCATCAAACAGTTAATGGGTATCTTAATGATATCCATTCTATTGCTGTATTTCATTCTTGCCGCTCAGTTTGAAAGCTTCTTACAACCCCTTATTGTTGTTTTCACTCTTCCTTTGGGAGTAGGAGGGGCTTTTTTGGTGCTGTGGCTTACAGGTACTTCGCTAAATGTAATGTCAGCCATAGGGTTAGTAGTAATGCTTGGGATTATGGTCAATGATGCTATTCTCAAGATAGATACCATTAATCGGCTTAGGGCCATTTATCAGACCAAAGATGGAATGGAGACCAGAGTAGCACTTACCATGGCCCTGTACCATGCAGGGGAGATAAGGTTGAAGCCTATTGTAATGACATCAATCACTACTATTCTTGCCCTTATTCCGGTGGTTTTTAGTGCGGGATTAGGTGCTGATTTGCAAAGGCCATTGGTTTTCTCCGTAATCGGTGGATTGACCATAGGAACATTTACCGCTTTGTATTTTGTGCCATTGGCCTATTGGTTTCTGTCAGGACAGCGAGGGGCAATAAAGTTTTAATCCGCGTTTGAAGGCATTGAAAAGTAACGCTGCTTAGCCATCATAAATGCTTATTTTGGCGGTATATTGATTGTATTTGCCACGGGGAAAATAACCCGTGGCATCAAAAAAATCACGATTTAACCCGGATTATGTAATAGGATTTCCTGGCCCTGACGATAGTCAGGGGTGATGCCTGTCCCGTGTTTACGGGAAGTGTTGCAATCGCAAGAAAATAGCACCGCTATGGTGAAATTGAAAACAGCAACGAAGTGGCTGATATTAAAGCGATTTCAGCACGTAATAGAATGTCTATTGCATATTTCGGGGTTAATCGAATAGGTGTTGCCTTTTTTGAGATATAGGTTTACCCTTTTTTCAATTCTATAACCGTAATCTCAGGCCAGATTCCCACTCTACCGGCAAAGGCATGGAAGCCAAAACCTCTGTTTACATAAAGGTATTTGCCTGCCTGTTCAGCTATTCCTGCCCAGTTGGTGTAGCGGTATTGTGCAGGGCTCCAGCGGATAAAAGGCGTCTCTATACCGATCTGCATGCCATGGGTATGGCCGCTAAGGGTAAGGTGAATATTTTTAGGGTGGTTTTTGACTTGTTCATCCCAGTGGGTAGGGTCATGAGAAAGCAATACTTTAAAAGCGTCGTCAGGGACATCTACAAGTGATTTCTCAAGATCCCCTTTGGACTGGAAGCCCAGGCCCCAGTTTTCTACACCAAGTAAACTTATCCTTTGACCATCTTTTTCGATAATTCTGTTTTCATCCAGCAAAAGATCGAAACCCATCATTTTGTGCTTGCCCTTAAGGGATTGAAGGTTTTGAGCTTTGGCTTCTGGACTTGGCCAGGAGGTATAGTCTCCATAATCATGGTTGCCCAATATGGAAAACTGCCCGTAGGGAGCTTTTATCTGAGAGAAAATATCAATCATGGGGTCAATTTCATCTGCCTTATGATTGACAAGGTCACCTGTAAATACAAAAAGGTCAGACTGCTGGGCTGCTGCCATGTCAGCCCCTTTTTTCACTGCAGCATAATCCTTAAAACTGCCAGCATGAATGTCTGACAGTTGTGTTATGGTAAAACCATCAAATGCCTCAGGAAGATCTTTAAAATAAAGGGTTTTTTTGATGGTTCTGAAATCGTATTTGCCTTTTATGATGCCATAGATAAATCCAGTCATAGGAATGGCTGCTACGGCAAAAGCAATCTGGCTTATGAATTTTCTTCTAGAAGCCATTAGTGAACCATTCTCGTTTGTAGCGCCTGTCGCATAACTGTATACAGTACCAATTACCCTAATCAAATCTTCTCCAAATAGAAAAACAATGACGGTTAGTTGTGTGACAAGGATGACCAAAAACAAATTCAAGGATTGCTGAGAAGAAGGTGATATTTTGCCTTCTTGCATAATAGTATAGAAAGTAAAGCCTAACCATACAGCTATTGCTCCAGTTAAAATCCAATAAGTTGTTTTCCCTAGGGTTAAATAATCTGCAGGTAAAATTGCTTTAATTCCCTGGTAAACGTACCAATCTAAAAAAATCACAATTGATAGTAGAGTAATAATAAATAAGGTGCCTCCCACTTTTTTCATAAATAGTTTAAGTTATCCTATTAAACTGAAAATCATGTAAAAAGGTTAATAAGATTTTGTTTTGCTTATTTGGTTTTAGGGAAACAGGGGATTCTTTCTAAAATGGGTGAATGCTAAGAGTGGTGTGTAGGGTGGAGGGTTTGAGGTTTTCTCCACCAAAGGAGCCATGTACAGGAAGCGTGTTTTCTGGAAGAAAACTTGCGGCAAGGGGGATATAGTGCTCGTCGGCCATTAGTCCAAGGCTTGGATCCAATCCTACCCACCCGGCACCTGGTAGGTAAGTTTCCACCCAAGCATGGAGCTCATGGCCTTCCTCCAATTCTGGATTGAAGGCGTAACCACTGACAAATCTAGCTGCTAGGCCTACATGTCTTAACATTTCTATTAACATGAATGAGAGGTCTCTACAGGATCCTTTTCCTGCAGCAAAGGTCCTGGCTGCTGACCATAGGTTTTCTTCTTCTCGTATAATATGGTGCCAATCTGCATGAATGGCAGCATTCAATTGTGTCAGAAACTGGATAGGATCCTTGGTCCTCAGTTTTTCAAGCGCATAGCTTTTTAATAAATTGTTATTGCTATGAGTCAGGTAAGGTTGGAGGATAGGCAAGTTTTTTTGTTGGTAAGAAAAAGGAATGTCAGCTTCCGGATTGAAATTTTGCAGGAACCATTGGTCCATAAGGAAGAGGAAGGGGTTAAAGTGACTGGTGTTTACCTCAAAATCGACTTTAATCACCATGTTTTCCGTCTCCCCTGTAAACCAGGCTTGGTAATAGGGATTTCCTTCAATGCTGTACCTTTCATTCACTCCCTCTGGTTTAGGGTCTATATCCAGTTTATAGGCATTGATTTCCAGGTAATTTCTCTGAAGTGGTTTGAGATAAAAATGATGCGGGTTTAACCTTACAGATTTTTGGTATTCATAAGTTGTGGTGTGTTGTATTTTCAGACGCATAATTGCAGTTTGTTTAAATTAGAAAAAACAACATTATTCAAGCTCACTCACTTTTTTCAAATTCTTTTGGTGAGAAAGCTTTTTCTAAGACTTCTGTTGGAAGGTTATGGATCGCTTCTTTTAATGAGTCGTTCCAGAATTCAGATAAATGATTTAACTCATGCTGCTCAAATCGGTTTTCTACAACATTGTAGGTGTCATTTTCTAAAATTACAGTGTCTATAGGGTAGTCAACATCATTGGCACTTATTCTAGTTGCATCGAAAGCCAAAAATGCACTTTTTAAAGCGAGCAAAAGTGGCTCATCGTACTTTAGAGACCTTCTTAATACCGGGTTGCCGAATCCAGTGTTGCCAATAATGACAAAAGGTGTTCCCGTTCTGATTTCTATCCAATTTCCCTGAGGGTAAAGTAAATAGAGTTTGGGTTCCTTGTCTTCTTCAAGCTGTCCGCCGATAATTGAGAACAAATTGAAAGTAAAGCCTGAATTTTCCAATGAGGCCATGTCTTCACCAGCCACACGCTTTACCTGATCTGCAAAACCATTAACTGCCTTATAGAGCTTGTCATAGCTAGCGTCATTTTTCTCAATCAATTCTCCAAAATAGGTAATGGCTTTGTCTCTTACAGAGCGAAGACCAGAGGTCATTATAAAGAAAGAGTGGTTTTTTCTGTTTACAGTATATACTTTTTTTGAGGTAGTGGTTTCATTACCTGAAGTGATTCGAGTGTCTGATAAACCTACAATTCCGTGTTTCGTTTTTATTCCAATGCAGAAAGTCATTCTTGATCCATAGTTTGGCTGGCAAAGTTATCTTTTATTTGGAAATAATTGTCGTTTATTTTATTGGAGACATTATTAATTTTTATTTGAAGCTGTTCGATGTATTCGTGTAATCCACTGGAAATAATATCGTTGACATCATCGAATTCCAGTTTTGATCGCAATTCTCCCATTGCTTTCTCAGCACTATTGGAATATCCCTCTCCATTTGACTTGGAAATCTTATAGAGACATTGTTCGGCTTCTTTCAAACAAAAAAAGACGGACCTAGGGAAGAATTTATTTAATACCAGAAATTCCACCACGCCTGAAGGAGAGATATTGCCATAGAGTCTTCTATAAGTATTGAAAGCAGTAACAGACTTTAGCAAAGCCATCCAATGAAGGAAATCCAGTGGAGAGCCTACTTCTTCAGCAGAAGGGAGTAAGATATGGTATTTGACATCCAGTATACGTGAAGTTTTGTCTGCCCTTTCCAGGTACTGTCCCAGTTGTCGGAAATACCAGCCCTCTGTGCGTGCTACGGTATTGTCTGCAAGTCCATACAATAGTAAGATCTTAGATTTTACTTCTTCGAAAAAATCTCTTGGATCTTCTTTTTTCCAGACTTTCGACTCAGAGGCCTTGTTTACAAAATGGTAGGTTTCATTTAATTTTTCCCAGGTTTCCTTGGTGAGATTTTCCCTAATCATCCTTGCATTTTCTCTTGCTTGGGACACAGAGGAAATGATAGAATTAGGATTGCTATGATCAAAGGCCAAGAAATAGATTACCTCCTTCATCTTGTAGGAATTGTTTCGGGAAGTATAAAGTTCATGATCACCGGTCGCCATAATTAGGGGCTCCCATTGTTCTTTTAAATCAGGAGGTAAATCCAACATTAAGTTGAAATTAACATTAATGAATCGGGCGTAGTTTTCAGCGCGCTCCATGTACCTGCCTAGCCAATAAATTGAATTTGCAACTCTACTTAACATATCGTTTGTTTATTTTAATACAATACCCAGGTGTCTTTGCTTCCGCCACCTTGAGAACTATTGACTACAAGTGAACCTTTCTTTAATGCTACCCTTGTAAGGGCTCCGGGAATAACTTCTACTTCATTTCCATACAAGACATAAGGCCTTAAGTCCACATGCCGACCTTCAATGGTTTTGTTGTCTACAATTGAGGGAACAGTAGAAAGTGAAAGTGTTGGTTGGGCAATGTAATTGGTAGGATTGGACTTGATCAACTGCCGGAATTTTTCATGTTCTTTAGCATCTGCTTTTGGTCCAATCATCATGCCATATCCTCCCGCTGCATTTGTTTCTTTTACTACCAAGTCTGAAATGTTTTCTAAAACATGGTTTCTATCCTTTTCTTCCCTACAAAGGTAGGTTGGTACATTGTGAAGTATAGGGTCCTGATCTAGGTAATATTTTATTATTTTAGGTACATAGGCATAAACAGCCTTGTCATCTGCAACACCTGTTCCAGGCGCATTGGCCATGGCAATATTGCCAGCCTTGTAGGCTTCAAAAAGCCCGGGGATTCCCAGCATAGAGTTGGGATTGAAAACCTGTGGATCCAGAAAAGTGTCATCTATCCTTCTGTACAATACATCTATTTGTTCTAAACCTTGTGTGGTTTGCATGTATACCTTCTTGTCTTTTACAATTAGGTCCATTCCGGATACAAGCTCTGCCCCCATTTGCTGAGCAAGGTAAGAATGTTCGAAGTAGGCGGAATTGTAAACACCTGGTGTCAATACTCCAATAACTGGCTTGGGTTTGTCAGAAAGAAACTGAAGCATGTCCAGGAGTTTGGTAGGGTAATCTGAAACAGGTCGAACTCCGAGTTTGTTGAATAAGTCAGGATAGGCCCGTTTGATGATTTCACGGCTTTCCAGCATATAGGATACACCTGATGGACAGCGAAGGTTGTCTTCCAAAATGTAAAACTCCCCATTGTTATCCCTTACTAAGTCTGTACCCGTAATATGGCACCAAATCCCTTTAGGTGGCGTAAGACCCATACATGGCTTTAGAAAATCCTTACTTCCTAAAATTAAGTCCGTGGGGACAATCTTGTCTTTAAGGATTTTTTGGTCGTTATATATGTCTTGTAAAAATAGGTTCAAGGCCGTAATCCTTTGTTTGAGGCCTTCATTGATGGTGTGCCATTCTTTTCCCGGAATAATTCGTGGAATAATGTCCAGGTGGAGGATTTTTTCTAAACCTTCTTTATCATGATAAACATTGAAGGTCATTCCCATGGCCATCTGGGCCTTGTCTGCCGAGAATTGCAATTGGTTAAGCTTTTTTGCCGAGGTATTCTCAATGAACGCTCCGAGACTGGAATAATGTTCACGCAATGTCTGATGTTCATCATACATTTCGTCATAAAAAGAATGTTGGGGTTCGTGGTTTACGTTCATTTTGCCTAATTAAAACAGTTGGATCAATGACTTAAAAATTATAGAAGTTATAAAAATTAGGTATAAAATTTTAATTATGCAAATAATTGGAGGTCGTTATTAATTTTTAAGAAAAATGTACTTTGGCTTTGGATCACTACTGATTAAATGTTCTGTTAGGTGGTTAGCCTAAAGTCCGAGTCCAGTTCCAAGTTGATCTTCTTCCTCTTGGGAAGCTGATCGATTACCAAATTGAGTAGCTATTGGAAGCTATAAATTTAATGCTTAGGTAAAGTTGTAAATTCAAACAACATGTACTAAATTATCAGTTATATAAAATGGTAAGTGTGCCTTATAATGTTTCTGTATTACAATTTCAATGCCTTCAAGTAGGGACATCTTAGAAAGTAAGCTTAATAGTTGTATTTTTTAGCAAAAAGGGCTAAACCAGAAAATAGCACCATCAAATTCATTAAAAGGCTAACATGAGCAGCAGACAAAAAATAATTGGCAAGAATAACCTTTACAAAATCTCTGGATTCATACTGCTTTTGGTATTTGTTTCTGCTTGTAATAAAGGTGAAAACCTGGGCAAAGCAGATGCGTCTGTGATATCAAAAGAATTAGTTAAATCTTCAAAATCTTTAATAATACCTATTGATTCATTAACGGTTAATAGAAGTACACAACTGGTCCATTACCAAGATTCTAAGGATTGGTTGTTTAACCCGGATTATGTAATAGGATTTCTCCGTCCTGACAATAGTCAGGGGTGAAGCCTGTCCCGTGTTTACGGGAAGTGTTGCAATCGAAAGAAAATCAGGCTGTTTGGAGATTTTAGCATAGCACCGCTATGGTGAAATTGAAAGCAGCAACGAAGTGGCTGATTTTAAAGCGATTTCAGCACGTAATAGAATGTCTATTGCATATTTCGGGTTTAATTCTCTGCCAGAAATAAAATAAAGGCGTATTCCATGGCCAATTCTTTTAAGGCATTGAATCTGCCAGAGGCGCCTCCATGTCCTGCTTCCATATTGGTATGGAGTAGTAACAAGTTTTTGTTGGTGCGTAAGGCCCTGAGTTTTGCTACCCATTTGGTTGGCTCCCAATACTGAACCTGACTGTCATGTAAGCCAGAGGTAACCAGGAGGTGAGGGTAATCCTGTTTTTTCACATTGTCATAGGGAGAATACGAAAGCATATAGTCGTAGTAGTCCTTTTCTTTGGGATTGCCCCATTCGTTAAATTCTCCGGTAGTTAAGGGGATGCTTTCATCCAACATTGTAGTGACAACGTCCACAAATGGTACTGCTGCCACAACGCCATGGAAAAGATAAGGTCGTTGGTTGATCACAGCGCCTACCAAAAGCCCTCCAGCACTTCCTCCCATTGCGAAAAGCTTTTTCGGGTGAGAATACTTTTCCTGAATTAGGTACTCTCCACAGGCAATAAAGTCATCAAAGGTGTTTTTTTTCTTTAACATTTTGCCCTCTTCATACCAATATCGTCCCATTTCCTGACCACCTCTGGTATGGGCGATGGCAAATACAAAACCCCTGTCTAATAAGCTCAGTCTACTGGAACTAAAATAGGGGTCTGAACTTAGCCCATAGGAGCCATAGCCATAAAGTAAAACCGGGTTTTGACCGTTTTGATTGAAAAGGTCTTTTTTGTATACCAAGGACATAGGGATTTCTGTTCCATCGGCCGAGGTTGCCCACACACGCTCAGAATGGTAGTCTTGAGGTGTATGGCCACCCACCACTTCTTGACGCTTCATTAAGGTTTTCTCTCTAGATTCCATATGGTAGTCATAGATAGTAGCCGGAGTGGTCAATGAGTTGTAGCCATATCTTAGCACCTCCGTATAAAATTCCGGATTGTTACCAATCCAAACCGTATAGGCTGGATCCTCCATTTTTATGGTGTGTTTTTTTTCTCCATCCCAGGATCTTATTTCGAGCCTTTGCAGTCCATCAAATCGATTGGCTATTACCAAATGATGTTTGAAAACTTCAAACTCCTCTAAAAATACATTTTCCCTAACTGGAATGAGGTCTTCCCAATTCTCTTTCTCAGGTTTCTCTATTGGTGTTTTTACCAACTTGAAATTTGTAGCCTTGTCGGCATTGGTAAGTATGATAAAGTGCTTGTCATAATGATCAACCTCGTACTCTAAGTCTTCTTGTCGACCTTGAATGACTTTCCATTTTGCATCAGGCTGATCCAAAGGAAGAAACCTGTACTCTGTAGAAATTGTGCTTTGGCTGGCAATAAATAAGAATTTCCTTGACTTGGATTTTCTTATTCCAACCGTAAAAGTTTCATCTTTTTCCTCGTATACCAACTCATCTGACTCCTGAGCTGTACCCAGAACATGGCGGAATATTTTATTTGGCCTTAAGGTCAATGGGTCTTGTTGGGTATAGAAAATTGTGGAATTATCTGCCGACCAAGCCATATTACCAGTGACAGATATTAATTGATCCTCCAACACTTCCCCACTAGTCAAATCTTTGAAATGAATAGCGTAAATACGCCTACCCATATTGTCAAAGGAATAAGCCAGCAATTGGTTGTTTTCAGCTACTGACAGTGCGTTGACATTCATGTATTCATTTCCTTCTGCCATTATATTGATGTCCAATAAGGTCTGTTCATCCCCTTCTAGATTTCCTTCCTTTCTACAATAAATTGGGTATTCTTTGCTTTTTTCGAAGCGATTGTAATAATAAAAACCGTTTTTGAAGTAAGGGACACTGGCATCATCTTCCTTTATTCTCCCCTTCATTTCTTCGAAGAGTGTTTTTTGCAGGGCTTCTGTATTCTTTAGGCAATGATTTTTATATTCATTTTCCTTTTCCAAATATTTCACAACCTCTGGATGCTCTCTCTCATTCATCCAAAAGTAGTTGTCAGTCCTGGTAGAGTCATGAAAACTAAGTTTTTTGGGTTTTATCTGCGCTATTGGTTGATCTATATGTTTTGTTTTGGACATGTTTTGTCTGATGTGATAATGTTTGGAATATAATTATTTTGCAATAATCATAGAATTTTTCATATATTGAATGGCTTATTAAATTTATATTAAAAACCATTAACCAACAAAAGTATGGGATTGATTAAAGAATTCAAGGATTTTGCCGTAAAAGGTAATGTTGTAGATTTAGCTGTTGCGGTGATCATCGGCGCTGCATTTGGGAAGGTAGTATCCTCACTGGTAAAGGATATAATTATGCCTCCAATTGGACTATTGGTCGGAGGAGTTGATTTTACTGATTTAGTAGTTGTTCTCAAGGATGCCTATATAGATCCTGCAGGGGAAGAAATCGCTGCGGTAACAATTAATTACGGTACATTCATTCAATTTACCGTTGATTTCGCTATTGTCGCTTTTGCAGTATTTATGATTGTTAAAGTAATTACAAAATTGAAAAAGAAGGAAGAAGCTGCCCCAACACCACCACCACCTACTGTTAATAAAACAGAAGTGTTATTGGAAGAAATCAGGGACTTACTTAAAACAAAATAATTTCTGATTGAATTAAATTTTCCGGTAAGGGTTAAACCAGATCCCTTACCGGTTAAATAGATACCTAAGCTGAAAAGTAGTTTCTGTCAATTCATTACCTTTTATTTCCTGCAAGCCTGAACCTATGCTTTCCCTATTGGTATAGGTAGTTTTTGCCCATCTCCCCCAAAAGGTCAGTCGCTTATTGAGCTTATACTGTGCCAAAAAATAGACACGCATTCCCTGATTATAAAAATTCGGAATAGAGAAGGCCCATAGCACATTTTTTTCATACAAGTATTGCCTGTTTTCATAATCTTCGGTGTCAAATAGTGCCACTCTTCCCGATAACCTCCATGGACCCATTTCTGTTGATATATCCTGAGAGATTGAAAAACCTTTGGACTTCTGTCTATCAATGAGATAAAAGCTTTGCTGTACTCGTGTTTTAACCTGCCACCAGCGGCTTGGTTGATAAGTTAGGTTCCACACCATGTTTTGTCTTTTTCCGCGTGCCAGTAAGTATTGGCTGCTGGTTTGATTTTCTGAAATTACGTTTCTGCTTTTGATCTCTTCCCGAAATTGGAAAAACAGGATCATTTGTTTGTTTGGTTGATATTTTATCCTGCTAAGCCATTCGTAGCCTGTGGAATGGGCATACATCCTGAAACGCAACCAGGGGAAACTGAAATAATCATAGTAGACAGACCAGCTGATTTTTCTGTTAGGTTTGAAGTGGAGACCTAAATACACCCCTTCTTCATTGATTGGACGAGAACCTTCGGAAAAAGCATTTCCATAAAAAGAATGAAATTCCCGGTCGTATTTTCTCCAAACCATAGAGAAATCCAGTTTACTGTTCAGGCTACTCATTATCCCCGCTACATGACCCAGTCCCCCGCTTTTGGATACTGCGGTTTCACCAAACAAATAGTGGTTTCGGAAATTGTAGGTGAAGTACAAGCTGGTTGTAAAGTTGGTCTTTCCTCGAAATTCAAATTGATTGTAAATTCTTTCTAAGGGGATTAGGGCTTGACTGTATTGGCTGTAAAGGGCATTTGCGCCTAGCCGTAACGCTTTGTTAGGAAGCTGATAATTTATATTAAACCCTGCATTGTGTTCTGTAGCTTGGGCTTTTTTCTGTACTTCACTTTCCGTTCTGTGCAATCCAGATAGGACCAATGATGACAGGTAAGAAGACTCGTTGGCAAGACTATCTTGTATTAGCTGTAAATTAGCATCTCTGGAAGATCGGGAGAGCATGCCTGTAACTTCTATGTTCCCTAATGAGTAGGTGCCTGCTAGCCCCCTGAAAAAGCCTGCTTCCATTACAGAAGTGTAGGGCCTTAGTCCAGTAGAGCTTCGTTTAACAGTGGTGATGGTCTCTGCTCCTTTTCCCACAGAAAATCCCGATCCAAAAACCAATCCCTGTCCAAATTGCAATTGATAATCGCCAAGAGAAAGTGCCTTTAGTTTCCCTTTATTGTACAAGGTATAATGAAAAGAGAGATAATTGAATCCGTATCGTTTGCTTTTAGGGTCCCAGGTGAATTTTTCTCCTGAATCTTTATCTAAAGTCAAACCCAAACTGAAATCTGCAGGTTGCTGTAAGCGGAATCTTAAATACAGGTCGTTGGGGTCTCCCAGATACCTATTGCTTAGGTCTCCATTGCTTAGCGTATCTGGAGGACTGAAACCTTTCCTTGTTTGCCAGACCTTTCTGTGACGAAAAAGTAAATAGGCATTTTCGGCCTTCTTAATACGCTTTAGGCTGGGGAGAGCATCGTTAGTATTTGAGGAATTTATAACGACAAATGGCAATATATTTTGGATGGTTTCTAAAGTCCATTCTGGAATAGCCTGAAGCTCATAAATGGAAGCAAACTTACCAAATTGATTTCTGTAATTAATGAATGATTGGATTTGTATAGGGCTAAGAATATACAAGGATTGAAGCGCAGAACTTGTGGCCACCTGTAAGTCTATAGGTTGAAAATACAATTGAAGGAGGCTTTCATAGAGGTCTTCATATGGCACATCTTCTTCTTGCATGGCAAAGCGCTCTTCTACGAATGCTTCTATGTCGAGTTCTCTTGGAGGGGCCTGCTGTGCAAGGAGACCAAAAGAAGTCAGAAATAAACCTACACCGCTGACAATAATTGGTTTCAAGGGGCCGAGGGATTATAATTTAGAGAAAAGTGATGGGTAAAACCCAATAAGTAATTGCGACTCATCGCATAATCCACTTGGAACCGTCTGGGCTTAAAACCTATTCCGAAATACAGATTGTTTGGCTGACTGCTTATGCCTGTCCGCGCCCATAGTTTATCTTCAAAGCTATAGGCGATACCTGCTTTAAACTGAGGTGGGGATTGTAGTTCTTTTTCAGTTTCAATATTGACCATCAGGTTTTGAGAGGGTCTGTAAGAAATGCCCGCCTTAACCACTGTCGGTAAATAGTCTAAACTTGCCTTGCTAATCGAAGAGCGGGAAATATTGTACACATGGGCAGCGAAAAACAAATCAGGAATGAGTTCGGCGGTTCCCCCAAGTTCAATAATAGGTCTGGCGCTTCTCCCAAAACCTTCAATATTAGTCTGGAAATAATTGATTTTTATCCCTAAACTAGCCAAACCTAATTGTTTGGCCAGGCCCAGGCCAATTTGCTGCTGATTGAAGAGCTTTCCACCATAATTGGAAATACCGATACCTATTGTCCCTAATTTTTCAGAAGGAAGGATAATTCCAGCAGCCAAAGTGGTGAGTTCATTCAGCCCAAGCCTATGGTCGTATCCTGCTATGGCTACTATTTCAGATGGTGCCTTACCTAGAGCCCCAATATTGTTAAAGATTGCCCAAGGTTCGCTTAGGGTGACACTTGCATTGCCCATCCCTATACTTTGTGCCCCTTTTGGAAAATGGTCCATGCTGTTTTGCGTCCAGCAAAGACTGGGGAATAGCAATAAAAAACCAGATAGTACCCATTTCTCCATAACCAAAAAATAAGGGGAAAAAGAAAGTATTACTGGAATATACTATAAAAAAATGTAATGTAGAAACAAAAAACGAATTATATAGGAGCTTTAACGTTGATAAAGAAACTCCCTGCCCCCATGTTGTTGACCGAATATTCAAACCTGAATACAGCATCATACATACCTATGAGGTCCAATCCAAAGCCATAGCCTGCCAGGTATTTGTTGGTATATTGAGCATTTAAAGGCAATCGATTTGCATCTCTTACATAGCCATGGTCAAAGTTACCACTAAGATATAGGCGAAGCGGAAAAACAGAGAACTCCTCTATAGGCATAAAGCTAGAAATGTCAAAAGCCACATTTAGCAACTCATAGCGTAAGCTGTTTTTATGAGCAATTAATTGTTGCCCTTCAATGACATTGAGCTCAAAACCCCTGATAAAATTTGGTTTATAACCAATTCCACGGACCAAGGTGTAAGGTTGGTGATCGCTAAAAAAAGCTGAGCCAGAAATGCCTGTAGCAAAGTGGAATTTGCTTCCAAGCCTATTGTACTTGCTGGCCATAATGCTAAATTCTAGCTCATTGATGTCATCATTCCCAAACATACCATATTTGGTGAGAGAGGCATCCAATAAGGTTCCTTGAGTTGCATAGGCCACATTGTCCCGGTTGTCATGACGGTACCGGTAAGAAGCCAAAAAGTACTGCAACTTTTGGCCCTCATGCGTAAAATAATTTGGGTTTTCAAGTATTACATCCTCATGAATTCGGGTGTCGTTGTACCCTGCTGTGAAATAATGAAAATTATAAAAACTACCTCTAAAGCTATAGGTCAGTGAGGCATTAAGTGATTGTAGTAAAATATCTTCATTCGCATTTTTAAAAAAGTATTGCTTGTTGCCAATTGACCTTACAGGGATGTTTTTATTCGTGTAATAATTGAACCTGGCAGCCAGACCATGAAGCTGGTTTTTATCAAAATAGGGGATAGTATAATTCAAGAGAAGGGCTTGGGTAAAACCAATCTGTCCGACCACCCTAAGTTTTTCATTTCTCCCGCCAATATTATTATGGTCCAATTTTACCCCATAGTTAACCCTGGAAAAATCCCGATTTTGATTAGAATACCATTCAGAGAAGTTCCTGTCAGCCAAATTAAAGATAATGCTGGGTAAAATGTACCATCTTTCTTTTAGAGACACCAAAAGCTCAACCTGCTCATCCCCTACGAAAAGGGGGGTCACTGTGGCGGTTGTAAAAAGTTGAAGGTTGTATATCTTTTTTTGGTCAGCTGCTACAAGAGCTACAAACTCATCCCAATTGTAGGTCATGTTTTCAGCAATGTCCATTTCCCGTAAAATAATGTTTTTACGGGTTTTTTCGTTTCCAACGATAAAGATGTTATTGACAGTGACTTGCTTTGGCGTTTCGACTTCCTCTGAAGTGACATATAGTGAATCGCTATCTTGGGCATACAGGGCTTTGCCAACACCTGTTCCCAGGATGCAAATAAGGATTAGAAGCCGGTAAAATAGCGGTTTTATGTTCAATTGAATCTGAATTTTGATTTTAGAGACAGAACTTTATTTTCAAAAATATGCTTGTTTAATGTAAATACGAAAAAGTGAAGAAAATAGTAAAGAATATTGCTGTATTTCCCATTTTGATTTATCAATATGCTATTTCTCCTTTGATTCCGAGGTCCTGCAGGTACTATCCTACTTGTAGCCAATACGCCAAAGAAGCCATTTTGAAACATGGTGTCTTAAAAGGGGGATGGATGGGAATCAAGCGAATAGGTCGGTGCCACCCATGGGGAGGACAGGGCCATGACCCTGTCCCGTAAGCTAGTTTTTAATGGATTGTTTTCTTTTGTTATTTAAAGAATAAAAGATAAGGCCAAAGCCTATCACTACCAATGGGATACTTAGTGCTTGCCCCATATTGAAAGTGAGACTGTCCTCAAATTCCACTTGATTCTCTTTGAAAAATTCCCAAACGAATCGCATACCGAATACCGATATAAGGAACAATCCAAGATATAATCCTTCGGGAATTTCTGATTTGTATTTTTTCCAGCCAAGAAATAGCAATATGAAAATCAATAAATAAGTGAGCGATTCATAAATTTGGGTAGGGTATTTGGCTTGACCAAAAGTTTTTATCACTGCCAGATAATGATCTCCTTGGTCTCTGATTTCCAAGTTAAGCGGGGTTTCAGGATCCTCCGCCATGTATTTCTTTGAACTATTGAATCGAGTCAATGCATACTTGACATCTCGCTCTAGAACAGATTTTAAATTTGCCTCATCAAAACTCCCCTTCTCGATTTCAATGTCAAAATTAACAGGGACACGTCCGGTTCCGGTTAGTTCAGCCTGGCGGTCTAAAGGTTTATAAGCTTTAATGGAAGTTATTGGAAGCTTCATGGTATTCAAAATCTCCTCTGTTTCTCGAGCAAAGACAAAGCCACTGTCTGTGCCTGTTGCTTTCCCGCCGATTTCTGAATTCATCAGATTACCAAAACGAATCAAAGCCCCAGTCAAGGCCACGACAATTACAATTCTGTCTACAACCCATAAATAGGATTGTCCAGGAGTTCTTCTGGCATATAGCCACAAAGCAATAAGGATAGAGATAGCTGCCCCATGGCTCGCTAGACCCCCTTCCCAAACCTTTAATATGTCTATTGGATTACTTAAGTAACGCTCTGGTTCATAAAACAATACATGCCCCAATCTGGCACCAATAATGGTTGCAAGGACCATGTAGATGGTTAATTTGTCTACTAAATTTTCATCATGACCTTCTTTTTTGAAAAAGTGAATCATGAATTGTTGGGAGATAATAAAGCCCATTGCAAAGAGCAGGCTATACCAGCGCAACCTGTCAAATCCTGAAAAAATCGAAGGGTTTGGACTCCAAACGACGTAATACAAAATACTATTGATCATGGTTTGTTATATTTTTTATGATTGTCGTTGATTTATTCTTCAAGGGTTTCCATTAGTGCCAACTCTTCCCGGTAACCTCCCGATAGTACAGGGAAACGGTACCAGGTCTTTGGATCCACATTAAATTCATCCAAATGGAAGGAGACGGCTAGTCGTTCTCTTTTCCATTGATTGATGGACCATAACCTAAAGAATTTGGCAATGTAAGCTTTTAAAAGAGATGGTTCAAGAGAAATTTCTTCTTTCAAAATAAGGTACACATCCATAGGAGATCTCCTATCCCTTATGGCCAGTTTCTCTATAGCAGAAATGATAGGGTAGGGCATAAGGTCCTCCTCATCTGTTTGACTTTGCTCCTGAGGCCTCAACTCGGCAGTAGGTTGTAGTGCGTTGACGGACTGTAATCCATGATAGCCTTTTTCCTTCTCAGCCCAACGCAACCACTGAAGGATGAAATCTTTACTAACTGCCGCAATGGGAGAAATGCTACCACTGGTGTCTCCGTCCATGGTCGCGTAGCCCAAGTCACCTTCGCTTCGATTGGAAGTGCTTAGGAGAAGGTGATTTTTGATGTTGGCCAGCATCCAGATGATTGGAGAACGAGTTCTTGCCTGAATGTTTTGAAGAACGATGTCGTCCTGTTCCCAGGTTAGCTTTCTGCCTAGGGCTGTTTCAATTTTTTTTGTATAGGAATCTACTTCTTCATCTATGGTCCAATGATGGAAAGTAGCACCTAAACTCTTTGCGAGGTTGTGGGCGCTATTTAGGGTTGCTTCAGAGGAGTTTTTCGTTCCTTGATAGGCAGTAGTGAATATTTTCCCGATAATTTCTGGAATGCTACTTTCTGGAGCAATATCGGATGCACGATTGATTTTTTTCAAAAATAAGGCTGTTCCTAGTTCCTCTACCCCTCTTTTTACCATGTCAGCTACTAGTATGGCTATGGTAGATGAATCTGCTCCACCGCTTAGCGAGAGGACAAAACCCCTGCTTCGGCTTTTCCTAAGATAGTCAAAGAGGGCCAATGTAGAGGCAGCCATGAATTCCTCATTTTTGGTATCTAAACTGTGGTTAAGTTTCAGAGGTTGAGGCTGCTGAACAGGGTAAGCTACCGTAACCAACTGGTAATCCTGGTAGGATAGCAATTTGTTCTTTACCAAACAATGGCCATTTTCGGAGAAAAGTATTTCTCCGTCAAAGATCATTCTTCCACTTTCATTGCCAAGCAGGTTGACGTACAAGTAAGCAACACCAAGGTCCGTAGAGCTTTCTTTAACCAAAATTTCTCTCTGCTCGCTTTTGCCCATGGCAAAGTGGCTGGCACTAGGGTTGAAAATGATGTCTACTCCACGTTTTTTTAGTCGGTATCCAGGCCTGTCAGTGCTTCTCCATGCATCTTCACAGATTTCAAAACCATATTTATGGCCGTTTTTCTCAAAGATGATGTCTCCAAATGGGTATTTGGTGTCAAAACACTCAAGTATGATTTCTTCGCCGGATTTCCAGGGAGTAAACCACCTTGCTTCATAATGTACACCGTCTATTGCTAAAAACTGTTTGGGTACAAAGCCTAGAATCTCCTCGTTTTCTAGGATGGCCATGCAGTTGTAGACTTTGGTATTTATTCTGATAGGTAGCCCCACAAATACCGTAATTCCACTTGTATGAGGAAGGATTGTTTGAAGGCTTTGCAGTGCTTTTTTAGGATACCAATAACTCAGGAACAAATCTTCACTACCGTATCCGGTAATGCACAACTCTGGAAAACACAAAAGGTCAACCTTTTTTTCTTTTGCCAAGGAAATTGCCTGAATGATATTGTTCAGATTTCCTTCCCAATCCAGAGGAGTTTGGTTGAGTGTGGCGGCAGCCAGAAGTAATGGAGACATGTTATTGATTTTTTAGAGACCTAAATGGGAATGCGTGGATTAGGGGATTATTTGAAGTTTTTCGCAGGCAATTCTAGCTGCTTCTTGTTCGGCTTTTTTCTTTGTGGCACCTTTTCCTTCAGCATAAGGAGAGCCATTGATGTTTAATTCTACTTTAAACTCTTTGAACCTTTGGCTACCTTCTACGGATTTTAGGTTAAAGTCGACTTCTTTATTGTCCTTTTGCGACCATTCTATGATCTTACTTTTGAAATTAGTAGTGGTGGTAATGATATTGTCCAAATCAAAAAATGGAGTGATCAACCTACTATTGATAAATTTTCTGCAAAAGTAAAACCCTCTATCCAGGTAAATGGCTCCAATAAGGGCTTCTAGCGTGTCACCATAAAGAGATTTGAAGCTATAGGGGACTTTGGTACCCATTTCGGACTCCACTATTTTAGGTAAGCCAATTTTCTGCCCAACCTGATTCAAAGCTTCTCTGTTTACAATTCTGGACCTGGTTTCGGTCAAAAAGCCTTCGTCTCGGTAGGGGAATTTTTGGAAGAGGTATTCGGCCACAATTGTGCCCAATACCGCATCACCCAGGTATTCTAGGCGTTCATTGCTTATTTTTACACCGGCTTTTATTTCCTTCGATGCAGAAACATGTCTGAACGCTAGTCTATAGAGAGATAAATTTAAAGGCTTGCTACCCACTATGTTTTTTATAGCGAAAGCAAGCCTTTTATCTTTCTTATTATAAGTTAGCTCTTGTATTCTGAGCAACCGAAGTAATTTCAAATTTATTCTGCTATTTTTTTGAAGATGATAGAGCAGTTATGCCCACCAAAACCAAAAGTGTTACTCAGTGCTACATTGACTTCTTTTTTCTGAGCTTTATTAAAGGTGAGGTTTAATTTCTCATCCACCTCTTCATCATCAGTAAAGTGATTGATGGTAGGAGGAATAAGGCTGTTTCTCATCGCTAATATTGATGCTATGGCTTCTATAGCTCCAGCAGCTCCCAGAAGATGACCTGTCATGGATTTTGTACTACTGATATTGATTTTATACGCGTGATCGCCAAAGATATTTTTAATGGCTTTTACTTCACTTAAGTCTCCAAGAGGAGTAGAAGTACCGTGCACATTAATGTAATCAATAGCCTCAGGTTCTAAACCGGCGTCTTCAAGGGCGAATTTCATCACATTGGCAGCTCCTCTTCCTTCCGGATGAGGTGCAGTAATGTGGTAAGCATCACCTGTCATTCCACCACCGATTAATTCAGCATAAATTTTGGCTCCACGTGCTTTAGCATGTTCGTACTCTTCCAAAATCAATGCACCGGCTCCTTCCCCAAGAACGAAACCATCCCTGTCCTTATCAAAAGGCCTAGAGGCAGTTTTTGGGTCATCGTTTCTTTGAGATAATGCCTTCAAAGCATTAAACCCTCCTACACCTGCTTCAGTTACTGCAGCTTCCGACCCTCCAGAAATGAAGATATTGGCTTTTCCCAATCGGATATAATTGAATGCATCCAATAGGGCGTTAGTAGCTGAGGCACAAGCTGAAACAGTAGCAAAATTTGGCCCCTGAAATCCATATTTAATGGAAATAAACCCTGCAGCGATATCAGCTATCATTTTAGGGATGAAAAAGGGGTTAAATCTTGGTGTTCCGTCTCCACCTGCAAAATCAGTGACTTCGTCTTGAAAAGTTCTCAATCCACCAATACCAGATCCCCAGATTACTCCAGCCCTGGTAAGGTCAATTTTTTCAAGGTCAAGTCCAGAATCTTCCATGGCTTCCGCTACGGCTACCATTGCATATTGAGCATATGGATCAATCTTCCTGGACTCTTTCCTGTCCATAAATTGAAGTATATCCAAATTCTTTACTTCGCAGGCAAATTGGGTTTTGAAATTTGAGGCATCAAAACGGGTAATAGGCGCAGCGCCGCTTACACCATTCGACAAGCCGTCCCAGAATTCTGGAACGGTATTGCCGATTGGTGTAAGGGCACCTAAACCTGTTACTACAACTCTTCTTAAATTCATAAATGATTTTAAGTATGGGTTATTTTACGTTAGCTTCCAAATAGCTAACAGCCTGACCAACCGTACCGATCTGCTCAGCCTGGTCATCCGGAATAGAAATGTTGAATTCTTTTTCGAATTCCATGATAAGCTCTACAGTATCTAAAGAATCGGCACCAAGGTCATTGGTAAAGCTCGCTTCTGGAGTAACTTCAGATTCTTCGACGCCTAACTTATCAACGATAATGGCTTTTACTTTTTGTGCAATTTCAGACATTTTGTGATCAGTTTAGTTTAAACACACCGCAAAGAAAATTATTTAATACCTTAATGTCAAAAAAAATGACAAACTAAATCAAGAACTTTCGCACAAAGTTAGAAGTTGGAATAAAATTTTTACCTTTGAGCTTTTAAATTCTTCCTGAATGAAGAAAAGCAAGCTTCTTTTTGAAACCACCTTCGATTTTGATCTTTTAGGCCTTGTAGCCCCTTTAAAGGACTATAAATTGGCTTGGCTGATCAATTCTACTTTGGGAATAAATTTAAAAAAAGCAGAAGATTATCATATGGAATTCTTAAATCAACCAGATTTAATTATTTCTCAATTTATGTTAAAAAAAGAACATGGATTCATCCAATTGTTGAAAAATAAGTCATATCCGGTGGGAGGGCACTCAAGATACTTGATACCTGAGCTCCAAAGTATGGATTACTTTTTACTCTGTCAGGACTTTACGGATGAAGTGGATTTAAATACGTATATTGACGGCCTTTCGGTAGTAAAAGGGATTCATAGTATTGTTAAAATTGATACTATTAAGTTAAAATCAAAAGAAAACCTGTTAACATATTAAATAAGTAGAAAATGAGAGTACCTATTTTTAATAAAACCAAAATATTAGCCACTATTGGTCCTGCCAGTAATAATAAGGAAACAATAACAGAGCTTGTAATGGCTGGGGCTGATGTTTTCAGGTTGAATTTCTCCCATGGCGACCATAGTATTCACGCAGAGGTGATCAAAACCATCCGTGAAATCAATGCAAGCATGAATAATAATTCAGGTATTTTGCAGGACCTTCAGGGTCCGAAAATTAGAGTAGGTGAGGTGGAAAATAATGGAGTACTAATTAATCCTGGTGATTCCATAACCATAACCAACGATCCTGTGATGGGTAATGCCAGCTTGGTAAGCACTGTTTATCAAAATTTACCAAATGACGTTGTCAAAGGAGATCGAATTCTAATTGATGATGGAAATTTGGAATTGGTAGTCCTTAATACGGATGGTAAAAATGTTGATTGTACAGTAGTACATGGCGGCATACTTAAATCTAGAAAAGGTATCAACCTTCCAAATACTAAAATTAGCGCACCTTCTCTTACGGAGAAAGATCTTATTGATCTTGAATTCGGTCTTGAAAATGAAGTAGATTGGATAGCCCTATCCTTTGTACGTAGCGCTGACGATATTCTTGATCTAAGAGAAAGAATTCAAAAAGCTGGTAAAGCTTGTAAGATTGTTGCCAAAATAGAGAAACCTGAAGCTCTTGATAATATTGATGAAATCATCGAAGCTACTGATGCAATTATGGTGGCTAGAGGAGATCTTGGTGTAGAGGTTCCTATGGAGATTGTGCCTCTTTGGCAAAAACGAATGGTGGAAAAATGTAAAATCGCCTGCAAACCCGTGATCATTGCTACCCAAATGATGGAAAGCATGATTGTTAACCCTAGACCTACAAGAGCTGAAACCAATGATGTAGCTACAGCCGTTCTGGATGGTGCAGATGCTGTTATGCTTTCCGCTGAAACTGCATCAGGTAAATTCCCTATTGCGGCCGTTAAAGCTATGAGCAGTATCATTGACCATATAGAAGTCAATGCAGACATCTATCACAACCTTTATAAGATCCCTGAAGATACAGAGAGCTACATGAGCAATAACTTATTGCTTATGGCAAGTAGGCTTTCTAGAAATGTGAAAGCCAAAGCAATTGTTGGTATTACCAGTTCCGGATTTACAGCATTCAGAATTTCTTCACACCGCCCTTCGGCAGATATTTTTGTTTTCACAAGAAATAAAAACCTACTTACTCAGTTAAGTCTAGTCTGGGGGGTAAGGGCTTATTATTATGATAGCCAAGTGTCCACAGATGGTACTTTCCAAGATATTCAGGATAGGCTAAAAGCGGAGAAACATGTGGCTGTAGGGGATATTGTAATCAATACAGCTAGCATGCCTCTAAAAGCTAAAGGAAGAACAAATATGTTGAAAATTCACGTAGTGGATTAATTGATGCCTTCTGAGATCGAATTGTTTGTAAATGATTCGGTTGTAGAAAAAACTTATAAATGGCAACTCGATAAATTGGGTTGCCATTTTTTTTATCCCAAGGGCTAATATATTTCTAATAATCGTATTTACTTTTTTCAGGATGAAACCTCGGTCTTAAGATATCAAAGTGACAAGCAAGCCCTTTCTGAGCTGTGTATTTGCTTATATTTCTTCGGGCCCCTCAGGTTTTATTAAAATTACCTTCTCCCTGTCCACCATCACAGCCCCAGGTGGAGAACCTTTCACCTTTCGGACGTATTTGCATGGGGTGTACATGACGGCTGCAAGGGACGATGTTTTGTTTTTTGAATAATGGGCGGCTAGTGCAGCAGCTCGTTCAAGAACGCTCTTGGTTGGCGTCATGCCTGATTGGGTCTTGATGATAACATGTGATCCAGCTACATCCTTTGCATGAAGCCATAGATCGTCTTTCCAAGTGTACCTTCTTAGTAACTCATCATTTGCTTTAGCAGATTTTCCAACCCAAATCTCAAACCCTTCTGTTTCAAATCGCTTGTAAGGTAATTGTAGCTGGGCTTGGTTTTTGGATGATCTGTTTTCAGATTTGATGAGTGATTTAATTGATTTGAAGTCTTCAGATTGGTTCAAAACTTCCTCTTCCTTGGCAATCTCCTTTAGATCTTTTTCTTTTTGGGCCAGGTTTTTACGTAATTGCTCGAATTCAATTTTCTTGTTTTTGCTTTTTTTGTAAAGTTGCTCCGCAAACTTTTGGGGACTTTGGCCTCTTTTTAAAGTAATTTCTCGTGTTTCATTGGTGTAAAAATCAAATAGGCTCACTTTTTCTGCCCCGTTGGGGATCTGGTGAAGGTTGGCCATGATGATGTCTGCCGTTTGGCTAGGAGGAGAGTCATTCTCCATTTCTTCCAGTTTTTGACTGGTCTTATTGATGTAATTTACTGTTTTTTTGCGTCTATCGAGAAGGTTTCGAAGCAATTGGTTTTTGACATTCTCAAAGTTTTTTCTGACTACTGCTTTCTGGAAGTAAATATTGCAGGCCTCTAAAGGGTCAGTGGTGCTGGCAATAGAAGAGGAACAAGGTAAAAGGGTGAGGAAATAATTGTCGTTTTTATGGAGAATTGAGAAAAATGGACTGTCAAGCAGGTCCATAATTTCCACCATCAGCTTGTACCGGGTGTTTATGTCCGCTTCCAGATAGCCGGCTTCCTTGAGCCAAGCTCTGGGTAATTTGCCCAGTGTAGGGAGAAATTGTGAGGCATTTCCTTTTAGTTCTTTGAATCTTGCCTCAGTTAATTCTAAGGATTTTTCAAGCTCTTGAATTTTAAGACCCATGTCCTCTTTAAGTTCTTTTCTAAAGATGGCATAGGGAGTAGCCTCCTTGTCTTTGTATAAGACAATATTAGACCTACTGCCATGCATTTTAAATAGTAGGGCATGGGTGTCCTTAAGGCAGATGTAGAAAGCCCTTTCAAAATTCAGTAGCTGAATATCCGTGACTTTTTCTCCAATTATTTCAGGGAAGAGATCAACATTGTTTTTTTTACTTCTTTTAAAGTCTTTAGGGAAACTTATACTTGTATTAGCAGGTAAAAGTAAAGCCCGAATAAAGAAAGGATTGCCATCGGTTTTCTTTAGTTCAATGATAAGCTCCTCTTTGTTTTGGGAAAAGCAGGAAGTAATAGTGCCACCTAGAATTTCAGCTTTTAAAGCGGGGCATAAAAATTTAAAGAAGTGATAATTAAGGTGCATGTTAAAGTTGGATTTTTAAGCCATCATAGGCTATCTCAACATTGCGAGGCAGCTGTTCGGTCACTTCCTGATGTGTGCCCATTGTATGGCTTATATGGGTCAGGTATGCTTTTTCAGGAGCGATTATGGAGATGAGTTCTAGTGCTTCAGAAAGGGTGAAATGGGAAATATGTGGCTTTATTTGCAAGGCATTAATTACCAATACCTTACTGCCTTTTATTTTTTCTATCTCTTCAGGTGAAATGTAATTTGCATCTGTGATATAAGTGAAATTCCCGAACCTGTATCCAAAAACAGGTAGCTTATGGTGCATGACCTGGATAGGATTGATTTTATTGCCCTGAATTTCAAATGGAGTGTTGGATATTTCATTCAATAATACCCTTGGAACTCCTGGGTACTTGGTCTTGGCAAAGATATAGGAAAACTCACTTTTAATTTGCTCTAAAACCTGAACAGTGCCATATAGCGGTATGTCCATTTGTTGCTTGAAATTAAATGGACGTATGTCATCAAGTCCTGCAGTATGGTCTTTGTGTTCGTGGGTAAAAAGAACCGCGTCAAGGTGGGTTACAGCCTCTCTAAGCATTTGTGTGCGAAAGTCCGGGCCAGTGTCGATAACAATGCTAAGTCCGTTAATTTCCAGGTGTAATGAGGTTCTAAGGCGTTTGTTTCTAAAATCCAAAGAGGTGCATACATTGCAGTTACAGCCTATCACCGGAACACCCTGAGATGTTCCAGTTCCTAAAAATTTGATTTTCAAAGCTTCAATTCTGTTTGTTTAAGTTCAATAAGAAAATCTTGTTGCTTTTGATCTTCGAAGGATTGAGGGTTAAAATCAAGCTCTTTTAGAATGTCCAACAAGGCATTGATTTTACCTTCAAGGGTGAAATATTTATTTATAATTACAATTTTTGTTTCCTTTAAAATACAAAAACCAGATTTAAAATTGCCTTTCTCATAACGTAGGTGATACGCTGATGAGGCAAAGATATTTTCTAATTTATCCAAAAAGTTTTTGGTGTATTTGACGGTCATTTTACTTGTAAATATGTTTTTTAACGGTAACCAATAGCAAATCGTAATCCAGGGGTTTTTGAACATAATCGTCCAATCCCGCTTTTTTGAAATCATCCAAAGTGAAATTTTTGTAATTCCCAGTGATGGCGATGATTGGAATTTTAGATTTTACTGGGTCTGGGAGTTTTCTAATGGCTTTTGTACAAGCCACACCGTCCATTACCGGCATATTGATGTCCATTAGGATCAAATCAAAATCTTCTTTTTCAAGTTTATCTAAAACTTGTTGGCCATTCTTAACAGCAGTTATTGAAAAATTCTCAAAGGATAGAACATTCTTTGTTAGATTGATAATAACTGAGCTGTCTTCGGCTACCAATACTCTTTTTGCATCACTCATATTTTATAAAAATTTTATCGTTTTCAAGTAATTGTTTGAATTTGCTCAGGCTGGACTTTAATTGATCGATGTCATCAGCTATTCCATCCGTGGATGAATTTTTGATTTTTTGTTCAAATAAAGAAGTAACCTTAAACATTACATTAATACCAAGTGTTCCTGAATTACCTTTCAATATGTGAAGTTTTTCTCCAATTTCTTCAAATTTATTAAATTCCGCTAATATTTTTATTTCTTGAGTAAGGTTTTCAGCCTCCTCTAAAAAATCACCATATACGGATTTAATGTTTTCCAAGCTGTGGTATTTCAATAGTTGTTGGATTACTGATTCATTAATGTCTCCATTAATGGATTGTTCCTTTTCAGGGATGTTTTTTCTGTTTGGGCTTTGATTAAGGTGAAAATGGATGGCCTCCAACAGATCCTTGGGTTTTACAGGCTTGGCAATAAAATCATCAAAGCCGGTCGATAAAAAATATTCTCGATCTCCTTGATTGGAGTAAGCAGAAATAGCAATGACTGGAATGTCAGTTATTTCTTCTTCTTTGATTATTTTTAAACAACTTATACCGTCTAGTTTCGGCATTTGAATATCCATCAATATGATGTCATATTTGTTGTTTTTTAATAATTCTATAGCTTCTAGCCCGTCTGATGCAGATTCAAAAAAATAATTGTGTCCGATTACATTTTCAAATACCCTTCTATTCAGCGCATTGTCGTCTACTATCAAGACTTTTTTGTTTTTCATGTTCGAATTTTCTTAAATTCGGAGCTTTAAAATAGCTAAATTGAATCTTGACTCCATTAAATAAAATAATCCTGGTGATTGCAGGTCCAACCGCTGTTGGAAAAACTGATTTGTGCATAAATTTAGCCAAAAAATTTAATACTGTCATAATATCCTCCGATAGTAGACAATTTTTCCGAGAAATTAATATAGGGACAGCCAAGCCTACTGCGGGTGAATTGGCCAAGGTGTCTCACTATTTCATTGGCAATAAATCTATTCACGATGCCTATGATGTCAAAATGTATGAATCAGAAGCGTTGAATTGTATAAACGATTTGTTTAGAGAAAAAGATTTGTTGATTTTGACGGGAGGCTCTGGCTTATATACCGATGCGGTAGTTGAAGGCCTGGATCATATTCCTGAAGTAGGTCAGGAGATACGTGAAAAATTGAATGCCCTTTATGCAAAAGAAGGGATTCGGCCCCTTCAAGAATTATTATCAAAATTAGATCCTGATTATTTCAATATTGTGGATAAGCAAAACCCACAACGTTTGATTAGGGCTTTAGAGGTGTGTCAAGGTACTGGATTACCTTTTAGTAGCTTTAGGGTTAAAAAGAAGGTTTCCCGCCCATTCAAGACAATCAAAATAGCCTTGATTCGTGATAGAGAGGAATTGTACCAAAGAATTGATCAAAGGATGGATAGTATGATTCGCAATGGTCTTTTTGAAGAAGCAAAGGAAATGTACCCCTATAAAGATTTAAATGCACTTAATACCGTCGGTTATAAAGAGATTTTTGCCTATCTGGATGGTGAATATGACAAGGAAGAAGCGATAAGGCTTTTGAAAAGAAACTCTCGACGCTATGCCAAAAGACAGGTTACCTGGCTGAAAAGAGACAAGGCATACCATTGGTTTCATCCGGATGAAATCAATAGTATGCTCTCCCTTATAAAAGATCAAATGGAATGATGTCCCATTAGTGTGGCTACAAAACTATAAGGTTTTGTTTTGATTAGTTTGTTGTAATTGTGCCTAAGCATTCGGATTTCTCCTAATTTTTTCTGGGCTGTGACTGCTTCGCTATGTGTTTTTTCATTGCTTTTTAGAGCATGATAAAGTGCTTCTGCTTCCTTAATACTTTTTACATCTGAAATGTGCTCATTCCCATTGCTTGAATTAAAAAGGCTTTTAATCGTTGAGCTGAACTGAGTTAATTCAGTCTCAAATAGCTGTTTTTTTTGCTTTAAATTATGATTGACAACCATCATAAATAAAAAAACAAATCCGCCTAGGGTAATGAAAATTGGAATAAAGCCCATGTTTAAATGCTTAAGATCTCTTGAAGCCTAAGGTAATCTTTATTCAATGGTTTACTTTTGTTGATGCAATCATCAAAAGGAGTGTATACAACCTGGTCATTTATGATACCCGCCATACAGTTGAATTTACCATTAATCAAGCCTTCTACCGCGGCTAATCCGCTTCTGCTGCCCAAGAGCCTGTCTTTGGCTGTAGGGCTTCCCCCGCGCTGTATATGGCCTAATGTGGTTACTTTGAATTTTTTCTCATCACCAATGAATTCGGCTTTTACCTTTTCCATGATGGTAGCTGCGTCACCTTCTTCATCACCTTCAGCTACAACCACAATACTGGAAGTTTTTGTTTTCCTTAAATTTTTAAGGTAATCTGAGACTTCACTGGCTGTAGTGATGGTTTCAGGTACCATTACCATTTCTGCACCACCTCCTATGGCACATTCAATAGCAATGTATCCACTGTCTCTACCCATTACTTCTACAAAAAACACACGGTCGTGAGCTGCGGCAGTATCTCTGATCTTATCAATAGCCTCCAAAGCGGTATTGACAGCCGTGTCAAAACCTATGGTATAATCTGTTCCATAAATGTCATTGTCGATGGTTCCTGGGCAACCTACAATAGGAATTCCGAATTCCTCGTAAAAAACTTTTGCCCCAGTGAAAGTACCATCTCCACCAATTGCAACCAATCCTTCTATTCCGTGCTTACTTAGTTGGTCAAAGGCCTTTTGTCTCCCTTCTTTGGTGCGAAACTCATTGCTTCGGGCAGATTTAAGTATAGTACCTCCTCTTTGAAGAATATTACTTACAGAGTGAGACTGCATTTTTTTAATGTTTCCATTAATAATGCCATCATAACCGTATTTGATACTATAAACATCCAGGTCATGATAAATCCCTGTCCTTACTACTGCTCTAACGCATGCATTCATTCCTGGTGAATCCCCACCAGAGGTATATACTGCAATTTTTTTCATAATTGTATCTCATTTAAAACGTCACTTGGTATTTGGGGATTAATTGACTGCCTGCCAAATATCGAGTTAATCTGAAATGTAAAATTAACTAATTAACAGTATCTGCTTAATGTTTGAGTAAAAAAAAAAGGATGGAAAATTTTTCCATCCTTTTTTCTATTATGAATTCTGCGCTTTGGCAGCTCTATTTCTTTCATTTTCTTCCAGATAGATTTTTCTCATCCGTATACTTTTTGGAGTAATTTCGAGATATTCATCTTTTTGGATGTATTCCATAGATTCTTCTAATGAGAATTTTTTGGCTGGAGCAATTTTTGCATTGTTATCCGATCCTGATGCCCGCATATTGGTAAGTTGCTTACCTTTCTGCACGTTTACCACGATATCGTTGTCTCTTGAGTGCTCGCCAATAACCATACCAGTGTAAAGGTCATCTCCTGGATCCACAAAAAAGTTTCCTCTATCTTGTAATTTATCAATGGCATAAGCCGTACACTGACCTGAGTCCATAGAGATCAATGAACCATTGATTCTTCCTGGGATAGGGCCTTTAAATGGCTCGTAGGAAGCAAAACGGTGATTCATGATCGCTTCACCTTGGGTAGCAGTCAATACATTGTTTCTCAATCCAATTAATCCTCTGGATGGAATGCTAAACTCTAGGTGTTGTAAATCTCCTTTCGGTTCCATTACCAAAAGCTCTCCTTTTCTCTGAGTAGCTAGTTCGATTACTTTTCCTGCAGAAGTTTCAGGTACATCTACTACCAAGGTCTCAATAGGCTCATGCTTAACGCCGTCTATTGTTTTATAGATAACCTGAGGCTGACCTACTTGTAATTCGTAACCTTCTCTTCGCATTGTTTCGATAAGTACTGACAAATGGAGAATACCTCTACCATATACCAAGAATTTATCTTCACTATCCGTAGGGTCTACTCTTAGTGCAAGGTTTTTCTCTGTTTCTTTCATCAACCTCTCTCTCAAATGGCGAGAAGTAACAAACTTGCCTTCTCTTCCAAAGAAAGGTGAGTTGTTGATCGTGAAAAGCATGTTCATAGTAGGCTCATCAATTGAGATCCTTTCTAATGCTTCTGGATTTTCAAGATCTGCAATTGTATCTCCAATGTCAAAACCTTCCACACCTGTGATGGCACAAATGTCTCCAGCTTGAACTTCGGTTACTTTATTTTTACCTAATCCTTCAAATACGTGAAGTTCTTTTACTTTAACTCTCTTTATAACGCCGTCTTCTTTGCAGAGTGCGTATTGTTGTCCTTCTTTGATGTTTCCTCTTTTTATCCTTCCAATGGCGATACGGCCAACGAAATTTGAATAATCTAAAGAAGTGATTTGCATCTGAGTAGTACCTTCATCAATTTTAGGCTCTGGAATGTATTTAACTACCGCATCCAAAAGTGGGAAAATGGTGTCGTTAGGATTTTTCCAGTCTTCACCCATCCAGTTGTTTTTGGCTGAACCGTACAAGGTGTGAAATTCCAACTGCTCTTCAGTTGCATCCAAGTTGAACATTAGATCAAAAACTGCTTCATGAACTTCATCAGGACGACAGTTCTCTTTATCCACTTTGTTGATCACTACTATAGGTGTAAGACCAAGCTCAAGTGCTTTGCCCAATACAAATCGTGTTTGGGGCATAGGTCCTTCAAAAGCGTCAACCAAAAGAATAACACCATCTGCCATTTTCAAAACCCTTTCAACTTCTCCGCCGAAATCAGCGTGACCAGGGGTGTCAATAATGTTTATCTTGGTATCTTTGTACCTTACTGAAACATTTTTTGAAAGAATGGTAATGCCTCTTTCCCTCTCTAGATCATTACTGTCTAGTATTAGGTCATCAAATTGCTGATTTTCCCTAAAAAGTTTTGAGGCGTGTATTATCTTATCTACCAAGGTTGTTTTTCCGTGGTCAACGTGTGCAATAATTGCAATATTTCGAATACTTTGCATGTGTAATATTATTAAGACGCAAAAGTAAGAATTAAATTTCGGAAAAGTATTTAAATCTCTTATTGATAATTATAAAATAATATATTTTATCAATTAAGATAGCCTTTGTTCCAAATGTTATTTTACTTTAAAGGGTTTGCTTTTTAACACTACATTAGATCCTGGGTAGGTAATATCCATGCTGTTTTCTGCCGTAATCAAAATCATTGTAGGCTTGTACATGGTCTCTGCTTCAAAGGATGCTTTGCCTTTATTACTGAAAACACCTCGGTTGTTTGAGATCTCTCCAAGTTTAGTAATTCCCTGTCCTGAAGCCTCTATCCATACCATATAGTGTTTTTTGGGAGGAGACAGTCGTTCTGGCAGTGCCAAATTATTGATGTTTATTTTTACTTCATAAGCCCCCTCATTGTTTTTGCTGATGCTAGCAGTTGGTTCTGCTGCCGGTACAATATTAGAAACAGGGAAAGTAACTTTAGTAGAACAAGCTGAAAAAGCCAAGGCCACTGCAAATACAGTGAAATAGGCAAAACAGCTTTTTTTAGTAAGTAGGTATTTTTTCATCGTTTTTTTGTTTTAGGCTTGTGTTTTATTTTAATAAATTGCTGCTTCTAACTTAAAAGCAGCTCGAAATGTTCCTTTATTGGTAGAGAATAAATGTCTTATTTCCAAAAGAGATGGTTGCAAAATTAGTTGATTATGTACTATAGTTTATGGTAAAAGTATGGGTAGGCGTCTGTTTATGCGTTAACTTTAACCCGGATTATGTAATAGAATGTCTATTGCATATTTCGGGTTTAAACCCTTAGGGGAAGGTCTAAATTCCTTCTTTTATTTTAGTGGAGTTTGTCCTTCTTGCTCGGACATAAATACCCAAGTCACTTTTCCAATATTGTTTGGCATTTGATCACCAACAGCTGAAATGGAGCCTTTCCATTTCCCGTTGGATTCTTTTATTACATTTATATCTCTCCAAGAATAGTGCCCACTTTCATAATCATAGGATATTCCATCATCGTCATACAATGTGAAATGGCCTGGTGATTCACCATAGTGGAGTATTTTTAAATCATAACTTTGGTTTGTACCGGGAGCATGGAGCATGGGGTCCATTAATGGGACTATCCCACCATCTTTGACAAAAACTGGAATTTGGTCTAAACGAGCGTTAACTGTAATGACCTCACCATTGCCAACGTATTTTCCTGTGTAAAAGTCATACCATTTTCCTTTTGGTAATACCACCTTCCGTTCACTTTCACCTGCAAAGACAGGTGCTACCAATAAATTAGGGCCAGCCATGTATTGATCCTTTAATTCTTTTTTGATGGCCTCGTTGTAAGGATTCTCTTCAAGGTTTGCTAGTTCATTGCTTTCCTTTTCCTCTTTTACATTAAATCCCTTCTCAAGTTGCATGGCCCTAAAGGGAGGGATTCCTTCAAAATGATACAGGGCAAAGCTACTGTACCAATAAGGCATCATTTTCATTCTTAATAGTGCCATTTCTTTAATTTCTTCTTCTACTTCAGGGTAGGACCATGGCTTTGTACCGCTTGCCCATGCATTGATCATGGCCATGGGAGAAAAAACAACCGTTTGAAATCGGCGCAACCATTCTTCAGCATTAGAAGAAGCCCGTGCTTCAGGAGTCCATAAAAGGCCTGAAAAGCCACTATTAACCAATGCGGTAATAAAATCTCTATGATCGTAGTAATCATTGTAAATAACATAGGGAAAGGAAACACCACCTCCGTTTGAAGCCCTTACCAAGCCATAGGTGCGACGGTTTTCTTCTCGAAAAAGTTGACTGGATTGGCGCTGAACAAGAAGCCCGTAGGTTTGTCGGAGTTGTTCGGCGGCTAGTCCAGAAGGGAATTCGGCCACATCTGGCCAAAGCCACCTGTCGTAGCCATCCACCTCATCAATCTTGTATCCACCTATTCCAGGTTCAATATGTGATTTTTTAAAGGTTTTCCAGTAAATTTTTTGAGCTGCAGGAATACTTAAGTCAGGAACGGCTCCTGCCCATACTGTATGGCTTCCATAATAGGGCTTAAGCTCATTATAAAAACTGGCTTCTGGAGAAACATAAGGGTTGATCCATAAATTTAAACTGATGTGTTTTTCTTTCAGGCTTTGAATAAGTTTTTCCGGATTGGGGAAACGTTCCTTATCCCAGGCAAATGTGTTGGGATAAGATTTGCTTTGCCAACCGGGTTCCAAGCCTATGAAATCCAAAGGAAACCCCTTTTTTTCAAATTCATTGACCTCGGCCAATACTTGATCTTGATTAAATAGCCTGTGCACTCTTTGTGTAAAGCCCAATCCCCATCTGGGTGGGATAGGGCCACCGCCGTTAAATAAATTAAAACGCTGTACAACTTCCAGCATAGATGGCCCAGCAAAAACATAGAATTCTACACCCTTAGCAGGAACGAGAATCTCAACTGCATCAGAATAGGGACTGGCTGTCCATTCTGGATCGGTGTTTCTGTCCAAGGCTTTCGCTGGGTTTTTACTGTCCAATCTGGATCCTGTGCCTGCATAAACATCCAAATACCTGGAGGAATTGATAAAAACACCATAACCTTTACTGCTTACATAGAAAGGTACAGGTGCATGCGTCCTGCCATTGTCTTGGTTTCCATAATGATCCATGTGAAGCCGCATGATTCTGCCACGTTGATGAACAGTTTTGAAATTTAAGCCGAAGCCAAAAATCTCTTCATTCTCATCAAGTGGTAATTGTAAATAAGTTTTCCCATCCAATGACTTGGCATTAACCTCTTCCTTATTTAATGGGAAAATGACCTGCCCTAATCGGGATAAAGCAGGTAAATTAGGCTTTGACCCCGAAGCAGAAAGCAGATCATATTTTTCTGATTCCCCCACAGTGCCTCTCCATACACCTGGAGCTATGCTTTCCCAGTCAATTTGTTGGGCGCTGACAGGGTGAAAAAAGTAAGTGAAAAAACAAATTATTATTAAATACTTCATGGCTTTAAAATTAATGTCAATCAGATAGAAATATTAATAAAATAAGTTAGATAAAAAAGAGACTATGCCTTTAGAAGGCATAAAATAATGGTACAAATTGGTCTTTCTGACGTATATTAGAAATCTTAATTTCAATATTTGAAGCAAATGACCCTTAATAAACTAAATAACTGGCTTTTACCCGTATTATTAATCATGAGTACCTCAACACTCTTTTCTCAGGAAATATGGAAGGTTAAGCAATTGACCAATCAAGCCAAGAACCATGCGATGGACAATAACCAGAATTTTTCTCCGGATGATGCCTGGATAGTTTATGATACCAGACCTAATGAAGGGGGGATTGGAGAAAATGCCATTATTGAAAAGATAAATGTTGCATCAGGTAACACCAAAGTCGTTTATAAAACCAAGAATGCCAATGATTATGGCCCAGGTGTAGGGGCGGTGAGTTATCATCCAACAGAAAATGAGCTTGTTTTTATTCATGGTTTGCCTCCAGCAAGTAAAGATAAGCCCTATGCCATGCATAGACGTGTTGGGAGAATCGTCAATGAATCAAATAATAGCTCCTACTGGATGGATAGCCGGGATATAATAGCGCCCTATACTGCTGGTGCTTTGCGTGGAGGTACCCATAGGCATCAATGGAGTGGGGATGGTGACTGGTTAGGTTACACCTACAATGATGCCATTATGGTAGAATTGGAAGAGAAAACAGGAGAGACCTATAATTTAAGGACTGTAGGGGTGTCCAAAAGAAATAAAAAAAGCCCAGAGATTACATCTGGTCAAGGTGAAAATTTTCAGGGAGAATGGTATTCCGTGCTGGTAGTAAAAGTAGTGGCTAACCCCAAGCCTGGAAGTGATGAAATCAGCAAGGCTTATAGTGATTGGTGGGTAGGTAATAATGGCTATCAGAAACCAGATGGAAGTTGGCAAAGGGCTAGGGCATTTCTTGGTGACCTTGTGACCAAAGATGGAAAGAAACTTACAGAGGTCTTTATAGTGGATGTGCCAGAGGATTTAGACGTAGAAGGCCCGGAAGGTCCTTTAGCGGGAACTTCCACGGCCATGCCCATGCCTCCAGCCGGTGCCATAACAAGAAGAGTTACATTCACTGAAGATGAAAAATATCCGGGAGTTACTACGGAATTCAGACACTGGGTAAGCTCTTCAATGGATGGAGCGCTTTTAAGCTATCTGGCCAAAGATGAGAATGGGATTGACCAGGTGTTTTTAATATCCGTTAATGGTGGGCAACCCAAGCAGGTTTCCTTTCATTCAACTCCTGTTCAGAGTACTGTAAGGTGGAATCCTAAAACCAGAGAGTTTGCCTATGTTTGCGATAATCAGGTTTATGTCAATACCGTAGACAAGAAGGGAAATGCTGGAGAAGCTTTTGCTATTAGCCCCAAGTTTGAAACTAAACCGTATGCGATAAACTATTCAAATACAGGTAAAAAAATAGCCTTCAACAAAGATGTTGAAGGCTATGCGCAAATATTTGTGGCTGAAAGACCATAAATTAGTTTTTCAGTTCATACCATTCTATGTCCATCAGAGGTGCTCTTCTTCCCATATTGCTTTGGGTGGAGCTCTCTGGGGCATAGTTTTTAGACAGGTAATCAAGGATGACCTCTTCTTGTGTTCCCAAATCCCAAAGGTTTTGGGAACTTTGCATCCACCTGATCATTTTTTTCCATCCCTCCCTGTTGGCATGATTCTGTGTAACCAGTTTTGCAGAGTGGCATGCCGTGCAATTGGCTATTACAAGATTTAACCCTTCATCTGCAATCAAACCAGTGGGTAGGTGTATGCCATTTTCTATCTCTGAGTCCAAAGGATTCGCCTCAATTGGCGCATCAGCTTTAACAAACTCCCCATCTGCTAGAGAAGGATCTTTGGCGGACCAAAGGTATGCTCCAATAGCAATTAGGACAATTAGAATTGTTGCAGCGATGGCTTTAAATTTTCCAGTTAATTGTCCCATATTATGATACTTTTATAGCAATTCTATGACAAGCATTGTTAAGGTATCCTTTAGGGTTCCAACCTGGTGTAACCATCGGTTGGCTAAGTCCTGTGTTGTCCGTAGCTTTTGCCCAAACTTCATAGTAACCTTCCTGAGGGAAATTTATTTTGGCTTTAAAATGTTGCCAAGAATAACGGTTTGCTGCTTTTTCAAGGTTGCAAGCATGCCAGGTGGCTCCAAAGTCAATGCTGTACTCCACCTTAGTGATATGCTCAGCACCTGTCCATGCATGACCTCTGATTTCCAGAGCCTGATTTGGTTTTATTATTGCCCCTGATTTAGGGTAGGAAACCAGAGATTTTACAGGCATGCTTTCAATGATTTTCATGTCCTCGTTTTTCACCTCAGCACCAGGTTCTACTGGTAATTTGGGGATTGAATAGGAGGGAGCTGCCATTTTCTCACCATCATGAACTTTGTCTCTTATGGATAAGCCTTCCAGCCATTTTCCTGAAACAGAAGCAGGGAACCCAGATGCAATTAATCGCAGAGGATGTCCATGGGCTATAGGTATATCCTCTCCATTCATAGCAAATGCTATAATGGTGTAATCGTCCATGGCTTTGCTAATGGGAATTCCTCTTGATATAGGCTGCTTGTTTGGGTCACGACTGATGTGTTTGTCAGCACCATGGTAGCCCACATAAACGGCATTGTCATTTATGCCCGCGTCTTTCAATAAGTCTTTCAGCCTAATACCTGTCCACTTGGCACAAGATACAGCTCCCAATGACCATTGATTTCCCTTGGCGGGTGGATAATACTCTTTTCTGCCATTTCCCCCACATTCGAGGACGAGTTGATAGGTGTGGACAGGGAATTTTGTCTTAAGTTCTTGAAGGGTGTAAGTTTTTTCTTTTGTTATGGCCTCTCCTTTTATGGTCAAGGTCCATTTTTCTGGGTCTATTTTTTCGGGAATCAAGCCATTGTTCCTGATGAACATTTTATCGGCAGGGGTGACTGCATCATCCAATAAGTGGGCTCTGGATTCCACATTCCAGGGCTTGTTATTTAATACAATCATGTCCTTATGCTTCCCAAAAAGTTTGCCAGGATCATTGTCCTGTTCAAGTGCCACAGGGGTGTAGTTTTCAGGAAGTGCATAGACGATTTTGGTGCCCAATAGCGCAGCCATTGAACCCAAGGCTGTCTTTTTTATGAAGTTTCTCCTATTGGGATTATCTGTTGTTGCCATAGGTTTTCTGGTTTCAATTGAAAGCGTAAATTAAACCAATTTAACCGAAAATAGGCAAAGGCAATTCTATAATCTTACTATAAAGAGAGGATAGCTTTACTACTGAGGCCTTTTCGCTGAAACAAATTGACCAACCCCTAGGGTCAGAGAGCCGCTTACTGTTTCAATTGACTATGGATAACAAGAGATAATTTTTAAACCCGGATTATGTAATAGGATTCGTAATAGCCTGTCCCGTGTTTACGGGAAGTGTTACAATCGCAAGAAAATCAGACTGTTTGGATATTTTAGCATAGCACCGCTATGGTGAAATTGAAAACAGCAACGAAGTGGCTGATTTTAAAGCGATTTCAGCACGTAATAGAATGTCTATTGCATATTTCGGGTTAAAGCGTTTTTACTCTATTAAAACTTGTAGTTAGCCGACATTAAAATAATTGTTTAACTCTTCTGCCATATGGCTTTTGTCTTCTAAGTCCTTGATTATTTTGCCTTTTTCGAGTAGCACAATTCTTTCGCAAATTTCAGCCACATGGTTAAGGTCATGGCTTGAGATTAAAAAAGTTACCAGGTTGTCTTCTTTTTCCTTTAAAATTAATTTTTTCAACCTGATCTGAGAGCTTGGGTCTAGGTTTTCAAAAGGCTCATCCAGCAAAACTGCCTCCGGCTTTCCTAGCAGTGCCGCAGCAATGCCCACTTTTTTGATATTGCCTTTGGACAGATCCCTGATGTATTTTTTGGACTCTAATATTTCACCATTAAAAAAGTCAGTGAATTTCTCCAAATGTAATTGTAAGTCTTCCTTGGATAAACGATATATTTTTCTCAGGGCATTGAAGTACTCATCGGGGCTTAAGTAGGAAAGTAGCATGTTTTCATCCAGGTAGGCGCCCACCTTGGTTTTCCACTGTTCGCCTTGACTTACTTCCTCTTCATCCACAGTCACGGCCCCCTCAGTAGCCCTTACTAAGTCTAGCATTACACGAAACAATGTAGTTTTGCCAGCACCATTGTTTCCTACCAAGCCTATACATTGACTTTTAGGAATGGTAAGTGCTGGAATATCTAAAACGGTGGTTGTGCCGTATATTTTTTTTAATGCTTCTATTTTAATCATATCTCTTGACGAAATGATGCTGAAATTTCATATTTTCTATCCACTACGGCATCAGCCATTTTAGTAGAGATCATTGGGAATATGAGCAATCCAAATCCGCCTATAACGGCCAATGCAAGTAATCCGGAATAATCTCCGAATAAATAGGCTACAGGAAGGAATACTGCATAAGGTACTGCTACTAGTGGAATGATCATTAAGAATTGGGAGAGTCCCATGCCTTCATAATTAAATACAGATCCTTTGTGGAGGTTCATCGGTTTTGGTTTCCATAGTGCCATGTAAATTACCAGATGAATGGTAACTCCCATATTGAATAGAAAAGTGGCCAAATGAATGAGCAATACATCCCATCCAAAATAAACATAGGGTACGGAGAGGATAAAACAGATAAAGGAAATCCCTGTAAACAGGAGGTATTTGCCCTTTACCAAGGCCCTTAATCCATTTTTCTGGTGTACATAGAAATCAAAAGTAGGAGAGTTCCAACTTAGGAACAATTGCCCATATTGAAGCATGAATATCCCTGTTATAAAAGTCCCGACAAATATGAATAAATAATTGAATCCCGTTTCTTTTAAATAAGCAGGGTTGTTATAAAAAATCAATCCATAAAGGAGGAACAATAAACATAAGGTAAGGAAGGTTCGGCTCTTTTTGTGTCGGATGATTAACTTCCATTCCAAATTTGCCATTTCACCTGCAAGCCCAAATTTTGATAAAAAGCCCAAGTTCTGGTTGGCAAATTGTAGATGATCACCTTCGGAAAGTTCTTCTAAATAAGCATTTTGTCTATAGAAGGCAAAGCACAGAAAATAGCTTAAAATTAATGCGGCCATTAAAAGAAATATGGGAGCGGGATTTTCCAGTGCAAAGGTGAATACTGGTTCAAAAAAAGCGCCTAAATCATAAAGTCCAAAATAGCTTGACCCTATGCTAAGCAATAGGGCGCTAAAAACGACCAAAGTGCCAATAAGGCTGTCCTCAAAACGCTGTTTGAACCAGAGGACGAACCAATGTATAGACCAGCTGGTGAGAAGAATTGCTCCTAACCAAACAAAGGCAGGAGTAGGGCCAAAAGTAGCTTTCAGCTCTATAAAAGCAAATGGTCCGAATAAGAGTAAGGCAATGATGTTTAATGGAGATATAAAGCTACAAACCAATAAGAAGTGAACGATAGTGGACTTGGGAATAGGTAAATGAAGGTAGTTTTCCAAGTTGATGACAGGAAGCTGTTGAATAAAATAGCGGTAAATTAGCTCCAGTAAAAAAAAGTAAAGCAGGTTACTGTTGATGAAATTTATGGCATCTGGTTTTTCCAATACTTCGGTAATGATCTTGTTAAGAAACAAGCCGAAAAGGAGTAAGTAGCCCAGTAATAAAACTCCTATAAGTAATATAAATATGCCAATGGTCAAGCTTCTAGCAAAAGAAGTGCTTCGTATCCTTTTTAGCGCCTCTAGTTTTATCAGGGTTTTCACCATATAGATAACAGGGTTAATTGGGTTTTTGTAAAATTCAGTCGGTTAGATTTTCTAAAATATGAAAAAATTCCCCAAATGCAGTTAATTATTCCAGTTTACTGGTTTATATTTCATTTTAAGATGAATAAAAAATATGGATTCAGAATTTTATATAAGGGAAATGCAGGTCGAGGACCTGAATGATGCAATGAGACTTAAATCAGAAGAAGGTTGGAATCAAACCAGATTTGATTGGGAGTTGTTTTTGACGAATAATCCTGACTTGTGCCTTGTCGTTATTGCCGATGACAAGGTGGTAGGCACCGTTTGTTCTTTTTCTTATAAAGGTAAACTTGCCTGGATTGGAATGATGCTCGTGGACCGAATGTACAGAAGGAAGGGCATAAGTAAAAAACTAATGCGGGAAGTTATTCAGCGTTTAGGGACTAATCAAACCATCAAACTTGACGCTACACCTGCAGGGCAAATGGTCTATGAACAATTGGGCTTTGTCAAAGAATATTCTCTTTTTAGATGGGTAAGACCACAAGGAAAATCCCAAATTTGGGGCTTTCCTACTGAAGAGGTACTTAAAATTGAAGAAGAAGATTTTGAGGCAATTTTATCTTATGATAAAAAGGTGTTTGGTGCAGACAGGGAAGAGGTTTTGCAGCAGTTGTTTGCTAATTTCCCAAATGGAGCTTTTATGGTAAAACGGGACCAAGAGATAGAGGGGTTTATGTTTTGCCGTCCGGGAAGTAAGTTTTTGCAATTTGGCCCCTTGGTTGCCACAAATGACAAGGTTGCTCAGGTTCTTATCAGTAAGGCTTTAGCGCATTTTTATGATCGTGATCTTGTTTTGGACTTGGCTGAGCATCATGCAAATTTAAATCCATGGCTTGAAAAGTGCGGTTTTAGCAAACAGCGGGAGTTGATCAGAATGTTCATCCCCCCAAATGCTGCAAAAGGAACTGTTGAAAACTATTATTTAATAACTGGGCCTGAATTGGGTTAAGCCTGAAATAGTTGATGCAATCGAATAGCCATTGTTTTCATTATGCCTTTCTTATTGATTCGATTGATTTTTAGGGGACTAACTGATATTTGGGATTTTTAAAGACTTTTATAACTCAAAAATATTTAAATGCCCATATTTCCAGTAGGTTAGCGAAGAGAGGGAGCTAAAAAGGAAGCACAAGGAGTTTTAAGTTCGATTAATTTTATAAATTGCGGTGATGGAAAATTTTGTTGTTTCTGCCAGAAAATACAGACCCTCGGACTTTAAGAGTGTGGTGGGGCAAAGCCATATTACCACAACTTTAAAGAATGCGATAAAAAATGAGCATTTAGCCCAGGCGTTTTTGTTTTGTGGTCCCCGTGGAGTAGGTAAAACTACCTGTGCCAGAATATTGGCCAAAACAATAAATTGTGAGAATCGTCAGGACAATGGTGAAGCTTGCAATGAATGCAGTTCATGTACCGCTTTCAATTCCAATAGCTCTTTTAATGTTCACGAGCTAGATGCAGCTTCAAATAATACCGTTGATGATATTCGAAATCTTGTAGACCAAGTCAGGTATGTGCCTCAGAAAGGTAAATACAAGGTATATATTATTGATGAGGTTCACATGCTTTCCACCCAGGCCTTCAATGCCTTTTTGAAAACATTAGAGGAGCCTCCCAAACATGCTATATTTATTCTCGCTACCACAGAGAAACATAAGATAATACCTACTATTCTCTCCCGTTGTCAGATTTTCGACTTTAACAGGATACAGATACAGGACATTAGCCAGCATTTGGAATACATTTCAAAAGAAGAGGGCGTAGATTATGAAACCGAGGCCTTGAGGTTGATTGCAACCAAGGCGGATGGTGCCCTTCGAGATGCACTTTCTATATATGACTTGATTGTCACTTTTTCGGCCGGCAAAAAAGTAACTTATCAGGAGACCATAAACAATCTACATGTTCTTGATTATGATTACTACTTTAAAGTAACAGAAGCACTTTTAGAGGAAAGCATATCCAAGGCTTTATTGATTTTTGACGAGATTCTTAAAAAAGGTTTTGATGGCCATAATTTCCTTGTAGGACTTAGTGAGCACCTTAGAGAATTGATGGTTTGTAAGGATCCTGATACAGCTGTATTGCTTCAGGTTTCGGAAACAGCCAAATCAAGGTACGTAGAGCAATCTGCAAAAAGCCCATATTCTTTTTTGTTGTCTGCATTAAGTATTTGCAATCAGGCAGACCTTTCCTACAAAGCCAGCAAAAACCAAAGGCTACATGTGGAGTTGGTGTTGATGAAGTTAGCTAAACTTCCACATGCCATTTCTCTTGCCGCTGTTGCTAGTGGAGAAGCAAAAAAAAAAGCCTAGAGAATGAACCCGAAAAAAAGGCTGAGGGAGCAGGACATTCAAAGTCCGCCAGCGAACCCAACCCTGCTCCGGTAATTAGAAAGACCATTACTATTCCTTCTAATCTTAAGGCTGTTAAAAAACAAATCAAAGAAAGGCCTTTAGAAGTTTCGCCTAAAAAGGAAAGCGAAATTGAAGACCTTCCTGAATTGGATGAGAGCATCCCTAAGCACCCACTTAATCTAGATACCATTAAGGGTGTTTTTGAAGAAATTTTGGAGGACTTCAAGAAGGACCACAAAAACATGGAAATGGCTTTGCTTAATCAACCATTTGAGCTGAGGAACAGAGAGGTTGTATTTATGCTTAGTTCTGGGTTACATGAGGATCTTTTTCCCAAGTTGAAACCAGAACTAACAGGTATATTAAGGAGGAAATTAAGACAACCTGATGTGGAGGTTACTTTTGAAATCACGGAGCAAGCTGTGGATCCTTTGAAGAATCTGTATACTTCCAGAGAAAAATTAACTTATCTCATGGAGAAGTCTCCGGCATTGAAAGAATTGAAAAAGCGCTTTGGTCTTGAGGCTGATTTTTAAGCCCAATTCAGAGTTGTTTTTAAATCTAATAATAGGCGGTTAGAACAGTACGTTCTATTGTTGTAGGAGCAATCCATTAATGCTGCTAGAATCAAATCCTAACTGCACTTTTTTTCCAGAGGATTATCCCTTAGCTATCGATTGCAAATGGTGGGATATGCCTGTAATTTAGAGTTAATGGGTAAATTGAATTCATTAGGGATACTCAAGCTTGCAGACCCAGGTTAAAAGTCCAGTCCAATTCCGAAATTAAGCAGGTTCTGCAGTTGTATGGCACGAGTAGCTGGTCCATCGTCCTGAGGTATATATACCTTTTCATCGTAAATCATAATGGTCTCAATTCTGGTGGTAATGTATTTGTTTACCTTTAAGCTAATTACAGAATTGAAATTGACAACCGTGTTGCCCAGCTTTTCATAATTGGTAAAGAGGTTAAGGTCCATTTTCCACCTTATGTTTTCCATTACTTGGAAATCGGCTGAAGAGCCCAAAGAAATACCTGCTTCAGGTCTTACTTTCTCTCCAGGAACTACCCCAAATGCACCTGCCATACTCAGAGAATCGTCCAACACTACGGTAAACCTTCCTGTAAATGGAGATAAGATTGAAGAAAACTTCCCGTTGTTTTTAAAAGTAGTCTGGTAATTCAAACCAGTAGAAGATTGGACATAACCTGGACTCAGGAAATCAGAAAGTCGACTTCTACTGTCTCTTTCAGCCCCCGAGGGCCGGAAATATCGGTAACCTTCCAGCAATTGTGTTCGCGCATCAATCTGAGTGGAAAGGTATATTTTCTTACTTAGTTGGCGGCCATATTTGCTTATAAAAATAAAGTTGTCATTGGATTTTCTGGTTGGGTAAGCCCTTCCCGTTTGCCTGTTTATCCCGTAATTGATAGTGAGTTTGGTGTCCCAGATGATATTCTCTTTTTTATAATTAGCAAAAAGCTGTAAACCTGTATTCAAAGCAAAGGAACTGGCTCCACCAGATGCCCAGTTACTAAGGCTTACTTGCTGTAGGCTAAGATTGAAGTTTCCCCCTTGTTTCCAATAAATAGGCTCTACTTCTGTAGTGAATATCAATGAGTCTCCCAGCATAACGAGGGTATCCCCACCGATGATAACTGTATCTGCTTTAGACAAGGCATCCTGAGCCTGTACAAGGCTGATTTTCGTGGCTAATAGTAGAAATAGTAATAAAACAATCCTTGTGTGCATGGCGAATAGACAGTCAAATACAAATATACAGTCAATTATTTTATTTATTTTCGAATTTCCAGTTTTTGTCCTACAGAGAGTAGATTATCTTCTCCTATATTGTTCCAATTTCTCAATTCCTGCACCGTTACCCCATAGTTTCTGGAAATAGAATAGAGGGTGTCCCCAGGTTTTACCAAGTGCTCCTTATAAGAAGGGGGGAGCTCTGAAGTGGGTTGAGGTTGTGGTTTAGGACTTTCGTATTTTTTAGCCGGTACTGGTTGTGTTACTGGAGCAGGAGGCTGACTACTTGTTGTTGGCTTTTGCTGCGCAGGAGCTTGGTTGCTCACCACCTGTACAGGAGGAGGGGACAATTTCACCCTTTCAATCGTCTCATTTTTCTTATAGTATTTCCTTAGCCGCAACACCATTCCGGGAAGAAGTTGTTCGTCTTTATAGATCCTGTTTTTGGCCATGAGCGAGTGTTTTCGAATGCCGTACAATTGAGAGATACTCCATAAGGTCTCCCCAGGTTGGACAATATGTTCCGGAGTTTTTGCTTTGCTTTTTTTGTTTTTTGTATAGTAATAGGCACCAGGTTGGATGGGGTCTGAGGGTTTTAAATCATTTGCCCGTCTCAATTTCCCTTCGCTTATACCCGCCTGAATGGCAAGTTGACTTTGGTTGTTCGATATCGCCACAATTCCTTTAATGCCATTTATTTTTATTTGATTGGCTTGCTTTGAGTTACCACTGTTGCCAGTGATCTTTGGGAATCCCTTGACATTGGATCTTCCTGGAAGTAAACCGCTACCATTACTGGGAAGTGGATTGTTGGCCAGTAGAGGGCGTTCAGGAACGATACCATTTAAGATATAGGTAACCGTGTAAGTTCGGTCACCAGGAATGCTACCCTTCAATGACCATTTGTTGTATTCTTTAAGGTGGTTTTCGCTAACTCCCAACGTTTTGGCTACAGACTTAAGATTGCTGGGGCCTTTCACATGGTATTCATGTAAATAATTTCCATTACTCACCATTTTGCCAAGTTGGCCTTGGTAAGCAATTTTGTGTGCGAGGAACTTCTTGAGGTACCAATAGGTGTTTCTATCGATATCCATACTTCTGTGTCCCTTGTATTTGTCTTTATAGTAGCTCCTGGCTCCTCCCAGTCCCATTTGATAGGAGACAAGGGTAGTGGCCCAATTTTCCATGTACCTTTGGTGCTTCTTTAGGTATTTGGCAGCTCCTCTTGTGGAGGAAACAATGCTTTTACGTTCATCTACTTCATTGTCCACTCTCATGAAGACTTCTTCTGCAGTACCTTTCTTAAACTGCCAGAAACCAACGGCATTTGAAGTGGAAACGGCGTCGGAAATCAGACTGCTCTCTTGTATGGCTAAAAATTTGAAGTCATCAGGGACTCCTTCTTCTCTAAGAACTCTTTCTATAATAGGCATGTAAAGGTTTACCCTGTCCAGCTTCACCTGAAAATGCGAAGCGCTTCTATATTGAGCATCTACATCTGCCTGAATGTCTTTTCGGGCTGCCTCGTTTAGCTTTAAAGTGATCCCTGCAAAGTCTATGACACGAGGTACCTGAGGTACTTGTCCAAAAACAGGGAGGTAAATAGTTATAAAAAATAAAATACTGGCAATTACTGTTTTTTTCATCCTCATTCCGGTTAAAGTTTCCTGGCAAGCATGATGCCATCCCTTATCGGTAAAATTACATTCTCTACACGTTGATCCGCATTGACTTTTTCATTGTAAGCCAATATGGCGGCAGTATCTCTGTCTAATTTTTTACGGTTTTTAGCCAGGACTTTCCCAGACCATAAAATATTATCGGCCAATATTAAACCTCCTGGCTTCATTTTGTCAACCACAAGATCAAAGTAATTGACATAATTGCGTTTGTCTGCATCTATAAAAACAAAATCCAAAGGCTCCGTTAAGGTGGGAATCACTTCAAGAGCATTGCCAATTCTGTAATCGATTTTATCCATTAAGCCCGATTGGTTGAAAAAACCACGCACCATTTCTTCCAATTCTTCATTGACATCAATTGTTGTCAGTTTGCCTTTGCTTGCCAAACCTCTAGCTAAAAATATAGAAGCATATCCTGTAAACGTCCCAATCTCCAAAACATTTTTACCGCCTGTCATTTTCACGAACAACTCCAGCATTTTGCCCTGCAAGTGTCCAGATAGCATTCGGGGTTTTAGTACTTTTAGATTAGTTTGTCTACGGATCAATTGAAGCAGTGCGTCTTCCTCACCACTGTTTTGTTCACAATAGTTTAATAGTTCTTCGTCAATCATAATTGTTTTGGCAGATAGGTTAAAAAACTGAATTTATCCACATCGTATATTTCATTGGCCAGCTCCATAAGCTCTTCGGCTGTTGCTGAACGAATGCTTGAAAAAATATCTTCAAGCCGTTCAATTTTTCCTTTATCCAATAAGGTTTTTCCATACACAAGCATCAAACCGGCATAATTTTCCTCAGCCATGGCCATTTGACCTATGGCTTGTTCTTTGCCCATATGGAGCTGCATGCTTCCAAGTTTCTTGGTACATATGCGGTGAATTTCTTTTAAAACGATTTTACGGGCTTTTTCAGCAGCTTTTTCTTCTGTTCCATAATAGATTCCTATAAAGCCCGTGTCAGTAAATGCTTGATAGACAGATTCAATGCTGTAAACAAGCCCATGTTTTTCTCGCAAAGCCATGTTTAGCCTTGAGTTCATGCTGGGGCCTCCCAATATATTGTTTAGCAAATGAAGTTTAAATCTTCTTGGGTCATCTATCGAAAATGCAGGCTTGCCCAAGGCGCAATTGGCCTGTGTGATGTCCTTGTGGAAAGCAATGGTCTCTGGCTTATAGTGCAGAGAAGGGGGTCTTCTAACGGAACTTGTTGAACTAGGAATATTGCTTAATAAAGGGCTTAGTCGGTTGAGGGCTTTTTTGAAACTGATATTGCCCACCACAGAGACCACAATTCGAGAGGTATCCATGTGTTGAGCAATGAAATTGATGAAATCCTCCTGGGTGAAATTTTTTACCGAGTTCTCTGTACCCAGAATATTGTAGCCCAGGGAATGGTTGGGAAAAAGCAAACTGTCAAATTCATCCTGAAGGGCATCGTCAGGTGAATCCCGGTACATGGACATTTCCTCCAATATTACCTGTCGTTCTTTTTCTATTTGTTTGGGAGGGAAAGTACTATTGAAGGTGATGTCACAAAGCAAATCCGCTGCTTTGTTCCAGTGCTGCTGCAATACGGTTGCGTAGAAACATATTTTCTCTTTGGTGGTATAGGCATTAAGCTCACCACCTACAGAGTCTAATCTGTTTAGGATGTGAAAGGCCTTTCTTTTTTTTGTGCCTTTAAAAGCCATGTGTTCCCAAAAATGCGCTAACCCCACCTGCTCTTCAGTTTCATCTCTGCTGCCGATGTCAAGAATAAACCCACAATGGACCAGTCGGGTACTTGTTACTTCCTGGTGTACAACTCTTATTCCGTTTTCAAACGCCTTGATTTGATATGTCATGCCTTTCTTTCCAAAGAACAAAAATAGCATCAATTATTGGGAAAGAAACCAGGTAAGGAAAAAATTGGAACCTTGGATGGGATTTATGTGGGAAATGGGGGGCATTGTTTTGCTAAGAAAAAAAATAATGAAAAAAAATGTCGGTTAGTAAAACTAAATTGACATTGAAAGCATCTTAGCATTAGACCATTTATCCTAGTAGATTTCCCTATGAATAAAATAAATCCAGACGACCAGATTATCCAAAGGGCTCAAAAAGGAGATCCCATTGCCCAGGGGTTACTGGTGAAGAGTTGGTACAAGAGAGTGTTTAATTATTCCTTAAGGATTCTAGGTGATTATGATGCAGCGATGGAAGTGAGTCAGCAAACTTTCATAACTGTGTGGCTCAAATTGCCTGCATTAAAAGATGCTGCCAAATTTCAAACTTGGTTGTATACCATCTTACACAACCATTGTCTTGGGGAAAGGCGAAAGACAACAAATCGTAGATATGAAAGTATAAATTCTTCCTCTGAAGCGAAGGGGGATTTTCGTGCAGATTACATTTCACCTTCGGGTGATCCTGAGTCATTAATGATGGACCAGGAACTTAGATTATGCCTGGAGAAGGGGGTAATGGAGTTGCCAGAAGAACAACGAAGTGTCTTGATTATGAAAGAATTTGAGGGATTGAAATTTAGAGAAATAGCAGAAATTTTGGGCGAATCAGAAAATACAGTCAAATCCAGGCTGTATTATGCATTCAAACACCTAAGAAAGTATTTAAACAAAATGAACATCAATCAAAATAGCTTTGGTTATGGAGAATAGCACTAATAAAGATAGATTAATGGCTTACCTCTATGGGGAATTGTCCTCAGACGAAAAGAAAGAGGTAGCCGGGGAGTTGGCGGAAAATCAGGAATTGAATAAAGACCACAAGGACTTTATGCGTATCCGTGGCTATTTGAACAATTTAGAAGATATTCCTGTACCCCCTCCCTTATTACTACCAGCACCAACTGCTTCCCTTTGGTCCAAGCCAGTTGTAAGGCTGGTTGCCGTCTTGGGGGTAATTGTCGGATTATTGATTTTCACTGCCAAGATGACTGGATTAAGTGTTTATTCAAATTCAAACGGTCTACTTATAACTTTTGGTAATGGAGAAAAACTAATGGAATCAGATGCTTTAATTAACCAAGGTGAGAATGGTGCTTCAACAGGCTTGGAAGCGAGGATACATAATATAGAAAAACTTCTTGATCAGGAAAGCCTGGCCTCATTAAAGATTCTAGATCAGCTTTCAGAAGGGTACCTGGTTCCACAATCATTGGTTAGGAAGGAATTTGACCAATTGGAAAAAAAGGTGTCTAATAAATTGAAGGAAGTTATAGAAAACGGGCAAACCATTAACGAGGATCACTACAGAAAACTAGTAGATGAAATTGGAGAGCAACAGCTTTTTCGTACCAATGAAATCTTAAAAGTCATGATGGCTGAGATGCAGGGTATGCGGGAAAACGACATCTTGTACCTTCAGATGGTGCTGGCAGGAATAGAGGCAGATAAAGAAATGCTACTGTCCGAATCAAATGAATTCTTATCTGACCATTATTACCTTAATGGGAACCTTAAACATGAATAAATATGAGAACTTACTTTATGTTATTGCTGTTGCTAATTCTTTTTATACAAGGAGTTGAGGCTCAAGACATTGATCATATCTTGATGAAAAAAGATATCGAGGTAGCGGAAACCATTCTTGAAGGTTTGATTACTCCCCAAGCGAAGTCACAGGCCTTATCAATAGTGTCAAATGGAGAAGTGATGGTTTTGGATATGGACCAGCCAATACCACAAAACAACCTTAGATTACATTCTGGTAAGTCTAATAAAATGCGCTCCCAGTATATCAAAGGTTTTGGGGTAATGATAGCTATTGACATTAGAGACCAAGTTTTTAATGGGTTTCATTTATATAATAGCAAGCCTTTTTCAGACAGTACTACAGTACCAACAAAGGGAGCGGTCAACATGCAAAGTTTCATTGGAGATCAAACATTTGAATCCAATATTGGTTTGGGGAAAACGTCGACCTTAACGAAAAGCATCCAGGGTTTTAAATCAGATCGTAATGATATAGATAAAGAAAACTTAATAACCTATTTGCTGGATTATGGCCCACTGATATCTCAGATGGCTCCAGATGATAAGTTGTTGGTTGTATTGATTGAAAACAAAGATTCTGGATTGGCATTCAATATAAATGACACCCATAAGGTTGATAATAATGTTAGTGCAGCTATTACTAAATCCGATTTAACTGATTTTTCAACTGGAAAAATAAATAGGGAAGAGGCCATAACCCGCATTCAATTTTCAAGTTTGGGTACCACTAAAATCGCACAAGATTTACTGGTTTTCGCTTCAATTCTTGAGCGATTGTATCAGATAGATTTGTCAGCAAACTACTATATCCAACAAAAACCATCCGTTCAGATTCTCCCAGGTTTTGGAGTAATTTATTCCATTAATCTATTTTCTTCGATAAGGAAAAATAAGGGGTTTTATGATTTCCCTACTTTGAATCTTAAAAATATAACCGAAAAAGAAAGAGATGACAAGGTCGTTGGCCTTTATCCGGAATTTTTGAATGAAATTACCAAGCAGTTTACCACCTATGGAAAAACGATCAAGAGCATTGCTCCAAATGAGCGAGTGCTGTTGCAGTTAACCATGCCCAGTTGTAATACTTGCCAAATGCCAGGGACTGTTGAGATTTCAGCCAAAGCAAAAGATTTGTTGGCCTTTGGCAAAGGTGAAATGAACTTAAAGCAAATCATGCAAAAAGTAGTTTTAGAATTTATTTAACTTGATGAAATAGCCAATATATATCCTAAAAGCAGATAGCATCACCTCTAAATCAGTCCATCCTTGCTATTTTCAACGCTACTTGACGGTTAGTTATGTTCACCATAACCGTGATATGGCCAGTCTCAGGAAGGCTAGACTTCCTAATGATTGCCCCTCTTATCATTACAAATCCGTCTGCAAAATCTAAGTTTAATATATGTTCAGAGTTAACGGTACTTGTTAATTGATAGAACTATATGGCTTTGAAGCTAAGATTAGGTAATTGTGGTGAGCGATTGAATGTCTATAGTGTGAAGCAAAAACCAATTTTCTTATTCTAAATTAATACACAAATGAAGATATTAAAATACGTCACCTTGTCCCTCTTTTTGTTTATCGCCAACTCTTGTTCCGACAATCCTCAAAAGAGCTTAAACCAAATAAAAATGAAATTGTCTGATCAAAAGCACTTTAGCTATTTTCAAAAAGCGTATTACCCTAACCCTATGGGAACATACGATACCTTAAATGCTTCGCTTGTATTTAGTAATGCTGATTCCAGTGCAATAGGCTATGATTTTTTAATAAAATCAGAAAGAGGAGATGAAATATATGCTAATGGGGAATATAGGATAGTAAACCATGCCCAAAAGGAAGTAATTTTTTATCCTTCAGAAAAACAGGAGGAAATAAAACGCCGATTAAATGATAACTCATACATCAATTATTCACCAATAGCCTTACTAAATCAATCGGATTGGAAATTCGATAAAGACACCCTTATTGGTGGGGAATCGTATGGGGATTTTTTTAGAGTTGAAAGTGATACTATTGTAAACGGTAACACAATTTATACAGAGCTGCACATTTTCATTAATAGGAAAGCGAAGCAACTAGAAAGGTTTGAACGCAGAAACTTTTTTAAAGGGGATCTCAATCAAACAATAGTGTATGAATATTCTGACTTTAATGCTGAAAAATCAAGTGTGTCTCTTACTTATGATTATCCAGAGGGTTACAAGTCTGTCGCTTATGGGAGTGAGTATGAAGAGAAGATGCTGGCCCTTGGTCAGGTTGCCCCTAATTTTATAGCCGATGATTTGCAAAATAATACCGTTGATTTAGAAGAGTTCAAGGGTAAAAAAGTACTACTGAATTTTTCAGTAATAAACTGCGGGTATTGCCTTCAAGCCCTCCATCATTTTAACCAAAAGGATTATCAATTGCCAGATAATGTTTTGGCCTTGTACATAAATCCACTTGATTCCAGAAATAAGGTAATCGATTACGTTGAAAAATTTCTTGTCCCTTTCCCCGTAATTGCAGGGGCAAAGAAAATTGCGGAAATGTATGGCGTATCAGCTTACCCTACTTTCATTCTTATCAATGAAGAGGGGCTAATTGAGAAAACCATACTTGGATATGATAAAGTGTTTCTGGACCAATTGAATAATGGTCAATTATAGTTAGACCGTATTCAAGGAAATAAAAGTCACCCATTTTAATTCGGTTTAACCCGGATTATGTAATAGGATTTCCCGTGTTTACGAGAAGTGATGCAATCGCAAGAAAATCGGGCTGTGTGGAGATTTTAGCATAGCACCGCTATGGTGAAATTGAAAACAGCAACGATTGGGTATTTTAAAGCGATTTCAGCAGGTAATAGATTGTCTATTGCATATTTCGGGTTTAAGCAATAGGGTCCGTAGCGATTCCATCGTGTAATAGAAGGGCTATTGCATGTCTCCGAGACATGTATCGATTTCAATTCAGCTTCATACAAAGGGAATGACTTATGGTATTGTTATAGGCTATGTCGTTTTAGGTTTAATTCAGCAAAATCAATTGATTTTCGCATTTTCAACCTATTCATTGAACACTATATAAAAATAAATCATTTTTTTTTAAAAAGTTTTTTTGAGGTGAAATGCAATTTAAGTAAAACGATTTGCAATTAAGGTTTTTTGTAATGGTGTAAATCGTAAAACATTGATTTTCATAGGTGTTGAACGAAGTTTTGCAATTTGTTTTTGCGGATTAAATGTCTCAAGTTTGTCATGTAGTCAAGTGTAAATAACTGCACTGACCATTTTTAATAGCTCTAATTATAGTAAATTTTAAGATTATGAAAAGTCAAAAAAAATTATTGATGGCCCATCTTTTTGCTCTTGTATCCCTTTTAGTGATACTGGCTGTTGCCAATCTTTTGAATTTAAATATTTCTCTTAGTGGAGGAGTTACTTTACTTCATGTATTAATGGTTGTTGTACCTCAGTTGGGTTTTGGTTATTTGTTTTATAACGGTTTGAAAACTGAGAAGAAAGTGTTGAGTTGATTTTTTGATGAACTGTTCCAGCATGATTTATTTCATGCTGGAATCATTTAAAATTTTTTGTAGGATTTTTTGAAACTTATATAGCACCTGATTTTTTTCTTTATTTTTTTAATTTTTTTTTCTTTACTACAACTTAAAGGATTTAATAATACCAATACTCAACCGGTCTCGGTGTAATATTTGGTTTCCATTTAGGTTTTGTGACAAAGGAGTCTGCCAGACAAAACTTAAAGTCCAATCTTTTATGTTCAGGTCTGTTCCGGTCTGTGCAAATACCACATCACCGCCTGTAAGGGCTTGTTTTTCACCCTCCCAAGTATCATTCGCTGAATGTTCAAAATATCCACCAAAGTTGGGGACCAAAATCCAATTGTTTTGAAAGGTGAATTGATGAAAGCCCACAGCAGATCCATTGAAACTGTTTCCAAATTGGTACTCTTGACTCCCTTCAGTGGCTGTTTTATAGCTGAATGAAAGGTTGGCTCCTGTCTTGGTATAGAATAACTGATAGTTCATTCTTCCAATCAAACTCCAAGATCCTGTGCCTGGCTGAATAATTGGGTCGAAAAGTTGCTCGCTATCAGAGACTCTCCTTGATTGTCCGGTTGGGGCGGTGATAGCTATTCCTGGTCGAAATGTATGCCTTGCCTTGGAGTTGTAGATGTAATGGATATAATCAGCAGCTAAAGTCAAGTCTCCCCAACCTTTTACGCTTATGGTGGTGTCCTGAACGGGATTGGGTAGGTCTAGCAATTTTTCATAGTAGACCAGGTTGGACTCATAGGGTAGGAGAAAGGCGAAGTTCCAGTTGTTTTTTAACATGAAGTTTCCTCTAAGTTCCACCGTTTCATAAGTTTCCCAATCCATTTTTGTTTTGTTGACATAGAGCCCTGTACCTTCCGGTTCGTGCATAACCACATGATCAGGGATAGTAGTGGATAACATCCTTGCATTGGGCGTATAGCTATTAGTAGCGCTGTTTTCAAAAACAGCATTTGACAAACCAGCAGTGGTGACTTGGGGAGAGGTATTGCCATATTGATTGTAACCGCTAAAATTACGATGCCTGTAAAAAAGTCCAAAATAGCTTCTGTTTTGCAAGAGGCTGTATTCGAAAAAGTTACAGCTATCACATGCTTTGGACTCTTTGGGTAAAAAGGACAATATCAACAGGGTGATCGCTAAAATAGTGAGTCTTTTCATAGTTTTAAACCTATTTTTGGTAGGCTGGATTTGTAATAAAATTATAATCGTTTAGGCTGTTAATGAAAGCCAGTAATTGTGTTCTTTCAGCTGCATTTAATACAATGCCATTTTCAAGTTGTGGTGCCAAAGTCCCATTGGTCTTAATGCCGCTTTCATAGTGATCCAAAACCTCCTCCAAATTAGTAAACCTGCCATCATGCATGTAGGGAGCTGTGAAGGAAAGGTTTCTCAGAGAAGCAGTTTTATAAGCACCCATGTCCTCGTCTTTGTAGGTGATCCTGTACCTGCCCTGATACAGCCCTTCCAATTCCGGTGGGTCAGGATAGCTGCTGTCTAGTCCATTGTTATGGTAGCTTAAATCAGTAAACAAGCCTTCCTTGTGGCAGCTACTGCAATGTTCTTTGTATACTTCATAGCCCTTCAATTCTTCTGATGTGAGGCTGGCTTCTTCCCTTTTCCATTGGTCATATTTGCTGTCATCGGATATAAGTGTCCGCATAAATTGGGCAAGGGATCTGGCGACGGCTGCGCTCGTAATGCTGTCTGTGGGGAATGCTTCCTGAAATTGTTGAGGATATGTTTCATGACTATTGAGGTACTGAAGTACTTTATTTAAGTCCGCTGCCATTTCGTCAGGATGTGTGAGGGGACCAAAAACCATGGATTCCAGATCATTTGCTCCACCTTCCCAAAAGAGTCCATCATGCCAAGCCAGGTTAAATAAGGCAGGAGAATTCCTATGCAAGGCCAATCCTGAGACCCCAATATTGGTCAATGCCAGTCCATCGCTGAAAGCCTTTTCAGGAAGGTGACATCCTGCACATGAAACTTTTCCATTGGCAGACAGTCCCGGGTCAAAAAACAATGTCTTGCCCAGTTCAACCCCTTCTTTGCTGAGGTAATTTCTTTCCGGTTGGGGAAAGTCCTCCTGCTGAAGACTGGAAGAGGGCACCGGAACAAAATATTCCGGTGCTTTATTTCCCATGTCTTCATTTACAGGCAAGCAGGCGTTTAAAAAACCTGCTGCTAGCAAAATAAAAGACAAACTGATTTTGTAGCAATCCATTTATAGGAAGGGATGACAATGGTTTATTTGATAGAGAAAAGATTCTTCTGGTAATTGTTGGCTACAGTAATGGCCAATGGTCCTCCCATAATACTTGTACTTTCAAGCTCATGAACAACAAGATCACTGTCGCCTGTAAAGAGGCTACTTATTTCGGCCTCAATATCAAGATCAACCATGGCCTGATTGCCCAAAGACAAGCCTTCAGAGCTTAGGTCAAAGGAGAATTCTTTGAAATTAATCTCAGACTCCGGGTCATTGTTGCCAATATGCACTACAAGCCCTCTTCTGTCAGCAGTCTGATATTCCCATTCTCCTTCTAATACCAAAAACTTGTAACCAGTTTTCCAGCTCCAAACCATGTCATTGTTAGGGTCAAGGTCACCTACCTGATCTGTAGATAGGTTTCTTGCCTTGTCAATACCCACATAGTAGGATAATTTGTCGTAGTTAGCCGTAGGTACTTCCAATGAGATTTCCTTTTTTCCCGCTTCATCAATTAGGTAATAGCCATCTGCAACAGTGTAGGAGTTGCCAGTTTGGCTGTTTTCAAAAGTGATATTGGAGATATAGTATTTGAATTTACTTGGGATAAAGCTTTCTCCTGAAGGTAGGGTGTAAGCTTTTCCATCTAATTCCAATTCTTCTCCATTTATAAAATGGGAAAATTCGAAATTCACCTGGATTTCTGCAGGCATTTCTTCCTTATCATCTTTGCAAGAAGTGAAACCTAAAACGACTAATAGTATAATAGCTAAATTTTTCATCATATTTTAATTAAAAGGATCCGAAAATGCCGGATCGGTTATGAATGTCTCGTCTGTTAATGTGTATAAAAAGGCGATAATGGCCTCTTTTTCTTGGCTAGTAAGGTGGAGCTTTACCGGCTCTCCCGGTGTAATGATTTCATTGCTGGCTTCCAGGATAAGGATGTCCAAAGTCGCATTGCTTTCTACATGCTCATTGTAATGGTCCAGTACTTCTTCCAAAGTGTTAAACCTACCATCATGCATATAGGGTGCGGTTAGTGCGATATTCCGTAGCGTTGGCGCTTTGAATTTCCCCTTGTCTTCCGATTTTCCCGTGACCGCCTCTAAGCCCGAATCTAAATTTTCATCCGAATCCAACCCGTTGTTATGAAAACCCAATAAATCGTTTCTGTCCCCTGAAGTCAAAAACCCTAGGTGACAGTCACCGCAGTTGCCACCCCGCAAGGCTATAGATGCTTCCGGATGGGTAAAGAAAAGCTCCATTCCCAACTGCTCGATATCGGTAAGGACAATCTCTTCTTTGATCCATTGATCGAACCTTGAGTTGCCGGAGACAAGCGTCCGCATAAATTGGGCAATGGCCTTGCTGACTAGGTCAGCACTTATTTGGTCTGTTCCAAAGACTGCTTCAAAGCGTGCAGGGTAGTCCGGATCATTTTGTAGCCTTTCTACCGCTTCCTCTATGGGTAAGTTCATTTCAGTAGGATCCGAAATTGGCTGAAGGGCTTGATCTTCCAGGCTTTCTGCGCGTCCGTCCCAAAAGAACCTGGAGGTCCAATGTAAATTGGCCAATGACATGGCGTTCTTTACACCAATGGTGCCATTTACACCGGTGCTAAACTGCTCCCCATCCGTGAAAGCCTTGGACTGTTGATGACAGGAAGCACATGAAATGGATCCGTCAAGAGACAGTTGTTTTTCATAGAAAAGCATGCGGCCTAGCGCTACACCTTTCTCTGTGAGGGGATTGTCGCTTGGGGAAGCAATATTGTTAGGGAAATAATCAGGATGTTGTAATTCAATTTCGGTGTTTTTGGGAAGGGGTTCTTCAACCAATTCTTCCTTACATGCCCAAATTGACATACAAACCATGATTATCCCAATAGAATAAGTAATTGGGTATCGTGACATAACCTTTACCAGCCAATGTAGAATAATAGAAAATGTGACAGGTTGCCCTAAATAAACGTTAAAAAAGCGAGTTTGATTGCAATTTTGGTGTTAAAGCCACCAAGTTGTATGCCTTCTGTTTATCAAGACTTTTAACCAAAAAGACAATAGCTATATTAACTCGTTTTTCAGATTAAATGGCCCACTGTCAAAGAGAATTAGGCAATTGCTTTGGGTGGGTGAAAAATATCTACGAGTTGGGAAACCCTGTTGGCTTCCTGATAGGAAGTTCCGTGATTTAGGCTGGTGGATGGAAGGGTAGTCAATGAAATAGAGGCTTCTTGCAAAATGAAAATGCCAAAGTCTCTATTAAATTCTATGCCTCCTGCTTGGTTTTCTTTTTGGTCCTGGGCCTTTTTTAATTTCTCTGCCAGGAAACATTGCCCATCGCAATGCAGCATGGGTTTGTCTTTATTCACACAAAAGTTCTCAATGATATAAGCGCGGTTGATGGTGAAGTCCATCTGTATGACAGAAAAAACCAAGCCGTTGAGCAAGATCATCAAGGAGAGCGATATGTGAATTAATGCTTTCGCCATTTGAATGCAAAAGTAAGGATTTATTTATTTAAATGCACTTTGTTTGCAAAACTAAAATCACTGCATGATCTTATGATTTTGATCATAATCTCAGCCCTTAAATTTGTATTAGTTTATTAAAAGTAACAGTAATCCGTGTGATAGGGTTCAATGAGGTGAAGTGGAAGAGTTGATTTATCAGGTTATTTTAAGCGTTTAGGGTCAAAGTATAGTTCCTGTTCAACCCCGTCCGGGGTTGTGGTGTTTCAGGTAGATTTCCAACCCGGGTTGCCGCCCACGGCTATTATTATTCAGGCCCTCAAGGTCTGGGATGATGAATATAATAAGTTCAGAATTAACTTGATTATGTAATATTCGGTGAGGGGATTGGCAATATTGGCTGAGGCGTGTCTGGTGGTTGTGATATATTCGGTGGCTACGGTGACTGAGTTGTCTCCGGTGGCTGAGCCTGTCGAAGCCAGCCTGTCGAAGCCAACCTGTCGAAGTCGCTGAATCCGTCGGGTTTAAAACTGCCCAGCTTTTCTAGAAATCACCAATGTTGACGAAGTATTATTTAATAACGAATAAGCTTTCAGGGTGTGAAGTTTTGTAATGAGAGTGGTTTATGGTAAAGCGACCTTGCCCAATTATTTTTTAAGTCACGTAATAATCTGTTCGAAACCTAAAACCCCGATAGGGGTGATATTTTTGTAGCCAGTGGCGTCAGCCACTGGTTTAGTGAAATTATCCGTTAATATGATTTTGGCGGTATTGTTGCTTTTTTTCTGCAACAATGCTGACAAAATCACAACTATTTCTAAAATGGCGAAATCCCTAAACACAGGGTGGGACCCCTATGTTAAAATGCCAAATCAAATCTCAGCCTTGAAAGGTGTAACCGGCATTACAAATGCCTCGTAATCTTTTCAAATGAAAAGTAGGGAGTAGTTCTAAACTACTCCCAGAGGAGTATGAAGTTTTGTAATGAGAGCAGTTCACGGAAATGTGTCCTGTTTTTCAGCCCTGCAGGGGGGGCAAAGTATAGTTCCTGTTCAACCCCATCCGGGGTTGTGGAAATTCAGGTAGGTTTCTGACCCGTGGGTTGCCACCCACGGCTATTATTATTCAGGCCCTCCAGGCCTGTCTGATGCCGCACCAAGTGACGGGAAGACTACTTTTTAAGAATTATTATTTACTAATATGCGGTTCGTATAGATCTGGTGTATTCAGTACCTGCGGTGACTACGATATCTACTTTGACTCCGGTGGCTGAGCCTGTCGAAGCCAGCCTGTCGAAGCCATCGAAGTCGTCGGATCCGTATGTGAATTTCCGATCGCTTTTAGAATCGCTAATATTGAAGAAGTAATATTGGCTTATGATTAAGCTTTCAGGGTATGAAGTTTTGTAATGAGAGCAGTTCACAGAAAAGTGCCCTGTTTTCCAGCCCTGGAAGGGCGAAATATATCAGCCAAGGGTGTCAGCCCTTGGTGAGGAAATTATAGCGCCATCATGATTTTGGCGGTATTGTTGCTTTTTTCTGCAACAATGCTGACAAAATCACGACGTCTATTTCTATCAAAAACGCGCATTAGGGCAAACCAAATCCCAGCCTTGAAAGGTGTAACCGGCATTGCAAATGCCTCGTAATCTTTTCAAATGGATGGTAGGGAGTAGTTCTAAACTACTCCCAGAGGAGCAGCTTAGGGAAAAGCGACCCTTCCCAATGATTTTTTAAGTCACATAATAAATTGTTCGTAATCTAAACCCCGATAGGGGTGATATTATTGTAGCCAGTGGCGTCAGCCACTGGTTTAGTGAAATTATCCGTTAATATGATTTTGGCGGTATTGTTGCTTTTTTTCTGCAACAATGCTGACAAAATCACAACGTATATTTCTTGTCAAAAACGCGCATTAGGTCATTGGGTTAAAATGTGAAACCATATCCCAGCCCTGGATTCTAAGATATATTATTTTCTTCCCTTAACCTGTATTGTTCAAGCCGGAATTTCTCCACACGTTGCCATAAATTTATCCATCAAAGTTTAGAGAGAAATTTTAAACTTTTATATTAGTTATTAAATGATTAAGTTTAGTTCTCTTTCCTTTTTTAAGTGTTGAGAAACTTTATAGGTGACCTTTGATAAGAAAAAAACATTTTGAATAGTTCTTTATATGCTAATTTTTACAAATAATTTATCAGAAAACAGGAATGTTTTTATCATTTTCCTTTTACTATTTTGTTCATGTCAGGGAGAAGCAGACAATAAATTGCTGGAAATAGTAAAGGTTAAAGAATTAAAAGTTACGCCTGAAGTTCTGACCTTCCCTAACCCTGCTTATGTTCATTTGATTGAATCAGATTCAGGGCAATACCTTTTTTACTTGAATCCTACTTCAAAGAGTTTGCAATTTATGAATATGGAAGATGGAAAAGTGGTCAATGAGATCGTTTTTGAAGACGATGGGCCAAATAATATGAGCAGACGTTCCGGAATTGCAGGTCTGGAGAAGGATAAGGTTTGGGCAACGTTTAGGCCGCATGCAATAGGATATTTCAATTATAAGGGCGAAATACTGTTTAAAAAGAAAATACCTTCTGGTGAGGTTGATATTACTTCTATAAGATCGAACTTTCACAAGGAACTTCACCGCTACGGGGATAAGGTTTTTGGTATGCAACCGCTTTTCATGAATCATCATGGGATGAATAAAGAAGACATCCAAAAACATTCTCTGGTCTATAGTTATGATATGGTTTCAGATCAGACCAAGTGGTATGATGTATATTATGCTAAGGATTATTGGGATAGTGGGAAAAAACTATCTGATTTTTCATGGGTAAGAAGAGAGGACAAACTTTATATATCCCCATGGTATGACCATGAAATTCAGGTATTTGACATGGAGCAAGAAAAGGTGACTAATAAGGTTAAAGTTAAGTCAGACCATATCAATAGCTTACATTATGTAAATGAGCTTCCAAGGACGCACGAAGAAGCATTAATCAATAGGTTAAGTCATGATATTTATGGGATAGTTCTTTACGACAAGTATAGGGATTGTTTTTATCGGTTTTTTTATCCAGGATATACTGACGATGAAGAATATCCAATAGATAAACTGTGGATGCTAAGAAATTCAAGGCCCTTAACAGGCGTGATGGTTTTGGACAAGGAATTGAATATAATAGGTGAACATGTCTTTGATAAATTTCAAGTTCATGCTTCTTCTAATGTATTTGTAGGAGAAGAAGGCTTATACCTCTCCCTTAACAATGAAAACAGTCCCGATTATGATGAGGACCATTTAAGGTATATGGTGGTTCGGTTTGATGTGGGCGATTGAGCAAAAGAACTGTTTATAATTAAAATACCTTTGATTTTATTCGTCCTTTTTTGTGAATCCGGCATTACAAATGCCTCAATTTCTTTTAAAATGGATAAATGGGAGTAGTTTTAAATTACTCCTAGGGGGGGGAGCGACCCTTACCCATTGATTTTTTAAGTCACATAATAACCTGTTCGAAACCTAAAACCCCGATAGGGGTGATATTTTTGTAGCCAGTGGTCTCAGCCACTGGTTTAGTAAATTATCAGTTGATATGATTTTGGCGGTATTGTTGCTTTTTTTCTGCAACAATGCTGACAAAATCACAACGTATATTTCTTGTCAAAAACGCGCATTAGGTCATTGGATTAAAATGTGAAACCATATCCCAGCCCTGGATTCTAAGATATATTATTTTCTTCCCTTAACCTGTATTGGTCAAGCCGGAATTTCTCCACACGTTGCCATAAATTTATCCATCAAAGTTTAGAGAGAAATTTTAAACTTTGATATTAGTTATTAAATGATTAAGTTTAGTTCTCTTTCCTTTAAGTATTGAGAAACTTTATAGGTGACCTTTGATAAGAAAAAAAACATTTTGAATAGTTCTTTATATGCTAATTTTTACAAATAATTTATCAGAAAACAGGAATGTTTTTATCATTTTCCTTCTACTATTTTATTCATGTCAGGGAGAAGCAGAGAATAAATTACTTGAAGTAATAAAGGTTAAAGAATTAAAAATTAAGCCTGAAGTTCTGACCATACCTAATCCACCCTATGTTCACTTGATAGAATCAGATTCAGGTCAATACCTTTTTTACCTGAATCCTAATTCCAAGAGTTTACAGTTTATGAATATGGAAGATGGAAAAGTAGCAAATGAAATCATTTTGGAATACGATGGGCCGAATAGTATGAGCAGACGTTCCGGAATTGCAGGGCTGGAAAACGATAAAGTTTGGACAACTTTTAGGCCGCATGCCATTGCTTATTTCAATTATAAGGCAGAAATACAGTTTAAAAAGGACATTCCATCTGGTGAGGTTGATATTACTTATGTAGGATCGAGTTTTCAAAAGGGACTTCACCAATATGGAGATAAGGTTTTTGGCATGCAACCTCTCTTTATGAATCATCACGGGATGAACAAAGATGACATCCAAAAACACTCTCTGGTCTATAGTTATGATATGGTTTCAGATCAGACAAAATGGTATGATGTATATTATGCTAAGGATTATTGGGATAGTGGGAAAAAACTATCTAATTTTTCATGGGTAAGAAGAGAGGACAAACTCTATATAGCTCCTTGGTACGACCATGAAATCCAAGTGTTTGATATGCAGAAGGAACAAGTAACTATTAAGGTGGAAGCTAAGTCAGACCATATCAATAGCTTTTATTATGTAAATGAGATTCCAGGCACACACGAAGAGGGATTATTAAACATTTTAAATAATGATCTATATGGAATAATTCTTTATGACAAGTACCGAGATTGTTTTTACAGATTTTTTTATCCGGGATTTACTGACGATGAAGAGTATGCTATAGATAAATTATGGATGCTAAGAAATTCAAGGCCTTTTACAGGGGTGATGGTCTTGGACAAGGATTTGAATATAATAGGTGAACATATCTTTGATAAATTTCAAGTTCATGCTTCTTCTAATGTATTTGTAGGAGAAGAAGGCTTATACCTCTCCCTTAACAATGAAAACAGTCCCGATTATGATGAGGATCATTTAAGATACATGGTGGTGCAATTTGAGGTGGGGGAATGAGAAGAAGTAGCATTTATAATTAAAATACCTTTGATTTTATTCGTCCTTTTTTGTGAAGCCGGCATTACAAATGCCTCAAATTCTTTTAAAATGGATAATTGGGAATAGTTCAAAACAACTCCCGGATCCCTGTTCAACCCCATCCGGGGTTGCGGTATTTCAGGTAGATTTCTGACCCGTGGGTTTTCACCCACGGTTATTATTATTCAGGCCCTCCAGGCCTGGGATGCTGAGTATAATAAGTTCAGAATTAACTTAATTATGTAATATTCGGTGAGGGGATTGGCAATATTGGCTGAGGCGTGTCCGGTGGTTGTGATATATTCGGTGGCTACGGTGACTGAGTTGTCTCCGGTGGCTGAGCCTGTCGAAGCCGTCGAAGTCGTCGAAGCCATCGAGGTCATCGGTTCCGCCGGGGTAAAATTGTCCAGCTTTTCTAGAGATCACCAACCCTAACGAAGTAATATCTACCGACGAATATGCTTTCAGGGTTTGAAGTTATATAATGAGAGCAGTTCACGGAAAAGTGCCCTATTTTCCAGCCCTGCAGGGGCGAAATATCTCAGCCAAGGGTGTCAGCCCTTGGTGTGAAAATTATAGCGCCATCCTGATTTTGGCGGTATTGTTGCTCATTTCTGCAACAATGCTGACAAAATCACAACGTCTATATTATATCAAAAACGGGCATGAGGTCAAATCAAATTACCCAAACCTGAATTCAAAATACATCAGCCCATGGTGTCAACCCTATATTAAAATGCAAAACCAAACCTCAGCCCTAAAAAGTGGAGCCGGCATTGCAAATGCCTCAATTTCTTTTAAAATGGATAATTGGAAGTAGTTACAAACTACTCCCAGAGGAGTTAAAATTGTCTGGCCTTTTTAAAAATCAGGAATGGGATTGAAGTGATTTTGACTGACGAATAGGCCTTCAGGGTTTGAAGTTATATAATGAGAGCAGTTCACGGAAAAGTGCCCTATTTTCCAGCCCTGCAGGGGCGAAATATCTCAGCCAAGGGTGTCAGCCCTTGGTGTGAAAATTATAGCGCCATCCTGATTTTGGCGGTATTGTTGCTCATTTCTGCAACAATGCTGACAAAATCACAACTATTTACTGGTTTTTTCCAATTGCTTAATCATTACCGCGAAATCCTTGGGGTAAGGTGCTTCTGCACTTATTTTTTCTCCGGAAAGGTCTGTAAAGGAAATGGCAAAAGCATGTAGGGCTACCCGCTGCATTATGGGACGCTCATCGGTGTCTTTTTTCAGGTTAAACTTGCGTTTAAGACTGGATAAGAACAGTGGCTTGCCACCATAAAGCTCGTCCCCACAAATGGGCGCTCCCAAGTAAGCCAGATGAATCCGAATTTGATGCAGACGGCCGGTAATTGGTTTACAGGCAATAAGAGTATGGGCGAAGTAACTTTTGACAGTTTTAAAAATGGTTTGGGCAGGCTTGCCATTGGCCACGATCCGTGCAATGCCATTTTTGCTGGCAGAAAGGTTCCTGTCCACAAGGATACCATCAAAATCATGTATTCCCTCAGCTACCGCATGGTAAACTTTTTCAACTTTTCTGTCTTCAAACTGCATCGCAAGGTTGCGGTAGGCTTCAGGGTTTTTGGCAAAAACCAAACAACCTGATGTTTCCTTGTCCAGTCGGTGACAAACCTGGATGTCCGTAAATTCCAGTCTGGCCAAAGCAAGCATATTTTGCGCCTCATGTCTATCTTCTAGCGTAGGGAAGTAAGGAGGCTTGTTGACTATAAGGTAATCATCAGTTTCTTTAACTACCAATGATTTAAAATCGATCTTTTTCATACCGTTGTGTTTCGATACAAAGTTCCGAAATTAGCCAATAAAAAAAAGCCTATTTGAAAACACTTGGGTTTATTTTTTTGATTTGCCTCCCTGCACCTCCATAACCTTAGTAGCATGAGGTAGCTCAAAACTAAAAACAGAGCCCTTTCCGGGGGTAGAACTGACTGCTATCTTGGACTGGTGTCCTTCTAAAATATGCTTGACGATGGCCAAACCGAGTCCTGTACCTCCTTTTTCTCTAGAACGGCTTTTTTCTACCCTATAAAAACGCTCAAATATACGCTTAAGGTCATCCGGGTGGATGCCTATGCCCTGGTCTTTGACTTTTACCGTGAAATGGTTTTTGTGGTCGTTGATTTGAATGGTAACAGTACCACTGTCTTTATTGTATTTGATGGCATTGGAGACAAGGTTTTGTAAAACCCTGAAAATTTTGTCCTTGTCAGCGTAAGTTTGGTAACTCGTTGCTTTGTCATATTTGAAAATTATATGGATGTCCCTTTTAAGGGCTTTTCCTTCCAATTGTTCTACGACTTCCTGAATGGATTCTTTCAGGTCAAAATTGCTAGGATGAAAGCGAATAAACCCACTTTCAATTTGATTGATGGTAATCAAATCCTGCACCAAGTCTTCAAGGTTGTTAAGGCTTTTGGCTGCTCGTTTTAAAAATTTATCCCTAACGGTATGGTCTTCTACTGCCCCGTCCATTAAGGTGTGGATATAACCCTGAGCTGCAAAAATAGGGGTTTTTAGTTCATGAGAAATGTCAGCAAAAAATTCCCTTCTGAAGGTTTCATTCTTTTGTAAGGTTTCAATTTCTCTATTTTTGGCTGCTGCGTAGTCATGAATATTGGCTTGGATGCTTTTCAGCGGTGGGAGGGAAGCTTTTATTCTGTTGGTAGCCTTAAAGCTGGTGTCTTTTTTTTGAATTTTTTCCAGTACGTTATAGATATTGCCAATTTCTCTGAAGATCAGGTATTCAAGACTGAGATGAATCAGAAGATAGGCAATGGAAAAAGTCAGCGTTCCTGCCGCCAATAATATAATAGAATTGGAAGCCTCCAAAAGGGATAAAAAGGCTACCAATAATAAGGCTATAGAGATGGCAAGCCCAAAAGCAATACCTTTTGAGGTGTTGATCATGTATTGAATTTATAGCCAACTCCTTTTACAGTAAAGATATAATCCTCACCTATTTTTTCTCTAATCTTACGGATGTGTACATCCACCGTTCTGGCTAAAACAAAAACGTCTGTTCCCCAGATATTTTTTAGCAATTCGTCCCTACTAAATACAGTATTGGGGTTTTTTGCCAAAAAGTGCAACAGCTCAAATTCTTTCTTGGGTAGGACAATTAATTGGCCATCCTTCACTAGAGTGAAACTGGTTCGATCGATTACCAAATCTTTAATGGAGATTTTGGTTGTATCGGCTTCTTTTTTTATTTCACGCCGAAACAAAGCCGCAATACGGCTTACGAGTGCTCTTGGTTTAATTGGTTTGTGGATATAGTCATCTGCTCCTACATCAAATGCAGCTACTTCTGAGTATTCCTCTGACCTGGCCGTTAGGAATATAATAAAGGTGTTTTTTAAGTCAGGGTTTTCTCTCAGTTGTCTGCAAGTTTCTACCCCATCTTGATTGGGCATCATGATATCCAATAGGATGATGTCAGGTTTGAATACAGCAGCTTTTTTTACTGCATTGATACCGTCGCTTGCTGAGTTGACCTCATAGCCTTCTTTTTCCAGGTTATAGGTTAGGATTTCAATGATGTCTTCCTCATCATCTACGACCAATACCCTTTGCTTTTGATTACTACCCATTGTTTGAATTCCTTAAAAACAATTCGTTTAAATTTATTCCCAAAGATAAGAATTATAAAAAAACAAATAGATGTATTGACCGTGACCAAGCTCATTCATAGAAGCAGGCAGTCGTAAAAACCAATCTATGTGAATTAAGTTTTAATTTAATGTTAATTAATTGTTTCTTAACCCCTCTGCAGAGACAATTTCCATATTAATAGATCCTACTACCATGCTTGCCTTTATTTTGACAGGAATTCGATTCTCATCTGCCGTAATCCATATTTTTATGGGTTTTTTACCCCTGAAGAGTTTGTTACTTGGCATTTCAGGACTGAAAATATGGGTGTCAAAATCCCCAATATCTGTGGAAATATCATCCATCCCTTCGTATGTTAATTTTAGGTTATAATTTTTCTCGTCAAAAAAACCTTTGATGTTTATTTTATCACCTTTTTTTAACCCTGTGAAATCCATTGTGCGTAGTTGATAATAACCACTGACGATGTCTTGAACCTGGTATGGGATGTCGTAGGTTTTTCTTTTGGTAATTGTTTCATTTTCCCTGTCGAATAATTTCTGGGTGGCCACTCTGTCCTGATGGTCAAAATCAATTATTTCATGTTTTCTATAATTGCCCTCTTCGATGTGCCTATAGGATCGATAAGGTATAATTTGGGCAGTGTCAATATAACTTCCCCAATTGTCTTTTACATAAAATAATTTGAAAATATTAAGGGTTTTGCCATATACATCGACCTTATAAGTGGGTTTTCCATTGATATAGTGGATGTTATCGTCAATGACCATTTTGGCTTCTGCAGCATTGAAGAGAAAATAACTCACATTAAAAGTGAGGGTCTCTCCTTTGGTGAAAGCATCGTTTTTTTTGACCGGGAATTGATTTGTTGAGGCCGTTTGAAAGAACAACAACAATACTATGACAAGAGATTGAAAGTACATGATCATGCCTTTTTTAATTGGTTTACTTCAAAGTTCATACCATTGTGGATTTCAGAGACTGATGTTTGATTATCCAAATGTACTATAATGAATTGCGCTAACAATGGTTATTCAATAGTTGTTAATGATCTCCCTAATGTTTACTTTCACATTAGGAATGAACATTAGTGAATATCTGAAGAGAGACTATGAGTGGAAATACTGAAAAATTAAAAGCCCTCCAGCTTACCCTGGATAAGTTGGAAAAAACTTACGGCAAAGGGACTGTAATGAAATTGAGCGATAATGTGGTACTTGATGTACCTGCTATTTCTACAGGATCCTTAGGCTTGGACATGGCCCTAGGCATAGGAGGAGTACCGAGAGGGAGAGTCATAGAGATATATGGTCCGGAATCATCTGGTAAAACCACCTTGTCTATGCATTGCATAGCTGAGGCACAAAAAGCAGGTGGTCTGGCTGCATTTATAGATGCTGAACATGCATTTGACAAGGCTTATGCAGAAAAGTTGGGGATAGATACTGAGAATTTACTCATCTCCCAGCCCGATAGTGGTGAGCAGGCTTTGGAAATTACAGAGCACCTTATCAGGTCCGGTGCCATTGATATTATCGTGATTGACTCCGTAGCTGCTTTGGTTCCTAAGGGTGAACTTGAAGGTGAAATGGGGGATTCCAAAATGGGACTTCAGGCCAGATTGATGTCTCAGGCCTTAAGGAAGCTTACAGGAGCGATTAACAAAACAGGTTGTGCTTGTATCTTTATCAATCAGTTGAGAGAGAAGATAGGCGTAATGTTTGGTAATCCTGAAACAACCACGGGTGGTAATGCACTTAAGTTTTATGCTTCTGTAAGATTAGATATCCGTAGAATTGGTCAAATAAAAGATGGGCCGGACAATATTCTTGGAAATAGAACCAAAGTTAAAGTAGTTAAGAACAAGGTTTCTCCTCCATTTAAAGTGGTAGAGTTTGACATCATGTATGGTGAAGGTATTTCCAAAGTAGGGGAGATCATTGACCTAGGTGTGGAATTTGAAATCGTCAAGAAGGCAGGTTCATGGTTTTCTTATGAAGGCAATAAATTGGGACAAGGAAGAGATGCAGTGAAAAACCTTCTTTTGGACAATCCTGAATTAATGGATGAAATAGAATTCAAGATTAAAGAAAAAGCTGGTATAATTAAATCAGATAAGGAAAAAGCCAAGTCGAGTAAAAAGAGCAGCAAGGCTGCAGAATAAATTTATTTAGGCTTAAAATAATTATCTCCGGTAGTGGTTGTCACATTCTGATAGCAACTACCGGATCCATTTTGGCTGCCAATGAGGCGGGAATAATTCCGGAAATAATACCTATAGCGGAAGACAATACCAATCCAAGGAGAATATTTTTAAAGGTGAGAATAATCTCCAGGTTGCCCAAAGAGACAAAAGTGGCAGCATAAACAATTAAAAGTCCTGACAAACCACCAATAAGACTTAACACTGTGGCTTCGAATAGAAATTGAAGCAGGATAAAATAATTTTTAGCTCCAAGAGACTTTTGAATACCAATAATTCCAGTGCGCTCTTTTACGGATACAAACATAATGTTGGCGATTCCAAATCCTCCAATTAAAATAGAGAAACCTCCAATTACACCTCCTGCAATAGATATTACGGCAAAGATAGAACCTATAGCGTCTTGGATAAACTCTGATTTGTTTAATGCGAAATTGTTTTCAGCCGTAGGTTTTAATCCTCTTTTTGCCCTCAGCAGCCCTGCCATTTCATTTTCCAGCATCACAAGCCCAGGGTCATCATCCAATCCTTTGGCGGCAATTATTGGCTCTATGCCATTTTTTCCCACATAGAACAGTTTACTGAAAGCACCGTAAGGTACCAATAAAGCCTCGTCCTTGGATGGGGCATCAAATAGTCCTTCACCTTCTTCTACAAAGACACCGATAACGGTGAACTTCAATCCTTTAATTTTAAAGGTTTTCCCAATTGGGCTTTGGCCAGGAAATAGCGCATTCCCAATCTTAACCCCAATTATAGCAACATTTCTTGCTGCATTGATTTCCATTTCTGTAAAAAATCGTCCTTTGTCGATGGGAATGTCGTAGACATCTTTGTGGTTGAACACAACCCCATCCAAATTGGCCATCTCATAAGCGTTACTGCCTGATTTTACTGTTGTTCTGGTATTGGCAGAAATGGTAACTGAGTGGGCACTTTTTAATCGTTCTTCTAAGAAAGTAAATTCAGCATAAGTTCCAGGAGGTCTCCTGAAATACCTCCACCAAGGATAGTTTTGGCCTCCGGCAGCAAATGGGAAGCGGTCAACCCGAACCACATTGCTGCCCAGGAAGGTAAGACTGTCTTTGATGTTTTTTTCAAGTGAGTCCACAAGCGTAAAAACAGCAATGATAGCAAAGATACCTACAGTAACGCCTAATAGAGAAAGGATAGTCCTTGTCAAATTAGACTTCAATGCATCCATCGCGAAGCGAAAGCTCTCCCAAATAAGTCTGAATACGATCAAATTTCAATATTATTTAAAACAATTTGACAATATAAATAGAATCTGGCTTAATTCTTATTAACTTTGCATTTTTTACGATAATTACGTTTAATAGGTATTTCCTAAATATATACATATGAAGTTATCAGATTTCAAGTTTGAAATTCCAAAAAAACTTATTGCCCTTCATCCACCAGAGAACAGGGATGAGTCCAGATTGATGGTCATTCATAAAGATACTGGTAAAATAGAACATAAAGTTTTCAAAGATGTCATCGATTATTTTGATACAGGGGATGTATTTGTAACCAACAATACTAAAGTATTTCCTGCCAGACTTTATGGTAATAAAGAAAAAACCGGTGCGAAGATCGAAGTCTTTTTATTAAGAGAACTCAATCAGGAACTTAGGCTATGGGATGTTTTGGTAGATCCTGCCAGAAAAATAAGGGTTGGTAACAAGCTTTATTTTGGGGACAGTGATTTGGTAGCTGAAGTGATTGACAACACTACTTCAAGAGGCCGAACCATTCGATTTCTTTTCGACGGTACTGATGAGGAATTCTACAAGACCATAGATACGCTTGGTGAAACGCCTATATTGAAAGATTTTATTGAAAGGGACGTAGTAGATGCAGACAGGGAAAGGTATCAAACCATCTTTGCTCAGCATGTAGGTGCTGTTGCTGCTCCTACGGCAGGTCTTCATTTTACCCCTCATTTGATGAAACGCCTTGAAATAAAAGGTGTGGAGGTAAGCCCTATTACCTTGCATATTGGATTGGGAACATTCAGACAAGTGGATGTAGAAGACCTTACCAAGCACAAGATGGATTCTGAAAATTATGACATTCCTCAAGAAACAGTTGACTTGGTCAATACTGCTCTGGACCAAAAGAAAAGGGTTGTTTCTGTAGGGACAACTTCATTGAAAACAATAGAGTCTTCTGTTACTGCCAATGGTAGATTGAAATCTAGCAGTGGATGGACAGATAAGTTTATTATTCCTCCATATGAATTCAAAATCGCAAATGGATTGATTACCAATTTTCATTTGCCTGAGTCTACTTTATTGATGACAGCGTCAGCCTTTGGTGGTTATGACCTTATCATGAAAGCTTATCAAGAAGGAATCAAGGAAAATTATAAATTCTTCAGTTATGGAGATGCAATGCTTATTATTTAGTAGCAATTTCTTTGGAGTTAATAATAAGAAATGCCCTGTCAGGATTAAATGACAGGGCTTTTTTATTGACGATTATTTAGCTAATACCTACTTCTTCTTCAAAAAGCTCTAAAGCCTCTGGTTTTCCAACCACATAAACAATGTCTCCCAATTTGACCTTGGTATTGCCGGTGATTTCTGTTACTGTTTTTCCATCTCTTTTTATAGCTACTAAATTAATTCCGGTGTTTCCTCTCAGGTTGCTGTCTTTTAATGATTTACCTATATAAGTGCCATGGTCTTTTTCGATTTTTATCCCAGCAAAGTTTATTTCAGGAATGTCCAAGGTAGGTACTGAGCTGTCATTTGATGGGGTACGGAAAACCTCATAATTGTGGTGTCTCACATCGTTGGTAAAATCATCAATCTCTCCTTTTGGAACGAGGTACTTGTACAGTACCCTTGTGAATATTTCTATTGACGTTTCAAATTCTTCAGGAATCACCTCATCAGCGCCTTGGTTGAGCATAGATTCGATCTCATTGACGTACCTTGTTCTTACAATTATAAATACACTTTGAGAAGCTGTCCTGATGTTCTCAATTATTCCACTCGTGGCAGGTTGGTTTGAAATGGCAATAACGGCCACCCTGGCTTTGTGAATTTGAACATGCTCCAATACCACAGCATTGGCCGCGTCACCATATACAATGGGTTCGCCTTTTGCTGCCTCTACTTTTACAGTTTCAGGGTTCATCTCAATAATTACATAAGGGATTTTTGCCCTTTTCGCTGCTCTGGAAAGATTTCTCCCATTCAAACCATAACCTATGATGACCAAATGGTCATTAAGCGAGTCTTTTTCAAGGTTAAGCTCAGGAACCTGAGTTTTTTCTTCAAGTTTTTTCTTGAATTTCTGAGGCATAGGAATGTTAAGTACTTTGCAAGCGAGATTTTCCCTTTGCTTGAGCACAAAGGGGGTGATGATCATTGTCAATATTGAGATGGCCAAGAAGAACTGATAAGTAGTATTGTCCAGCAATTCATATTTCAAACCTTCTTTAGCAAGCAAGAGCGAGAATTCACCCACTTGGAAGATAGAAAAACCCACTATAAAGGATTCTTTGTAGCTCGTTCCTAAGGACTTTACAGCTAAGGAGGTAACCGTGAATTTTACCACAAAAGTAAGGGCTACCAAAGCCAATATAAGCAAGAAGTGTTCGGCCAAAAAACTGATATCAAACAACATCCCTACCGAAACGAAAAAGAAACTCAGAAATATTTCTCTAAAGGGTAAAATTTTACCCGTGGCGTGGTGGCTATACTCGGATTCACTGATAATCAAACCCGCCAAGAATGCCCCCAAACCAAGGGATAGACCAAGTAAAGACGTGACATAAGCAACAGCAAAACATGTTACGATGATGCTTAAAAGGAAAAGTTCTTCATTTTTTGTCTTGGCCACCCTGTACAATAACTGAGGGATAAGGTATTTAGCACTGATGATGGTGAGAACGATTACCAGGCCTCCCTTAAGCGCAAGGTAAAAGAGCGATAGGAGGACATTGTCAGACTCTCCGGCAAGCATAGGGGTGAATAGTACCAATGGGACAATAATGATGTCCTGGAAGATCAAAATGGCCAAGGTGGTACGTCCTGAAATGGTATTTACCTGTCCAGACTCCTGCAACAACTTTAATACAATGGCGGTACTACTTAATGCAAAGAGGAAACCAAAGAATACAGCGATGTTCCAATCAAAACCAAACAGGTAACTGATCATTGCAGTGACTCCAATGGTAAGGGTCACCTGTAGGCTTCCCCCAATAAATACAGCCTTTTTAATGGCCATTAAGCTTTTAAGAGAAAACTCTAGGCCGATTACAAATAGCAATAAAATTACGCCTATCTCTGATAAAACTTCCACAGCAGTGGAAGCATATACAAGGGAGAGTCCATAGGGACCTGCAATGGCTCCGGTGAGTAAGTACCCAATAATGGTGGGTAACTTGAGTCTCATAAAGAGCAAAATTACTAAGGTAGCTAAGCCAAAGATTACTACTATGTCGGACAGTAAGGGTAATTCCGCAACTGCTAATATAAAAGAGTTCATAGTTATAGGAATTGAAACAAATGGGTTTGAATATACTATAATAAAGAGAAAACAGTGCTAAGGAATCGTTATGAAAATAATTGATCCAAGAAGAGATTGCCCAAAGGACTGTTTTGTTTATTCAGTAAGCTAAACCTAAACGCTTATAAATGAAATGCATCAGCCATGCAGGGCCGATTAATAGGAATTGTAAATCCTTTAAGAAAGAAGGTTTTTTGCCTTCAATTTTATGTCCATAAAATTGGAAAATCCAGGCGACGATGAAAAGAACGGTGCAAAAAAGCCATAGGGGGAAAGGTAAATACAAGGTTAATAAGTCCGCAACAGACAAACATACTGCTGAAAATAAAAACATACCTAAGGCCAAAGGAAAAGAGAGGGTAACATAATAGTACAAGACAAGAATTAAAGTGACAGTGGCCCAATTGGTGAAATTACTCAACAAATAATCCAAACTTGCTAAAGGTCCTGGCGGTATACTGTATATCAGTCCAACAATACTGAAAAAGATGGCAGGAACACAAAACCAGTGAATGATTTTATTGGTTGGGTTTTGATGGCTGGTGCCATATTCTATTAATAGACTGTCTATTTTCCTCATATTTATTCGTTTATGGTGGGAAAAGTACCTATAAGGTAAAAATTATTCCGAGAAAATCATACCATTTCTTCAAGTGAAATTTTCTTCATAGACTTTTAACCCGAAATATCAATGTCGTTTAGTTAAGGAATTTTTATTATTTTTAGGAAAGAAAAGGGAGCGTAGTTTTTTTGAAAATAATCTAACAACAATCAAGTCCTTTTCCTTTTCGAAGGACTTTTTAAAACTATTAAAAAACAATATAGAAAATGGATTAACACGCGATAGGTTCCGTACGACTAACACAGCGTTTGTTCGTCAGCGGTGTTTGGGTTTTACAGATCTTATCTACTTCATGTTGGGCCTGGGTAAATCGAGTGTTCAGCAAGAACTTGATAATTTTTTTTCCGACAAATCGGTCAGCTATTCCAAAGGAGCATTCAGTCAGCAACGATCCAAACTAAACCCCAAGGTGTTTACATGGCTCAATGAACAACAATGTTCTTTTTATTATAATAAAGCCAGCCATATCCGTAAATGGAAAGGTTTTCGGCTTATAGGTATCGACGGCAGTACTTTGCAGCTTCCTTACAGCAAAGAATTGGCAAAAGGTTTTGGCCATTTCGAAACCCGGACTGAAAACGGGAGAAAAGTAGTGTTAGCCCGTGTTTCCCAAGCCTACGATGTACTCAACCAAATCAGTATAGATGCCAAGATCAAACATTACAGGACAAGTGAACTTGCTCTGTGTGAAAGTCATCTTCCCTGTCTAGGGCCGGGCGATCTGCTTATAATGGATAGGGCTTATGCGGCCTTTTGGCTCATGTCCTCATTGGTTCAGCAACAGAAATCCTTTGTCATCAGGGTAAAGGCAAACAGATGGAAACATGCAAAGGCATTTTTAGCATCTACCCAAAAACAGCAGATCATAGAGGTGTCCCCTTCCAAAGAGGCCTTAAACAGGTGTAGGGAAAGGAATATTCCTACTGAGGCACTCAAGTTAAGGCTCGTACGGGTACCGATTGCATCAGGAGAAGACCATATATTGATAACCAACCTAGTTGACCATAAGAAGTACCCTGTCAAGGAAATACGTGAGCTCTACAGGAAAAGATGGCCTGTTGAAGAGTCTTTCAAGCTACTCAAAACTAGGGCGGAACTTGAAAACCTGAGCGGAAAGACGGCCAGGGCCGTTCTCCAGGATTTTAATAGAATCATTCTCAGGGCCAACTTGAGCAACATTCTCAGTAAAACACTTACCAAAAAAGGGATTGACTACTGTAATAAAAAACGGAAAAACACTTATCAGATCAACAGAACCCAGGCGTATCGTAAAACCAAATCTATAATTGATCAACTCAAACAAGGAATGGACAAAATCATTGGAAAAATATCTGATTATGCTTTCAAACTGTTGCTTCAACTTGAAATAATACGGCCCAACAGGTCAGTTCCTAGAATAAAAAGGTATACTGCCAGACCCAGTAATTTTATAACTTATAAACCTTAACTAAACGACATTGCCCGAAATATGCAATAGACATTCTATTACGTGCTGAAATCGCTTTAAAATCAGCCACTTCGTTGCTGTTTTCAATTTCACCATAGCGGTGCTATGCTAAAATCTCCAAACAGTCTGATTGTCTCGATTGCAACACTTCCCGTAAACATGGGACAGGCTTCACCCCTGACCATTGTCAGGGCGGAGAAATTCTATTACATAATCCGGGTTTAATTAGCTATTAATTTGTAAAGAGAACTTCACTTGCAAGCCAAAAACTCATAAATTTTTATAACTTTAAACTGGATTAAATGCTATGATTAATTAAAAATCCCCAAAACAACCTTGGATTTTTGCCGTTGAGTGGTAAATAGTAGTAAAATCGAAGTAAAAATGCGTGGAATCGGGGATGAGATTAGAATTTTCCCAAGGAGTGCTTTAATTTTAAAATGATCCATTCTGCCGCTAGCAAAATCAAAGAAAGACTGTGGTAAGTCCGAATGGATTGCAGTCTATAGGCTTAAAATATTTTTAACAAGACATTGGTAAATCTGTGCGAAACTCAAGTAGGACTTTAATGTTGATAATAACGAAAACTCATGGATAAAACTTCCAAAAGACCTTCTATTTCGGAAGCATTATTTCCAATTGTCTTCTTGATAGTTCTATTGGCGATCAATATAAAAGTATTTGGAACAGATGGTTTGTCTGGATCGAATCAATTGGTGCTTATTGTATCGGCAGCAGTGGCGGGCTTAATTGCTTCTATCCGCTTGAATGTAAAGTGGGAGAAGATTCAAGAGGGAATGATCAATAGCATTTCTTCTGCCATGTCCTCAATACTTATTTTATTGCTGATCGGAGCCCTTGCAGGAACATGGATGCTTAGTGGGATTGTTCCTGCCATGATATATTATGGATTGAAGGTTTTAAATCCTACTGTGTTTTTGGTCGCTGCATGTGTGGTTTGTGGGGTTGTTTCTATTGCTACAGGAAGCAGTTGGACCACAGTCGCTACCGTTGGGGTGGCCTTGCTTGGCATTGGGAAAGCATTGGGTTTTAGTGAAGGTTTAGTAGGTGGAGCGATCATTTCCGGAGCTTATTTTGGGGACAAAATGTCTCCACTTTCAGATACCACTAATCTTGCACCAGCTATGGCAGGGACGGATTTGTTTACCCATATCAAGCACATGATGAAAACCACTGTGCCTTCGATTATAATTACCCTAATTATCTTTGCAGCGATTGGGTTTATAGGTAACCGTGAAGGAACAGTCGGCCAAGTTGAAGAAATATCTAGGGTTATATCCAGTACCTTTTCCATCAATGGTTGGTTATTTCTTGTTCCGGTGATTGTTTTTATTTTGATTGTCAAAAAAGTACCTGCGATCCCGGTGCTTTTAGCAGGCGCTATTTTGGGAGCTATATTTGCAGTGCTTTTTCAGCAGGAAGTAATTCGCGATCTGGCAAGTATTTCAAGCATAGAGGGTAGCCTCTCACTTCAGTCTTTTAAAATAGTAATGAAGGCACTTTATGGAGATACAGCTATACTTACTTCCAATGAGATTGTGAATGAATTATTGGTAACAGGCGGGATGTCAGGAATGCTTTATACTGTATGGTTGATTATCTGCGCCATGGCTTTTGGAGGCATTATGGAGGTAAGTGGTATGTTGAAGGTAATCGCAGAAGCTGTTATTAGTAAAGTTAATTCTGTAGGATCGCTAATCGCTGCTACAGCAGGCACGGGTTTGTTCTTTAATATTACCACATCAGATCAATATCTGGCGATTTTGGTTCCTGGTAGAATGTATGCAGACATTTATCGTAAGCGTGGATTGAAAGGCGAAAACTTGAGTCGAACATTGGAAGACAGTGCAACTGTGACTTCGGTGTTGATACCTTGGAACACTTGCGGAGCAACTCAGGCTTCTGTTTTGGGAGTAGCGACACTGGCCTATGCTCCTTATTGTTTTTTTAATATTATAAGTCCATTTATGACCATATTGTTTGGTTATTTTAACTGGGGAATCAACTATTATTCAAAAAAAGAAATGAAAACCATCAACGAAGAAGAAATCGGGGCATGATACCATTAAAAATAAGTAAAGAAGAAGTTAATGCATTGGACTTGGGAGCTTTTCCAGGAAAGATAATATTGGTTGAAGATGAAGAGGGCCTTCGTGAAATGGAGAAGGATTTGAATGCCAGCCGGATCATAGGTTTTGATACAGAAACAAGACCGGCATTTAGAAAAGGGGTAAGTTATGAGGTGGCATTATTGCAGCTTTCCACCACCAAAAATGCTTACCTGATTCGGCTGAATAATACAGGTTTTCCACCTAGTGCCAAAGCAATTTTGGAAAACCCTCGCATTGTAAAAGTAGGTGCGGCAGTAAGGGATGATTTGAAAGCATTGAAAAAAATCTCTCCTAAATTTAATCCAGATTCATTTTTTGATTTGAATGAAGAATTAAAAAGAGTAGGATTCCTTAACGTAGGTGTTAGAAACCTTAGTGCGATGGTATTGGGGATCCGAATTTCAAAATCTGAACAGGTATCAAATTGGGAAGCGCCAGTGCTGACCAACAAGCAAATGCTGTATGCAGCCACAGATGCCTGGGCTTGTTTGGAGATTTTTCTGAAGCTACAAAAAGAAGGCTATTTGGATGAGATTTTTTCTACTTAAATAAGCTTTGAAGAAGGTATATCGGTTAATACTTCTACCACTTCATCCATTAATCCTTCTCGGCATTCCAGTTTTATAAGGCAGTTGTTGTCAAATTCCTGAGCGATTATTTTTAGGTCATACCTCTTAATGGTCCTCATTATTTCATCCATTGACAAGTAATCAAAAGTAATGGAAAAGGGTACCATTACAGTCCTTATAATGGTGTTTGCGGAAGAAATAGCTTCAGCTGCGGCTGTTTTATAGGCACGTATGAGTCCACCAACGCCTAATTTGGTACCGCCAAAGTACCTAACGACCACAATCAATATATGGGACAACTCGTTGGATCTAATTTGGCCTAAAATGGGGTCTCCAGCGCTGTGGTTGGGTTCCCCGTCATCATTTGCTCTGTAGGTACCCATGTCCTTGCCCAGTACATAGGCATAGCAATAGTGCCGTGCGTCATAATACTGCTTTTTGAGTTGATGGATTAATTCCTGAATTTCCTCTTCGCTATCTACTGGATAAGCAAAGGATAAAAATTTACTTCCTTTCTCTTTATAAATACCTGTCGAAGGTTTGTCAATACTGCGATAAGTATCCTCCATTATTATTGGCTTTGTTTAATAATCTCCACTTTCATTTGCTAATTTAGTCATTTGAATTAAGCTGATGAAGTAATCAAGCAATAGGTCTGTGAAACTAAAAGAAGAAAAACACTTGGTGACAGTGATCTGCACATGTTATAATCAGGGGGATTATGTTGCCCAAGCACTGAATAGTGTCTTGGAGCAGACCCACAGACCTATTGAACTCTTTATTGTTGACAATGGTAGTACTGACCATTCAAGGCTTGAAATTAATTTGTGGTTGGATGCCAATGTTGAAAAGATCCCAACAAAATCCTTCTATCACGAAAAACCAATGAACTACTGTAAGGCATTTAATCAGGCCTTCGCTAAATCAAAGGGTTGTTTCTTGGTGGATTTAGCCGCGGATGATTTTTTAGATTCAAGGCATTTAGAATTGGCCTTAGCCCACCTACAACAAAGTAATGCCAAGGTGTATTTCAGTAATGCTTTGGAGCATTTTCCTAATGGAAAGGTGCAATCTTTTTACCCCACAAATAAAGAGGGAAAGGCAAAAGTCCCAATTGTAGAAGGCGATGTTTTTGGAACGGTAATCAAGAGGTATGCCATCAGTTCTCCCACCTTAGTGATGGAGGCAAATGCTTTTAGATCGGTTGGAGCTTATGATGAAAATTTAAGCTACGAAGATTTTGATATTCTAGTGAGAATGGCGGCTAAGTATTCTTTTGTTTATGGGGATTATCTAACTGTAAACAAAAGAATTATAAAGGATTCTTTGTCACAACAGCAGTACAAGTCTAGAAACTCTCAATTATTACCTTCTACTTTAATTGTTTGTGAAAAAATAGCGGGGATGGTCAAGTGCCGTAGCGATAAGGAAGCCCTTCGGTTAAGGCTACTTCATGAAATAAAGCATGCAACAGTATCTGCTAATTTTGATATAGCCTTGAAGATGTTGAAACTTTATAAAACCCTATATCCTATAAATTTATGGTTTTTGCTTTATTATTCTTGGTCCAAAATAAAGTGGGATCTTTCTGCTGGTTATGAAAAATGGAGGCAAAGATCCTTTGATTAAAGTAGGAGCTTTATCCGGCACCTACGACTACTTCAAGCATGTCTTCTTGATCAAAATACTTGTTGGCCATTGTCATGATATCCGCTCCATCAAAATGTTTGATGTATTCCAAATGGCGAGTAAAGTAATCAAAATTCATCCCCTGAAAATGTACCTGTTGGAAATGGCTCATTTGATCAAATGGGTTGCTGAAGTTTGACAATAAACTTCCTGCCAGGTAATTTTTGATGATTTCCAGTTCAGATGCTGGGACAGGTTCAGTTTTAAGACGTTCAATTTCTTTGTAGACCTCCTGAATTACGGCATCTCCATAGCCGCCTTTTACATCCGCTACGGTCATCCAATATTCATTTCCATTCAATTCACCAAGGAAGCTATTGATACCATAAGTGTAGCCTTTTTCTTCTCTGATGTTTTTAATAAGCCTACTTCCGAAGTACCCGCCAAGTAGGGTGTTGAGAACCGATAATGCTGGATAATCCGGATGTGATTTTGGAACCATCCATTTGGCGATTCTTATGCTGGATTGTAAAGCTTCTGATTTGTTTTCAGTTTGTCTTCTAGGCTGAATTTGACCAGTTTCCTGAAAAACAGTTTTTTCATTTGATATAGGTAAATCGCTGAAAGTAGCCTCAATTGCCTTCATCTCTTCATCGGACAATTGTCCTGTTAAAAAAATCTGAGGAGCGATTAAAAAACTATTGTTGTAATAGTTTTGAAGGTCACTGTGATTGATGTCGTCTACATCCTGCTCAATGATTTGATGGCCGAATGGATGGCCTTTTTCAAAGAGGCTTCCCCGTATCAGTTGATTGGCACGAGCAGAGGTTTGTTCTTTTTTAATACTGATACTTAATTTTTTCTGCGATTTTCTCTTTTTAAGTTCTTTCTCAGGAAAAGTTGCATCAGTGAAAAGGGACCTGAATACAGGCAAAACTTCCAATAAGTGTTGCTTGGTACTCAGTAGGCTTAATCCTTGTCTTTCATAGCCGGAAATGATATCGACTTCTGAGGCGTTAAAATCAAAAAAATCATCCAGTTTTTCCGAGCTAAGCATTTTCGTGCCTTCCAGTATCATGTGTAAGGTGAAGAAAGGCAGCAAAGGTTTATACGGATTACTTTCGGTATTTTTAAGCGGAAAAATGACCTCAATTTTTACCGCATCAATATTCGGAAAAGGAATATAATACAAGGGTATTCCATTGGCTAAAAACCTTAGTTCAGGAGGATTGAGATGAATCTTTTCAGGGATACTATAAGGAGGTGCCAGACTTCGGTCTATACTCATTTCTGAACGTTGTATTGCAGACTGAATCTAAGTGTTTCTGCCAAAGGATGGTTTTGAACCTGTGGTACAAGGTAGGAGAAATCAAACCCAAGTCTATTGTATTTGAAACCTACTCCCATCGTGAAGTATCTTCGTCCGCCCTTATCAGCATTTTCGTGGAAATAACCAGCTCTAAGCGCAAATTTGTCATCATAGGAATATTCTGTACCAAAAGAAATCATCACCTCTTGAAGTTCCTCGCTGAAGCCATCCGGAGCATCAGTAAAAGAACCGAACATGCCACTTATTAAAGCTCTTGAAGGATCTTTTCCAGATTCAATTTCTTTGTTACCTGTATTGGGATCAATGACAAACTGCCCATTTTCATCAACCTTATAAACTGGTGGACTTGGTACCATTAATTTGTTTAGATCAAGCGCAAAGGTGATTTTATTCCGCTCATCCATAGGAATGGTTAATGCTGTTCCAATTCTAAAATTCGTGGGTAGATAATCTAGGTCATCTGCACTGTTATAAGTGATTTTAGGGCCTATATTGGAAAGGCTAATTCCCCAGGATAGTACACCTACTTTGTCAGACATTAGTATTTCTGAGGTATGATAGATTCCTACATCGGTACCTACCGAAACACCCGGGCGACTCTCGTTGCCTCCTGAAGAACTGATATTTCCGGATAAATTGGAATGTATAAATCTGGCACTAATACCTAAAGACAAATTGTCTGAAAGTTTTCTGGAATAAGTACCACCAATGGCGATGTCTCTAGGACTAAAATCTCCTAAGGAATTACCCCGGCCATCCGTTAAAACAATATCCCCCATATTGAAATACCTAAGGTCAATACCAAAAGCCGATACATCATCAATTTTCTTGTATCCTGTTAGGTAGTTTAGGGACATGTCTGGAACCAGTCTTCCTAGCCATGGCGAATAAGAAAGGGAAAAGCCCATGTCGTCCTCAATGAAAGCAAGTTTCCCTGCATTCCAATGAGCTGAGTTGGCATCGGCTGAAGTAGCCACTCCAGCATCACCCATTGCAGAATGTCGACTGTCAGGGGCGAAGTTTAGAAAGGGAACTGCTGTAATGATTACCCTTCTGGTCCCATCTTGCCTGGTAAGTTCTAAAGAGTTTTGGGCTTTAGTTTCAACCTGAAAGGAGCTAAAGACCAATAAAAAAATAAAAATTGGGCAAATGTTTTTAATTGCTTTCATTGAATAATGATTTTACCTGCTATTATATCTGAAGTTGCATCCTCCTCAGAATATAGATTTAAATTGTAAAGATAAGTTCCTTTTATTAGATTTTGGGAATTACTGTTTAAAAATATCCACTGGATGTCTATTATTGACCGCTCAGCTTTTGGAAAACGTCCCTTGTAAGAAAATATTTCAGTTCCTTGTAAAGAAAATAAATTTAAACTTAAATTAATGGTTTCACCTTGGCGATTGTGTACTATTTTAAAATTAACTTCATCTGTGGCCGGATTGGGGTAAACCAAAATATTTTCTATTTTTAGCTGATTACTTCCCTTTACTTCCACTATTTCAGTATGTTGGGTGCTATTTCCTAATTGATCATAAATGGTGAAGGAAAGTTCGTTTATTCCCTCTATTAAATCGTTTGCCCACACTTTGATTTTTCCAGATTTATAACTTCCGTTTAGGGCATAGTATTCGTTGGTTAAGGATAGGGCTGGATTTTCATTTACCTGAAGAGTGATACCTGAAGGTTCATCTATTTTTATGCCCGATTTATCTGCAAGGTGGAGCCAAACGGGAGTATTTCTAAAAGAAATCTGAGACTTACTTTGTAAGCTGTCGGCGATCCATACTTCTATGGTCGGACTGTTTGTTTCTGGGTTAATGTCAGGTTCTTTTGGGTTGATTGTAATTTTATTAGCCCCATATGCTTCTCTATTTAAATCGTTATGGATCGCAAATAAACTTACTTGAATTTCATCATTGGAATAGCCTTCTAATTTAGGGAGTAAAATTTCTCCTGTAAAACTTCCTTTCTCTACTTTCCCTGTCCCCCTATACAAGGTTTGGGAATAATCGGTGTAAAAGGTTTTTGAACTTTCATCTCCTAGGGTTTCTATTTGACTTGGAGGTGCATTAATCGTTATTTCATAGTTGCCGTCAAACTGAGTGACACTTGCTCCAGTCAAGGGGTCTTCTACCTTACCTTTGTATTCCAGACGATTGAGTCCGCTTAGTTGATCTGTAGTTATTTGCGTGTCTATTTCCATCCATTCTCTCACTTCGGCGTGGTAAATGGGCAGGTCAAGTCTTAAGGAAGGATCCCCAAGCAGGGAGAAATTTCTATTCAGAGGGCCATTGAGGCTATTGTTTTTTGTGTCTCTAAATATTTCCCCCAAGGTCAATGCTTCACCTTGTTTAAAAGCCGCTTCTATAAACGCTTTGTTTAGGGAATAATTAATGCTGCTAAAAACAGGTCGACCAGTAGTAAGAATAGCGATAGCTCCTTTTTGTTCGGCCAGTAGAAGTTCTTCGGCCCCAGATCTAATAAAAGGACTGTCATGCCTTCCAAATTCACATGTTGCTGTCACAATTACCGGATAACGGTTGGTGACGGGCCAATCTTGAATATCGCTTACACTAAACAGTCCTTCAGCGGTCAGGTTTAGCTCATTGCCGTGACCAATATAGTTGAGTAATAATAGGCCTTCTTTAATGTTCTTAATTAAGGCTTCCCTGGCTTTTATAGCAGTTTGTGGGTTATCAGTCATCTCCTGAGGGAAATTGTCCAGGTATAGTTTTTTTAGCTCAAACTCGGGAGAATATTCGTGTAAGTAAGCTGTATGCTTCTCAGAATCATTAAGGTGAATATTATTGTCCCCATCATCAGCCACAAATAAAAGTTTCTTTTTCCATTTTCCTAGATTACCAGTTTGGTAAGTGATTATTTTGTCTACCGCAATCTTTGCTTCTCTGGAGTTGATGGCTGGGATTCTTCCTATGCCGATGGATAGATGATGATCTCCTTCCGGAGATTCCAACCATTCACCTTCTCCCATGTTTAAAAAGCCAAAATAATCGTCCGACCCATAAGTGGTCAACGGATTTAGACTTACTCTGGAACTATAAGTTGGCACTAAGTTCGGCCTGCCACCTAACTTATGTTTGTAATCAAAACTGCCTTTACCAAAGAACAAAACATTTTTTAGTCGGCCAGTTGTTAGCCAATACGCAGCTAAAAAATTTCTAATACTACTAATGTCAGGATTGCCATAGCCGTAGCTATTATAAATATTTTCTACTAAAACCACTTCAGTAGGCAATCCCATTGAATTTTTAAAATCTGAAAGTCGTTTTGCTTGGCTGAATAGAGAGGCAGAAGTAATGATAATGAATTCCGGCTGTCCGTTTAGAATTTCATTTCTTCCTATTACTTGCTCAAGGTTTTTAATTTCAGAGGAACTTTCTGGGTCAAAAACTACAATCTTTTTCGCCTTGCTTGTTGGAAGGTTGTCGGTTTTTATATCCTTTACCTGATAAAAATCACTGACATCCCAAATGCCTTGATGTGAAGTTTCAATAGAATAAGCACTGTTGTCAGGAGAATAATAGACCCCTTCTGGGAGTTGGGAGGATAAAAAGGGATACCCCAAAAGCATGTTCTTCAAATAACCAGTGCCATTTGGATTGAGAGTGGAAAAAGTAAGAACGATGTTTTGTGGCTTATTGCCCTCAGGTTTAGGGAAATTGGAGGCAAAGCTTGTTTCTCGCCCCTTAATCGCATACCTACTGTTAGGGATAGAAGGAATGCTAACCTGACCTATGACTTGGTTGTTTGCGGCTAAGGTAAATTTGCTTTCTTCAAAAGACTGCGCCATAAATTGAGCCCAAATAGCAACAGGACCAACTGAGTTGGGAGCGGCCTGTTCAATTGTGATGATCTGGCTGCCACCATTAAAGGTTCTATAGCCGTACCATTCCCTTCCTGAGCTTAAAAGATTTTCTTCTTCCAGTTTATGAATAGAAAGCTGAAAAAGATTTTTAGGTGGAGCAAGACTGTTTTCTGTTTCGTTATGTTCCTCTGTTTTTGTGATTTTATTCCTTGCTGTGCTTCCTGTTTGGAGTAAATAAAAAAGGGTGTCTGTATAATGATGCTCATTTAGATGGGCTATTCCATCTTCAAGAAGAGCTTGGTCAGCTCCTTCCAGAAAAAAATAGAGTTTGTCTCCAATAATTTTTTGTGGGATCTCTTTTTGTAAAAAAATGCTGCTATCAATTTTTTGGTCCAACATCCCGGGTTGTCCAAAAATTGAGATTTGGTCCAGGTCTCCTAGTCCCCAAACAGTGGCCTGATTTTGGCTTAAGTGGTAGACGCCTTCTTTGGAAACCGGAAATTTATAGGTTTGCTGGGCTGAGACTGGAAGAATGTAGTAAAGACTACCAATTATCCCAATCAAGCATTTGAAAGCAAATTTACCCCTTATCTCCATGACCGTCCATCCAGTTATTGACCAATGACAGACAAATATAAGAAAGTACAGCAATAGGAATTCCTGCAAAGCCCAGAATTAGTAGGCTAAACCCTGAGATTATAAGTACCAGGTAACGCCATTGGTTTCCACTCCAATTAAAGTTTTTAAATTTTAATGCCAATAAGGGAAGTTCTGCTGTTAGCAAGAAGGAGAAGACCAAAGTTAACCCGCTAAGTATCCAAGGGTTATCAAGTCCGTTTCCAATCCATAGTACAGCAGCTCCCAATAAGGGTAATGTAGAAAAAAACAGTGCGTTTGCTGGCGTAGGTACACCTATAAAGCTGTCTTCCTGGCGTTCATCTATATTGAACTTGGCCAATCTAAGGGCTGATTGTATACCTATCAAAAAACCGATATACGGAATCCAGTCATTGGTACTTACAGCATCCAAAAGCAAGAAAACGATAAATGATGGCAAAACCCCAAAAGTGACAAGGTCGGCCAAAGAATCCAATTCTTTGCCAATGGGACTTTGAACTTTTAGCATCCGTGCAGCAAACCCATCAAAAAAATCAAAAATGGCTGCTGCAATAATAAAATAGAATCCATAAAAAGGGCCATTAACCATGACATAATGAATTCCAACCATACCTGAGAGTAAATTCAAGCTGGTAATGACATTTGGGATGTGTTTTTTTATGGTCAATTTACTGCGTTTTTACCCACGAATGGATTGTTCAACTTTTCATAACCAATTGTAGTGCTAGGTCCATGCCCAGGATAGATCACCACATCATCGGGAAGGGTAAACAATTTTTCTTTGATGGCATTCAGCAAGGTGGCATGGTCTCCACCAGGTAGATCAGTTCTCCCTATACTTCCTTGAAATAAGGTGTCCCCAGCGATGCATTGTTTAGATTTTTTATGGAACAATACCAGGTGACCAGGGGAATGACCAGGTACCCAGATCGGTATTAATTCTGTATTACCAAATTTTATTATTTCTCCTTCTTTTAGGAAGTGGTCTACATTGGTTTCCTGATATTGAGCAAAGCCATAATTGGGGGCATAGGTGCTCACCGCTTTTAAAATAGCTTCTTCTTCAGCATGAAACCAAAGTGGGATTTTGTAGGTTTTTTTTACAAAGGCATTACCTAGGACATGGTCTATATGACAATGGGTATTTATGATTTTTACCGGTGTTAGCTCTTCTTTGGCAATAAAATCATACAATACACCCTTTTCCTGTTTTTCATAACAACCAGGATCAATGATCAGGGCTTCTTTGGTTTCATCATATAAGATATAGGTATTTTCCGAGAAAGGGTTGAATGTAAATGATTTAATCTGCAGCATTTTAAAATGATTTGAATTCCTGCATCAAAATAACAAAGAATGATTTAATTTTAGGCATGGAAGTGGATTTTTTACTAATTGGTCAGGGATTGGCAGGAACTGTTTTGTCTCATCGACTTATCCAAGATGGTCATAGTGTTCACCTTATTGATGATGGAGACCCCAACAGTAGCTCGAAAATAGCAGCTGGATTGTATAATCCTGTAACAGGGAGGAATTTGGTGAAAACTTGGCTAGCGGATATTCTTTTTGAAGAGATAGAACGATTTTATCATGAGATGGAGCGCTTACTTGATAAGGACTTAGTACATTCTTTAGGGATCTACAGACCTTTTGTTTCTTATGAAGAACAAAATGAGTGGGTAGCTAAAAGTGCTGACCCTCAGTTCAATGCTTTTATAAAACAGGTTTTTACCCAATCACGTAATAAGGGAGTAAAGGATCCATTTGGTGGAGTATTACTTAAATCTACCGGATATATAAATACGCTAGAATTGGTTAATGGCTATAGCGAATGGTTAAGAGAACGCAATTTGCTTACTAAGGCTGTGCTGTCTGAAAAGGATTTGGTACAAACCAAGGATGGGAATTGGCAGTTTAAAGAAATTTTGGCCAAGAAAATCGTATTTACAAATGGAATTCAAGCGAGAAATAATACTTTTTTCAATTGGATTCCCTTTATTCCTGTAAAAGGTGAGATACTTACTGTGAAACAGGACTATTATTCTTCTGAAATTATAAATAGAGGTGTGTTTAGGATAGACATGGGTGAGGGCATAGGGAAAGTAGGCTCCACCTATAATAATTCAGAAGTCAATTTGTGTCCTACCGATGCAGGTAAAAAGGAAATTCTTGATAAATTAGAACAATTAATTGAGAAAGAAGTGATAGCGATTAAGGACCATCAGGTAGGAATAAGGCCGGGAATTAGAGATAGAAAACCCGTACTTGGAAAACATCCGAGCAAAGATAACGTTTACTTGTTTGGAGGTTTCGGAGCCAAGGGGGTGTCATTGGTGCCTTATTTAAGTAAGCAGATGGTAAAACTTATGGTTTGTGGTGAGGAACCTCACAAAGAAGTGAACATAAATAGATTTTTTAAGTATATTTAAAACATTGGCTAATAATTCTAAGGCACATAAATGAGACTTAAATATTTATTAATTATAGGTATACTTATATCTTGCTTCACTAGTGGTGAACTATTGGCGCAGTTCAATAAGGAGAAATTTGGAAAAAATAGGATCCAGCATAAAGATAAAGAATGGTATTTTTTCACCTCCAATAACTTTGAGGTATATTATTATGATGGAGGTCGAACAAATGCCAGGATGGCAATTGATTTTTTAGAAAGTGAATTTGATAATTTGACCCAATCTATAGGTTATGTGGCCTATACCAAACCCAAGATTTTTATCTACAATTCCAAACAGGAACTATTAGAAAGTAATTTAAACCTTAACACCAATAATTTTACGGTTGACGGGCAAACATTTTTCAGTAAACTCCTAGCTGAGGCTGCTTATTTAGGGTCATGGGAGTCCTTTAAGAAAGAATTGCTGTATAAAACCTCAAAAATAATCATCGAAGAGATGTTGTATGGGGCTAGTATTTCTGATGCTTTCCAGTCCAACCTTGTGAATAATTTCCCAGATTGGTTTATTGATGGAGCGGCGAAATACCTGGCTTATGGCTGGAGTAGGGAAATGGATGATTTTGTCCGTCACTACCTTAGGGATAATGAAAACCCTAAATTATTTAAGCTTCAGGATGAGGAGGCCGGTTTGGTAGGGCAGTCCATTTGGAATTATGTCGTTGAAAAATATGGCAGAAGGTACCTATCAAGTATACTCAACCTAAGTCGAATAAATAGAAATGAAGGTACTAGTATAGCCAACACCTTAGGCCGTCGTTTCAAAGATTTCACCGGAGAATGGATGAAATTTTATATGGATATTAATAAAGGTGTTTTTGAAAACTTCAAAGACATCAATGAGGATAACGTGATCAATGTTACCCCAAAAAATCGATTTGGTAAGATTACAGACATTAGTTTCAGCCCTGATGGTAAAAATCTTGCCTATGTGGAGAATGTTGAGGGGAAATTTAAAGTAAAAGTAAGGGAGGTCTCTTCAGGAAAAGAGAGTGTGATTTTTAAAGGGGGATATGTGTCTTTTGAACAGGAAGCGGATTACAGTACTCCTACTATAGCGTGGAGGGATACCCTTAATTTGGTAATTGGTACTTTTAAAAGAGGTGTCACCACTTTAAGAATGAGAGCCATTGACGGAAGTAGTCAAGATAAAATTTTTCTTAGAAACATAACCCAGATTTTGGATCTTGATTTTTCACCAGATGGCCGGACCATGGTCTTGTCTGCGATAAACAATGGTAAAACAGAAATCTACACCTTAAATATGAAAGGACAGGGAAGGAGGATTACCAATGATGTATTCGACAATAGAACGCCAATATACCTGAATGATTCAACCATTATTTACGCCTCTAATAAGGTTGACCTTCCTGACAGCCTATTGACTGGAGTTATTGATGTTCATAATTTCCCTAATTATTATAATTTATTTCAATTAAACCTGGGAGATACGGTGTCCGAAACCAGGCTTACCAATTTGAACCATATTAATCTTTATCCGGCAAAATTAAACAATGCAACTATATTGTTCCTAAGTGAGCAGAGTGGGATTACAAATTTGATGCGCCTAGGACTAGGAAATAGTGTTTCAAGCCAAGTCTCAGCATTCAATCAAAGTTTGGAATCTTTCGATTATGACCTGCAAAACAACAAATGGGCTTATGCAGTGAAAGATGGTACCCAGACCAAGCTAGTGTTGGAAAACTTCCCGAATTTGGATCAGTTTACTCCAAGTACTCCAAGGGTGCAGTTGGAACAGGCCAAGCTTGTGAATGAAAGGATTTCCAATAGAAGAATACAAAGGCAGGTTGAAGAAATAACTTCAGAAGAGGACAATGAAGTTCCAGAAGCAATCGCTGAAGTTGAAAATCAGGATGTCTTATTAACTCCAGCAGATACCAGTCTTGCCGGGGTTGATCTTGAAGAAATATTGTCTGGTGGAGATAGCAAAATACTTGCTGAGACAAACTTGCCAAATAAGGTTGATGCTTTAGAAGACAGTATTCCTTCTATTACTAAGCCTATGACAGCTGCCATAAATGTTGACAGGTTAAGGTTTGAAACAGAAGGAGGCCTTGACACAGACAATTACACCTTTGATACCATACCCAAACTTTATGGACAAGAATCTTCCAAGCCATTAGAGGATCCATCAGGACTTGCAGACAGACGAAGTAATATTTTGGATGCCTTCAGGCAACAAAACATGGTGAAAAGGGTGCAAGGTCCAAGAGATTATGTGCCCCAATTTATCACAAGTAGCCTCAATACCTCCTTCGTTGTTGATCCATTGAGGGGATTCGGATTAAATATAAGTGGTCAAATGACTGACTTGCTGGACAATCACTCTATAAAAGGCGGAGTGTTGACGGCATTAGATTTTCGCTCTGGCAGTGACCTTTATTTTGAGTACGAATACAGAAAATACAAATTGGATATAAACGGACGCTTTGATCGCCGTTCTATATTGAGAAATGAAGGAGATCTTACTTTTCAGAAATATGTGCTTAGCAAAACTGAGGTAGGTGTTTCTTATCCTTTTTCAACAGGAGCAAGAGTGAGTTTGTCACCCTTTATTGCCAAAACACAATATTTCAATCTTAATCCGGATTCAATTATTAGAGGAGGGGATGGGCCGCAAAATCGTTTAGATGTCAATTATGCCGGTGGTAGAGCGGAGCTAGTAATAGACAAGACCAGGCTGTTGGGCTTGTACATGGAGCAAGGTTTTAAAGGTAAAATAGGTTTGGTTCATTATCAGGGGCTCAATCTCAGTGAAAGGTCCTTTAGTAATGTTTACCTTGATTTAAGAAATTACCAGAAAATCCATAAAAACATCACCCTTGCTACAAGGTTATATGCCGGTGGGTATTTTGGACGTAATCCTCAAAAATATTTGGTTGGAGGTATGCAGAATTGGTTATTTAATAAATTTTACCAACCGCCAACTAACAGACCTGAAGTTTCTCCTATCAGAAACGAAGCTGGGGTAGAGAACTCTAACCTGCTTTTTGCCGAGTTCGTTGATTTGCGTGGATTTGATTATGACGAAATAAGAGGGAACAATGTAATCACATTTAGCACTGAATTGAGAATTCCATTATTCTCATACCTGTCTCGAGGTAATATTACTTCTAATTTTATTCGAAACTTTCAATTGGTAGGGTTTTATGAAACGGGTTCTTCCTGGTCTAATTCCGCACCTTGGGAGCGCGTAAATGATCAAAACACCGAGGTGATCAATACTGAGGGTTCACCATTTGTTATTACGCTTAACAATTTCAACAATCCTTGGCTGCAAAGTTATGGGGCAGGACTTAGGACTGTATTGCTCAATTATTATGTGAAGTTTGATGCTGCCAGGCCGATAAGAAATTATACGGTTGAGAAAACGAGATTTTATGTAACTTTGGGTTATAATTTTTAGATACAAAATCTTTTGAAATGATAAAATCCATGACAGGCTTTGGCCTGGCAGTATATGAGGACGATAATTATACCGTTCAAATAGAAGTTAAAACCCTTAATTCTAAGTTTTTAGACCTTAATTTTAGGGCTCCAAAACAATTTTCTGAAAAGGAAACAGAGGTTAAAAATATAGTTTCAGGCATTCTTGAAAGAGGGAAGGTCAACGTTTCTATTGATTTCAGCTCTAAAAAAGAAGATGACCTTCCAATAGTGATTCAAGAAGAGCTGTTCCAAAGGTATTATGAAAAATATGCGGACATGGCCGGAATGGTTAAAGGTTCGACTACAGATATTTTTAAATTGGCACTTCAGTCTCCTGGCGTTACTACGGTTAATGTAGAGAAGTCTGATTATAATGAAGCCTGGAAGATTATTTTACCAATTATAAGTGAAGCCTTGAATGATTGCGATTCATTTAGAATCAATGAAGGGGCTGTGTTGATGGAGAAATTTCAGGAAAGCTTGTCTATTATTACTGAAAACCTGAATAGCATTAAGGCCTTGGTTCCGGTTCGTAAAAACAGACTTATTGAAAAAATAAGAGATAACTTTTCCGAATGGGTAAAAGACCAGGATTTTGATAAAAACAGATTTGAGCAAGAGCTCATTTATTATTTTGAGAAGTTAGACATTACCGAAGAAGTTGTCAGGCTAGAAGCCCACCTGAACCTGTTTGCAGAGGTCTTGCAATCAAATAAGTCTGAAGGTAAGAAGATGGGTTTTGTAAGTCAGGAAATGGGCAGAGAGATCAATACTATTGGATCTAAAGCAAATGATTCTTCTATTCAGCACCATGTCATCAATATGAAAGATGAATTGGAAAAGATTAAAGAGCAGGCGCTGAATATTATCTAAATCAGATAATTCAATAGATTTATTAGCCTTCCTTAGGAAGTAATTTCATGAGTTAATTAAAAGCATTGTTGTGCTATTAATAAGCCCACTTAATGATTGCTTTTTTTAGCTTTGTGTATGGAGCATATTTGATATTCCCTTCAAACCAAAAGGGTTTATCTAATATGCTTTTGTAATGGGTGAAGGTGTCAAATCCTGCTTTCCCATGATAACTCCCCATTCCACTTAAACCTACGCCTCCAAATGGAAGGTTGGTGTTAGACAGGTGCATTACACTGTCATTTACAGCTCCTCCTCCGAATGAAAGCTCATTCAATAGTTTATTAATTGTTTTTCTGTTTTTCGAGTAGATATAACAAGAAAGCGGTTTTGGTCTTTCCTTTACTGTCTGTATTGCCTCTTCAAGGTTGGTAAAAGATAAAATAGGGAGAATTGGGCCGAAAATTTCCTCTTTCATAACTTCGTACTCAAAAGTTACATTTTGAAGAATTGTTGGTTCTATAAACCTATTGTCTCTATTTAAATTACCTCCAAAATAAACCTGACCTGTCCGGATCAAATTACTAAGTCGGTCAAAATTTTTGTTGTAAATTATTCTTAAATAGTTTTCCTCAATGTCAGCCTTGTTTTTATAGTTGCATCCAATTTCATTTTTTAAGGCTTCTAGAAATGGTGCCTCAATGGATTGATCTACTAAAATATAGTCAGGAGCAATACAAGTCTGGCCTGCATTTAGGAACTTTGCCCAAACAATTCGCTTTGCAGTCATCTTAATATCCGTATCAGAAAGGACGAATGTTGGACTCTTGCCCCCAAGTTCTAGTGTGACAGGTGTTAGATGTTTTGCTGCGGCTTGATAAATGATTTTGCCAACTGGAATGCTACCAGTGAAAAATATTTTGTTAAAGGGATGTTCTAATAGCTCTGTGGTTTCTTTTACACCCCCTTCTACTACATGGAAATAGTTGCTTGGAAAATTGTCATTGATAATTTGCGCCATTACTTGAGAGGTTTTGGCAGGTAGTTCACTAGGTTTTAGGATAACGGTGTTTCCTGCTGCTAGTGATGTAATGGCGGGCACTAGAGAGAGCTGATAGGGGTAATTCCAGGTGCCTATCACCAAGGTAACACCCATAGGTTCTGGGATGATGTAACTCTTTGCCGGAAAATTGGCCACTCCAGTGGCTACCTTTTTTCGTTTACTCCACTTTTTTACGTTTTTTATTAAACCATTGATCTCGTGGTATAGCAAAGCCAATTAAGACACGTAAGTTTCAAATTCAGACTTTCCAAAATCTTCATAGATGGCATCATAAAGTAAACCTTCATTTTCTTTTAGAAGGTTTTTAAAAGTTTTTAATTGTTCTATTCTAAAACTTACACTTTTGGTTTTGTTTGAATTGAAAAAGTCTTTTTGTTGAGCGAAAAGGTCTCCTATTTCCATTTTTGTATGATTTATTTGTAATAGAAATTCACCTTAGCAGCTTTCATGTCCTTGAATTCTTGCCAAATAAGTATTGGACCCACCATAGCGTCTTTACTTATTTTTAGAAGATTATTTGTGCGCTGACTTTAACAGCGAAGGGTTTGGTGTCCGGATCATCAAGGTAAGTCATTCGGTGAAAGAAATCTACCCTAAAAAACTTAAAAATATTCTCCACCCCATAACCTAGCTCCAGATAGGGCATGTTTGAGTCTAAGCCTTGGAATGGTTGTAAAGGAAAACCTTCAGGATCCATCACAGGAGCATGAGACTTGTTGGCCTCGCTGACCGAACCAAATAGCACATTGGCATTTGCTACAGCCCTCCATTTTAATTTTTTAATTAAAGGGATTTTATTCAATAAGAAACCTTCAAAAAAGTGTCTGTAGCGAATACTGAAATATTGGTCAGAGGCAAATTCGTTAAAATTCATGGTGTTAAATGCCGCTGTAGTATAAAACAAGGTTTCATTTCCCAGGTGGTTTTCCAAAACAGGGTAGGGTACTTCTCCGAAAACTTTACCGGCTTCTGCCTCGTATTTGGAAATGCCTAACATGCCCATATTTAGTTTTTGGGAAATAACTAGGTTCATTTTTGAGTAATTGTATTCACCTTTAAGCCATTTAAAACCCTGAGAATAATTCACCGCGAAAATTGGCCATCGGGATGGTCCTAAGGAAATTCGCTCATTGTCATTAATAATAAAGGTTTCATCTCTACCATACCGAACACCTATTTTGGCTTCTGTTGTATTGAATTCTGATTTCAACTCCGAACCCACTTCGTCTCTATGATAAAAATTGTACAAAGGGTCAAAGTGATTCAGTTTAAGGCCACCTGATAAAATAAACCCTTTGAATAATTCCCTTCTAAGCTCCAATTTATGGTTGGTGGATATAAAAGGTTTTCGGAGTGTCCCAAATCTACTCGCGGCAAGGAATACACTGTTTCCGGCTAGGTTTTCCATTTCCAGTCCAACCTGATCGATCTCTTTCTGCGTGGAAATTTTAACGGTGGTCCATCTGTTTCTGTCTAAAATTCGCGTCACCCCTCCATGGTATTTTAACCTTTGGTCTAAAAAGCCATAGGCTGCATAGCCTTCAAGAGCCCACTTATTACTGAACTTCATATTTGTCCGAAATCCTGCGCCTAGTCTTACTCCTTCTACATTGTTATAATTGAAAAAGCCTGGCCATGGGCCAAGGTCAAATTTACCTATGGGCAAATAGCTGGTAGCAAGAAATTTTAAACCTTCTGAATAAAATCGAATAACAGGGATTTTATTAAGGGTGTCTACCATTTGAAGAACAGCGAGTTCTTCTGTACTAAGTGGATCTTTTCTATTTTGATTCCAAAATTCCGCTCCTTCAGAATCAAAATCAGGTTGGAGAACGACGGCCTGATTAAAAAAGGAGGTAGGTTTAGGGTTTCCTATGCTAATACTGTCAACAGAGGTGTAAAACTTGGCCAGTAAACCGGCTGTTTTTGGGGTAATCTGCCCGATTTTCACCTGTACTCGTGTTTTTGAGGGGATTAGTGCCCCTTGCTCTGTGGCGGTTAATTCCTGTTGGATTTTTATTCTTTCGATAAAGTTCAGGTTGGCTTCTCTTGGTATGGTAAGATCTACTTGTTTGAGGGCGTAGGTTTCTTTATTTATCCAAATGGTTCCTGTAAATGCCAGGTCCTGTTCCCTCAAGGGATAAACTTGCAAAGCATAAACGGAGTCTTCTCCAATTTTGATAGAATCCAGCAAGTCGTAATCATAAAAGCCCCGCCAACCATCTGCAATTGGGGAAACAAATTCTTTTTCGAGGATATTTAGCCAGTTTTTATAGAAGTTGTATTCTTGAAATGCTGAACCGGTGATCTGGGAGGCCGTTGAACCATCTGTAATCCCTACACCCGTAACCTTGGATTTTTCCACTACTTCTTTTTTAAGTTCAGGGTTATTCCTGAAATAAAAGGAAGAAAGTGTTTCCGAGAAGAAGACAGGCAAAATCTTTTCTCCCTCATCGTTGGTCAGTTGTTTGATGGAGTCTAAAACGGCCGTTACTTTCTGAACTGCTTTTCTTTTTGTAAAAGCTTCTGAAACATGGTCTATATCAATTTCAATTTTTGTATAGTTTTTTGTTTCGTATGCATTTAGATTCCGCTTGTCAAACTGTTTTTTCTTGTCCACAGCCTTCCGGATAATATCATAGGCAGGATTCTCTCCTGCTACAAATACAAATGCATCCAATTGGATATCAGAGGGCCTAAGTTGGAAATTAATTGTGTGCTCATTTCCGCTTTCTAAGGCTTTTGCCTGTGGTAGATATCCTATATAGGTCACCAAGAGGCTGTCTGCCCTACTGCTACTTGTGATAAGGAAATTCCCTTCAAAATCTGTAGAGTTCCCTACACTGGTACCCTGTAGCAATACTGAGGCGAAAGGGATAGGATCACCTGTTTCAGCATCAGTAACTTTTCCTTTTATAACCACCTGTCCATAGGTAGATAATGACAATAGGGTTAAAAGAAGTAAAAATATAAGTTTTGTTTTCAATTTTCAGTTGTTAATTATATTCTTTGGCTAAAAATGATTTGCCATAGGTTGTTAATCGAAATTAGTTGGCAAAAGTTCTATTTGAAAGAATTTAATTCCTAAACAATGATGATTTTTTTGCAAAAATTAAACGGTCATACGGTTTCGAACCATTACATTATATAATGAGAGGATGGACTGGAGGAAATAGATATTGGTTTCAGGGAGGTAGTGCTAAGGGCAAAGAAAATTTTGATAATGGGTTTTTCTTAAAGTATAATAAGATTTCTAAACCCTAAAATTTCTTTAATTCTTTACTAGAATCTCAATTTTATGTAAACAAGAATAAGTTGTAAAGTGAAAAACTGCAATTATCGCAATTTTTGTGTTATTTTGAGGTCGTATTGTGAACTTAACACCCCAATAATGAAAAATGAATCCCTTTCCGTTAAGGTTTATTCAGAACTAAGAAGGAAGATATTGTCCAATCACCTGGTATCCGGTGTTCGCTTAAAAGAAGATTATTGGGCGACTCATCTTAATGTAAATAGAATGGCGGTGAGAGAGGCATTGAATCGTTTGTTGGGGGAGAACTTGGTGGTATTTGGTAAGAAGGGTGGTTATTTTGTGAAAAGCCTAAGCCCTGAAGATGTCAAGGAGATCCGTGAGGTAAGAGAAATTATCGAGTTGGGCGCATTGCGATTGATTTTTCAAAAACAGGATCAGAAAGATATTGCCATCCTTGAGGAAATATGCGATGATTTTACGACAATGTTTAAGCGTGAGTATTTTGAAGGGGCCTGTGAAGCAGATGTGAGGTTTCATGAGAAAATGATTGAACTGTCTGGTAATGCGAGACTAAAGCAAATTTACCAAATGAGCAACATCCCACTTTTTCACCAGAAATTGGGGCAAACTCAGGTTCATATGAGTGATTATGAGCATACTGATGAAGAGCACAGAGAGATCGTGGCTGCCCTTAAAAATAAAGACTTGGCTAAAGCTGAAGAAATGCTTAAAAAACATCTCTTAAGGGGTGAAATGGCTTCTTTAGACTTGTGATTTTTGGTGTTGAGAGCAAGAAGAACTCGCAGGATCTATGGGGGGGTAGCAACTTAGTGGTTAGGAGAAAAAAGTATTTTTTTTAATAGAATCTTACGGGATGTTATTTTACCCAAGCGATTTTTATTAAGTGAATTGAAGTTACTGGTCTAACTATCTGAAATTAAATAGTATGTGTTTCGATTGAAATTGAGTGGATATTTTATTTCCGCTTTGTTTTGTCCTCATATTTACTTGGTTATATTTTTTATGTAAACAAAAAAGTATATTTTTGGTAAACAAAATTATTATTGATCACCACGTGATTATAGCAAGCCTTTACTGTGTCTGTCTAAATTGGCATCGAATAATATTTTAAACTTGTTTATTAAGCTAAGAAGTTTTGAAATGTGAAAAAAGTTGTTGTAAAAATAAGTTGTATACAACAGCATAGGTGCTTGTCTTAATTCAAAATCCAAAGTATTACTCCTGGTTTGGTGACCATTGAATGAATTCAGTTGCCTGATTGGGAAATAATAATCGTACAGAATTATCATTAAAAATTTAATATAGCTATGAAATCAAATTCATTATCAGGAAAACAAAGAAGAAATTTTCTGAAAACAGCTGGAATGCTCGGTGCCTCAATGGTAGTGAGTCCTAGGTTTGCCTTTGCAGGCCCACCCAAAAGTGATAGAAAATTAAGAATGGCCGTTGTGGGAGGTAGATTTGGCGCTAGCTTTTTCTTTCATGAGCATCCCAATTGCGTGGTAGAGGCGGTTAGTGATTTACGAAAAGACCGGAGAGAAAAATTGATGGAAGTGTATAACTGTACCAAAAGTTATGAATCTCTGGAGCAATTAATTAAAGACCCAAAAGTAGAAGCAGTATTCGTGGCTACTCCAGTACCTGATCATGCTGAGCATGTACTTGCTTGTTTGAATGCGGGCAAGCATGTGCTATGTGCAGTGCCGGCTGCGATGAGTCTAGAAGATTGTGAAAGACTTAGGAATGCTGTGAATAAAACAGGTCTGACCTATATGATGGCTGAAACAAGTGCTTACCATCAAGTGGTCATTTCAGCAAGGAAATATTATAATGAAGGGAAATTTGGAAATATATTCAGGGTAGAAGCCGATTATCATCACCCAGGTCTTGAGGTGCTTTTTTATGAGGAAGGAAAGCCTACCTGGAGACATGGTATGGCCCCAATGATGTACCCTACCCACTGTACGGCTTACCATATTTCTGTTACAGGAGAGCGATTTACGGACGTAAGTTGTCTTGGTTGGGGAGATGATAGTGAAGCTTTGAAAGGTAACCCTTATAACAATCCATTCTGGAATGAAACTGCGCTCTTCAAAACCAATAAAGGCAATGCGAGCAGGATGTCTGTATGTTGGAGAGGAGCTTTGATGGGGACTGAAAGAGGTGAATGGCATGGGGATAGGATGAGTTTGTATGCAAGAGATCCACATGGATTAGATGAAGTGAAGATCAATGCTTCTGAAGAATTGGGAAGAGATGATGCAGGATTTTTGTTTAAGAGAGCAGAGAAAGAGGATTATCAACAGCAAGATTGGTGGGATTCGGATGCTTTGCCTAAGTTAATGAGGCACAATAGTGGACATGATGGTTCACATACCTTTATTACCCACGAATTTGTGGACTCAGTGATTAACGAGAGACAGCCATTGGTAAACATTCATGAAGCATTGGCTTATACTGCCCCTGGGATAGTTGCCCATCAGTCGGCATTAAGGGGAGGGGAGAACATGAAGATCCCAACATTTGACATATAATTGACATCCTTGGGGGGTATACTTAATATAATTCAATTTAGTATTATGAATAATTGGCCAAAATCAAAAGCATTACTTAATAAAAACGAGAAATGGATCCCTGGTGGTGTTGTTTCTTTAAATCGTAAATCAGATCCAAATATTGCTTTTACCAAAGGCAAGGGGAGTAGAATTTGGGATATTGATGGGAATGAATACATCGATTATCAAGCAGGCTTCGCTTCGGCTTTTTTGGGCCACAATGATCCGGATATCAATGGAGCAGTAAAAAAATCCATGGATAACCATGAGGTGTTGATGGGGGCTGGGCCTACTACCCACGAAGGGGAGTTGGCAGCCTTGTTTTGCGCATGTGTGCCTACTGTTGAGAGCATTCAAGTGACCTGTACCGGTTCAGAAGCTACTTATCATGCCATTCGAATTTCAAGAGCAGTTACCGAAAAAGACCACGTTATTATCATTCAGGGAGGTTACAATGGCTGGCACAACGATGTCTCGGCAAATGTAATGAGTAGTCTGGAAGATATAGGACCTAGGGTTTCACCGGGAGAGTATCCTTATGATTCATTGTCAGCAGGGGTTCCACAAGGCCATAAAGACCTGATTCACGTAGTCAATTTCAATGATCTGGAATCAATAGCTTATGTGGTTGAAAAATATCCGGTAGCCTGTATAATTCTCGAGCCGATTTTACAAAACATTGGAATTGTAAAACCAAATGAGAATTACCTCAAGGGGCTTCGTGAATTGGCAGATGAGAAAGGTTTTCTTTTGATTTTTGATGAAGTGAAAACAGGTTTTCGCCATGCCTTAGGTGGTTATCAAAGCATTTGTGGGATAACCCCAGATTTAAGTTCCTTTGGTAAGGCCGTGGCCAATGGTTACCCAATAGGTGTGATTGGAGGAAAGAAGAAGTACATGGATTACTTTAACCACCCTGAGAAAGGAAAGAGAGTATTGATCGCTGGGACTTTTAATGCCCATCCATTTACAGATGCTGCTGCTATTGCTACTTTGAAAAAATTGTCTTCACCGGAATTTGCGGTTTATGACCATCTGGAAAACATGGGTGGGTTATTGGAAAAAGGCTTGATTGATATATTTAATCGTTATGACAAGCCTTTTAAAGTGGCACGCATAAAATCGGCTTATTGTGTTTACTTTATGGACCATGCTCCAGTAGATTTCCATGACATTGTGTTGAATCATGATTTTGAGTGGGATAAAGCTTATAGAAATGAACTCATTCATGAAGGTGTTTATAATTTCCCTTTGCCTATCAAACAAGGTAGCATTTCCTTTGCTCACACCGAAAAAGACATCAATGAAACGCTGGATAAAACTGAGAAAGTAGTGAAAAAACTTATGACTAAATAGGTTTGAATTCAGACTTATTTATTCATGTGTACTGAGGAATGGTTTTTCAATAAAATATAAAATAATATGCCTGGTTCATTTAAAAACCATTGTGTGATCATTAGCGGCGCCCTTGGGGATATTGGTAGGTCCATAGTAAAAGCTTTTGTTCTGAGGGGAGCGAATGTGGCTTTGGGAGATGTGAAAGAAAACGATGAAGCACAAGCGTTTTTGGCTAGCATAAATCTTTTAAATCCTGAAGTGAAGGTTTTGTATGACCGTGTAGATGTAAGAGACCCTGCCCTAGTGAAGCAGTGGGTTGAACGGGCAACAGAAGAGCTGGGGACTCTGGATATAATTATCCCTAATGCTGCCACAGTAACCATAAAAGGAATCATGAATATTAGTCCCACGGAGTGGTCTAATGAATTGAAAGTAAATCTTGATGGGGCATTTTACCTTTCAAGATTTGCCAGTGAAAAGTTGCTCCAAGGCAAAGTGTCAGGAAGGTTGGTTTTCGTGGGAAGTTGGGCTGCAGAAACTGTACACCAAAACCTTCCCACTTACAGTGTGTCAAAAGCAGCATTAAGGATGTTGTCCAAATCCCTGGCACTAGAACTTGCTCCTAACGATATTCTGGTAAATGAAATTGCTCCCGGCTATGTGGATGCAGGTTTGAGTAAACAGGTATTAGACGGCAATGAATCAGCAAAGCTAAAAGCGATAGAAAAAGTACCTGTCAAAAGAATTATGCACCCAGATGAAGTTGCCAGTAGTGTACTCTGGTTATGTGATTTTGACAATAAACACATGACTGGAAGTACCCTGCTTATGGATGGTGGATTGTCCTTATTGTCCTAAACTATTTCCAATATGAGTTCTGCTAATACTAAGAAAAAGCAATTTATTAGACCTTTTGAAGGAGAATTTGGAATAGGACAAAGGGATATTACTCCCCCTATTGGGATCAATAATAAAAACTGGGGAGCTTCTTCCCAGGCAACGGCCACAGGTATTCATCAGCCATTATTGGTTACCTGTATCAGTATTGAGACTAAAAGTAATTCTTTACCCATGGTCTTTTTGTCAGCAGATCTTGGCTGGTGGAAAAACATGGAGGATGAAGCCTATGTTAGGAATTTTATCCTTGAAAAAACAGGACTGGAGGAGGCCTCACTTTTGTTTTGTTTTTCCCATACCCACGCTGGACCCAACCTAAATAGAGCCGATAAAGACAAGCCCGGAGGAGAACTGATAGCTCCTTACTTGGATACCTTGAGGGAAATATGTACAGAGTTAATCAAGGAATGCCTACGGAATAAAGTTTCGGGAATACTGACTTGGGAATATGGCACCTGTAATCTGGCTAAAAACCGAGATTATTATGAGCCAGAAAGGAATCAGTATTTTGTTGGTTACAATTCCAGCAAATCTGCCGATGATACTTTACTTGTAGGGAGAATTACGGATACTTCTGGAGGGATAATGGGTACAATTGTGAATTATGCTTGCCACCCGACCACCTTAGCTTGGGACAACCTTAAAATTTCTCCAGACTTCCCGGGTACTTTCAAAAAGGTAATGAATGAAAATACCGGAGCTCCAAGTTTGTTCATTCAAGGAGCTTCCGGAGACCTTGCTCCAGCAGAGCAATATTCAGGCAATGTCGCGCTTGCAGAAAAGCACGGTAGGCAATTGGCATTTTCTGCCATGGCTGTGCTCGAAAGTATGTCGCCTGCAGGTAAAGCACTTTTTTTCAAGGAAACAGTTGCCTCTGGGGCCCCGCTGGCCATCTGGGAGCAGGAGTCTGTAGCTGCTAATAGTAATGTGTCGGCTGAAATTATCACTATTGAATTGCCATTGAAACCTTGGCCATCCATCAAGGAGCTTAAGCAGTCCATCAATGAATGTGAGGATCCGGTACTAAAAGAAAGACTTATCCGCAAACTGGGAGTGAGGAGTTCCATTGGGGATGGGATTAAAGTCACTGTAAAGGTATGGTATTGGCAATTGGGAGATTGTCAGATCGTAGTGCAGCCCAATGAAGCCTATACTGTTTTTCAACAAACCCTTCGGGAGAAATTCTCTTCTACACCTGTGGTGGTGGGAAATATTGTGAATGGGCATATAGGGTACCTACCGCCAAAGGAACTTTATGACAAAGACATGTATACCGTGTGGCAAACGCCGTTTGACGCCGGAGCATATGAAGTTTTGGTTCAAGAGGTGTTAAATAAAATGAACAGTAAACCCTGATTAGCTTTAAAACAATATGGAATCCAATTTTACTAATTTAGACTTAGGGATATTTATCATCTACATTGTAGGAATAATAGGTCTAGGGCTATATGCCTCCAGGAAAAGTACCGGTGAAAGTAAACGTGATTATTTTCTAGCTGGTGACAAACTTCCATGGTGGATGATAGGAGGAAGTATTATTGCTGCCAATATCAGTAGTCATCACCTGGTAGGAGTAATGGGAGTGGCCTACGAAAGAGGATTTGTGGCCATTGTAATTGAGTGGGGGGCAATATTGGTAGGTTTTAATGTCTTGTTATGGGTGTTTTTACCTTTTTACATAAGGAATGGTTTTTATACCATGCCGGAATTTTTACAAAAGAGGTTTGGTGGAGGAGCCAGGACAACCTATTCGATTTTGGTGCTTTTGACTTATATTTTTGTAGAAATAAGTGCCGTTCTGTATCTAGGAGCCATTTCCCTGCAATCCTTGTTGGGAATACCAATGTTGGCGAGTATTCTGTTTTTGGCAGTATTTACAGGGGTCTATACTGTATTAGGAGGCTTAAGAGCGGTTGTTTGGACCGAAATGCTACAACTTGCTGTATTGGTGCTCGGTATGGTTGCTTTGTCCTACTATACCATAGATGCATCTGGTGGATTTGAGGCCATTGTAGAATCCTCAAAGGATTGGGAACTGATGTTGCCAGCCAACGACCCAGATTTTCCTTGGACCATGTATCTGGGAGGACTACTTTGTATTAGTATCTTTTACAATGCAACCAATCAGTTTATTGTTCAAAGAACCCTTGCGGCAAAAAATGAATGGCATGCACGCATGGGGGTGATTTTCGCCGATTATCTTAAGTTTTTAATTCCCCTATTGATCATTATACCTGCCATCGTGGCGCCAAAAATATTCCCTGACCTTGAAAAGCCAGACTTGCTCTTTTCCATGTTGGTTGAGCACTTGCTTCCTACAGGTTTGGTAGGGCTGGTGATGGCAGGACTAATAGCGGCGATCATGTCGCACTTATCAGGAGCCATTAACTCTTGTACAACCATCTTGACAATTGATGTTTATCTGCCTTATTTTCGACCAAATGCTTCTGAGGCATCTTCTGTACGATTTGGAAGAATTACAGGGGTTTTGGTAATTCTAATTGGAATATTATGTACCGGTATTCTTGTGTATTATTCCGAAAAACCCATATTTATTTACCTTTTAAATGCCTACGGCCTGTTTACCCCTGGGATCGCGACCATGTTCTTGATGGGGATATTCTGGAAAGGAACTACCCATGCAGGGGCATTAACGGCAGGCCTTCTTACCATTCCTTTGTCATTATTGGTAGAGTTTTTCTTTCCGGAGATGCCATTTTTTAATAGAACAGGAATTGTTTTCTGGACCTGTATGCTACTGTGCGTCCTCGTCAGTTTGGTCACCCAAAGAAAAAGTGAAGCAGAATTGGAAGGTTTGATCTGGACCAAAGAAAGCCTTTCTCTACCGAAAAGTGAAGGAGAGCAGCAGAAAGGCTGGAGAAACCCATTTATCTGGTGGGCCATTGTAATGGCTATGGTTTTGTATTTCTACATCAAATATGCTTAGTGCTGTAATAGGTTTGGGCTTAGAATACCTCTGCTGCTACCAAAAATGCTTGCAACTGGAGCTTTCAAATAAGAATAACCACTGCTGTAAATCTTTGGTAAGTAACTCAGGAAGATTAATTCGTAATGGGGGAATAATTGTTCGCCACTTATCAAACATTAATATGGAGATTAGGAAATAATGATTGAATAGAACTGTTGGTAGTCAGTTCCAACACTTGACAGTATTTCTGGTAGCTGGTAAAAGGAATTATTATGAAAAGATTACTTTACTTTAATCATTTAAGGTGCATATCCAGTATATTGATTCGAAAGCAAGAGAGAGGGAGTATATAAACCGTAGCTAATTGTTGATTGCTTGTGATATTGCAGCTGTAGATTTTGTAAGCCAACGTTTTTTTAAAATTTCTATTGATATAAATCTATTTTGGAAATAATAAATTCTTTGATAAATTTATCAAAACCCACATTTTACAAATTTTATTAATCCCTCATTTTTCGCCCTTGATTTGGTGTTGATAATCACGTCAGCAATAAATAGATAAAAAGTGAAAAATGAATTTTCAGGGGTGTAAAATATGGTTTTTTACTAGGGTTGATTACTGCTTTCCTTTAAAGGAAATAGATTGAATAAATTAAAATTTAACATGCGAACAAAGAATTTGAGTTTTCCGGTGATTAAAGGCTTTTATTACTATCAACGTATCATCGTATTTGTATTAGGCTTTGCCCTATTGCTTTACGCTTGCCAGCCAAAGTCCACCAATGAGGATAGATCTCTGGAAAATGCTTTGTCTACTTTTGTCCTAGAAGATGATTTTCAGATAGAGCTTATTGCAGGGGAGCCTTTAGTAGCTGACCCAGTAGACATGGTAATAGATGAGCAGGGTAGAATGTTCGTGGTTGAAATGCATGGTTATCCATTGGACCTCAGTGGGTCTGGGAAAGTGAAACGCTTGTCAGATACTGATGGTGACGGGATAATGGATGAAAGTGTCATTTTTGCAGATAACCTGGTGGTGCCTACTGGGATCATGGGCTGGAAACAAGGCATTATCGTAACAGATCCACCCAACGTTTATTACCTAGAAGACAGCAATGGAGATGGTAAAGCAGATATCAAGCAAACCCTTTTAACAGGGTTTGCGCTTTCTAATCCTCAGCACAATGTTAACAGTCCCAAATTGGCATTGGATAACTGGATCTATTTGGGGCATGAGCCTGCGGTTACTACGACCATTTATGAAGGCTTACTTGGGGATAAAGGTACCGATGTATATTATCCAGAAAAACCAGAACTCAACAGATTGCCGCAAAATGCCGGAGGCAGAAGTATCCGATTCAAACCTGACACCTATGACTTAGAGTTGCTAAGTAGTAGGACCCAATTTGGGCACACTGCCGATGCATATGGGCACAGGTTTTTATTGAACAATAGCAATCATATTATTCAGGAAGTGCTTTCTGCTGAATACCTGGATAGGAATCCACATGTGGTGATTACGGGAGTCACTCAGTCATCCTCAGATCATGGCAGTGGTGCTGAAGTTTTCCCGATTACCATCAATCCCCAACATCAGTTATTGACTGACCTAGGTGTAATGACTTCTGCTTGCGGATTGACGGCCTACTTGGGAGGAGCTTTTCCTGAGCGGTACAATCAGTCAACCTTTGTGTCAGAGCCGGTAAGCAATTTGGTACATGTGGATTTCGTCAAGGAGGATGGGACAGGTTTTATTGCCTCTCGAGAGCATCCTGACAAAGAATTTTTAGCTTCTACAGATGCTTGGTTTCGACCTGTTAATGCTTATGTTGGCCCTGATGGAGCTTTGTATATCCTGGATTATTACCGTCAGATCATAGAACATCCTGAATGGATGGCTGAAGAGGTGGTTCAGTCTGGTGCTTTGTACAATGGAACAGACCAAGGGAGGATTTACCGCATTACGCCTAAGGGTACTTCCCCAATAGATTGGTCAAATAAATTGACTATGGATAAAGCTTCACCTGAAGAATTACTTAGTAAGTTGTCTCATAAAAATGCTTGGTGGAGGATGAATGCCCAAAGGCTAATCGTGGATCAGCGTCCTGAGAGCCTGATTCCTCAATTAAAGGATTTGGCGATTTCTGGAGAAAGCCCAATGGGGCGACTTCATGCTTTATGGACTTTGCAGGGGATCGGAGCATTGGATCAAGAAACTGTAGTAAGTTCTTTAAAAGACCCAGTGGCAGGTATTCGGGAAAATGCTGTGAAATTGGCTGAGCTTTTCTTGGCTCAATCCCCTGAGTTTGCTGAAAATTTGCTGGCCTTAGAAAATGATCCTGATCCAAAAGTTCGGTTTCAGTTGATGCAAACCCTAGGGTACATTGAAAGTGAAAGTGCTTTTCAGGTGCGAAAAGCACTTTTGTTCAAAGATATCGAGGACAAATGGGTGCAATTGGCAGCACTTTCAGCACCTTTTTCAGAGAGTAGGAAACTTATCAATCCAGTATTGGACCAGTACACCGCTACACCAGCCTACAATGGTCTGGTACAAAGCATGGCTTCAATGGTTGGTGCCAGCATGGATGAGCAAGCCATTTATACCATGGTACAAAGAGCCACGAGAAAAAATACCCAAAATAAATACGACTGGCAGCCAGCTCTTTTGCGTGGCTTGGCACAGGGAATCAAAAGTAAAAAACGAGCTGGTTCACATGGGGCAAGCGCTGGTTTATTGGCAACAACAGTTTTTGAACATTCCTCAATAGAAGTAAAAGGAGCTGCAATTCAGGTTTTAGAGGGGATAGGTTTGGACAATGTAAAGGGTAAAGGCCTGGCCCTATCAAAAGCGAAAGAAATAGCATTGAACAAAACATTGACTGGAGAAGAAAGAAGCATGGGGATTCGATTTTTGGCTTTGGGCAATAATGCGGAGTACGAAGACATGCTTGTAGACTTGGTGGATGTTGTTGAGCCTTTACCTGTACAATTGGCAGCTTTTAGAACATTAAGCAAGTCGCAAGGCAATTCATTTTCTCAATTGGTACTTGATCGTTGGGATAGTTTTACGCCTGAATTAAGAGATGCAGCCATTAGTGCGATGATGATGAATGGGGAAAGGATTGCAGTTTTGTTGGGAGCACTTGAAGATGGAGTTATACAAAAAGCAACCATTGGCTGGAGAAGAAGTGTAGGTTTAATGGCGAACAAAGATGAAAAGCTTCGATTAAGAGCTAGGGCCATTTTGACCCGGCCTGAAGGCGAAAGTGAAAAAATCATTGCCACCTATCAACCTGCTTTGGAGCTAAGTGGTACAATTCAAGCTGGAGCTACAGTTTTTCAGAAAAACTGTGCCATCTGCCATCAAATGGGAGAGGATCAGGGAATTGCTTTTGGTCCTGACTTGTCTTCTTTGAAAAACAGACGTGCAGCCAGTATCATGAGTGATATCTTGAACCCTAATTTGTCCATAGCAGATGGCTATGATCTTTGGGAGGTGGAGTTGCAAAATGGGGAACTTCACCAAGGGCTTATTTCCTCCGAAACACCTACTGCTATTAACCTTCGCAATGCAGGTGGAATTGACAAGAGCATTTCCAGAGCCAATATTAAAACATTGAAATTAGTCGAGATGTCTGCCATGCCGACTGGTCTTGAACAGAGTATTTCCCTTCAGGAGATGGCTGATTTATTGGCCTATATCCGAAAGTCAGAATAAAAAAATACAAGAAAACTTCTTTAAAATATATCAATTAACCCAAGAAAATGAAACGATTAATAGTTAAACCATTAATGCTGTTTATGTTGGCTATTGCAGGCTTTCAGCTCAATGGTTTTGGGGCTGCTCCAAAACCATTGAATGTAGGGTTGGCGAAGGTGGTAATTACTCCTGAAATCCCCGTTCGACTTACGGGCTATTCCAGTAGGGATTTCCCTTTTGAGGGAGTTCAGCATGAATTATGGGCCAAAGCAATGGCATTTGGAGATGCGAAAAAAGGATACCGTATTATTATAACCGTAGATTTATTGGGTATACCCCATAAGGTCACAGAGCAGGTGCGGGATGCCCTAGCGAAAGAAATAGGGATATTACCGGCCAACCTCTCTATCTGTGCTTCACATACCCATAGTGGCCCGCAAATAGGGAATATTATCTCTCATTTCAATAAACCCTTGGGGCCAGATGAATTGGCTGAAGTTGCGCTTTATGCCATGGGGCTTGTACCAAAACTAAAGGGCTTGGCAATGAATGCCATCGCTAATGCTACACCTTCCTTGGTTTCTCATAGTAAAGGAGAAGTGAAATTTGCTGTAAATAGAAGGACTTCCATAAACCCCAATGGGGTTTCAGACCATTCCTTGCCTGTAATGCGTATTACGGATCTTGAAGGGAAGACAAAAGCAATAATGCTCAATTATGCTTGCCATGCTGTTACTTTAGGTCCTAAAAATAATGTGGCACATGGAGATTGGGTAGGTGAAGCCCAGATTCAGGTGGAGGAGAATTTACCTGAAGGTGCCATGGCCATGGTAGTTATTGGATGTGGAGCAGATCAGAATTCTTCCCCACGTATGAACAACAAAAAACCAGAAATGGATTTGGTGTATGCCAAAGATCAGGGAAAACAAATTGCTGATGAGGTTAATCGTTTGCTAGGAGAAGACAACTGGAAAAGTATCCGTCAACTACCTGAAGGTAAAATGAAATATGTTGAACTTACCTTTGCAGAAATGCCTGACCCTAGAAAATTGGCGCAAGATGCCAAGGGAGCCGGTAGGACAAGTAATTACTCTCTCCTTTTGCTTGGACGGATGGCAAGGAGTGGAGATATTCCTGAGAAAATAGATTACCCAATTCAAGTTTGGGATTTTGGTAAAAACTTGGTCATGGTGTTTTTGGCTGGAGAAGTGGTTGTAGATTATGCCATTCGCCTAAAGAAAGAGTTGGGTGAAGATCGGGTTTGGGTTAATTCTTATTCCAATGACATGCCCTGTTATATTCCTTCACTCAGAATACTGAAGGAGGGAGGGTATGAAGCAGAAACGGCCATGATTGGTTATGAGAAGCCTTCCAGATTTACCGAGGATGTAGAAGATATAATAATGAATGGCATTTATTCCATTTTACCTAAATCAATTAAATAATGTGTTTAACCAAACTGATAACATCAAAGATATTTAAGAAGTACCATAAGGTTAGGATCTCAACTTTCTTAATGGTAATCCTTTGTGTTCTGCTGCTTTCTGTACAAACAACCTTTGCCGGAGATTTTAAAGCCGTTGTAGTCAAAGAAAATATTACACCGAAAGTTCCCAAACAATTATTGGGCTATGGGGCCAGGCTTTCAGAAGGGATTCTGGATAGTATTTATCATCAAATTTTAATATTAGATGATGGTAATTCCAAATTTGCACTTGTCTCCACAGATATTTGTGTACTCTCACCTGCAACCTATGATAAGGTGGCAAAATTGGTTGAGAAGAAGTTTGGTATAGTACGCAGTAATTTTTGGTGGTCAGTTACCCATACCCATTCAGCACCTGAAGTAGGAGCTCCAGGGCTCCCAGAAGCGTTTATGGGAGAGCGATATAAACATCCTATAGATACCAATTATACTGACTTGGTGACCAGTAAATTACTGGATGGCATTGAAAAAGGGATTCAGCAACTTGCTCCGGCAAGTCTTGGAGTTGGCTGGGGGCATTCATCTGCCAATATCAACAGAAGGGCCAGAGACATAGATGATGTTGCCTTTTTGGGGATGAATCCTGATGGGGCTGTAGACCGAAGAATTGGCATTCTAAAAATAGTCCACAAGGAAGACCATCGTTTAATGGCTACAGTGGCCAATTATGCGATACATGGGACAGTCTTGGGAGGACAAAATTTACTCATCAGTGGAGATGGTCCAGGTGTAGTTGCGAAATATGTGGAAGAAAAATCCGGTGCTCCGATGTTGTTTATCAACGGGGCTGCCGGTAATCTCGCACCTATCTACAGTGTTTACCCTGATGCAAGGTCTGGTAGGATGAATATGCTGAGGAGGTTACTTGGAGATAAGATCCTTATGGCAAGTAAGGAAATCCTTAACTATGAAGATCAGATTTCCTTTTCTGCTTCAGAGATGGATTTTTTGACACCTATGAAGGAGGGGTTAAAATGGCCTGAAGCTTTAAATGAGTATATTGTAGATGAAAAAGGAACAGCCAAAACCATCAAAGTACCCGTTCGATTTCTTAATATCAATGATAAAATTGGTATTTGGGCCAGTCCTTTAGAACTGTTTTGTGAAATCTCAAATGAAGTAAGAGAGCGATCTCCATTTCCTTATACCTTCTATTATGGTTATACCAATGGTTGGTTGGGATACATGCTGACCGAAGAAGAGTGGGAATACAAAGGCTATGAGCCTACTGTTTCTCCTTTTGTTCCCAATGCAGGTACTAGATTCGGTGAGACAGTATTGTCTTATTTGGAAAGTGAATTGAAAAGTAAATAATAAACCAATCCTGAGATGAAGTCAATATTTTCAGTAAGCACATTAATAGTAGTATTAGTTTTAGGTGTATTTAGTGCAAACGCACAGAACCCGGATTTCCCTTGGCCGGAAGGAAAAAAAATGGCCATTAGTTTAAGTTTTGATGATGCCCGAGCGAGCAACCCCGATCCGGGAGCAACGCTATTGAATGAGTACGGGGTGAAAGCTACATTCTATGTGGTGCCTGCAAGTATGGAACGGAATATTGAGGGTTGGAAGATGGTAGTGGAGACAGGCCATGAGATTGGTAACCACTCTTTGAATCATCCCTGCACTGGGAATTTCGGCTGGTCCAGATCTGAGGCCTTGGAAGATTATACCTTAAAGCGAATGCGGAAAGAATTGATTGATACAAATGATGAAGTAGAGCGATTGTTGGGAGTGAGACCAGAGGTTTTTGCTTATCCATGCGGTCTGTCATTTGTAGGTAAGGGAGAGGAAACACAAAGCTATGTCCCATTAATTTCTGAGATGTTTCTTTCAGGAAGGGGTTGGAAAGATGAAGCTCCTGTTGATCCTTATTATGCTGATATGGCTCAACTTACAGGAATGGAAATGGACAATATGACCTTTGAAGAAATATTACCACTTATAGAAGCTGCTGGCAAAGATAGGAAATGGTTGGTGCTTGCCGGTCATGAAAATGGAACGGAAGGAAATCAAACCACCTATTTGAGCATGTTAAGAAAGCTTTGTGAATATGCAAATGATCCTGCCAATGGTATTTGGATTGCTCCAGTTGGAACGGTGGCCAAGTATGTGAATGAAAAGCGAGAAGAAATGGAGGGAAGCTTAAATATTCCGGGAATTACCAGAGCGGCATTAAATGAAACGGTACACCTTCAGGCTGAGAAAGCAAAAGGTATAGGGCCTGATATCCAATACATGCCTGAGTGGAATGCATTTGGTTGGTTTACAGCTAAGGATAGAGTAGAGTGGGACTTGGATCTTCCAAAGAAAGGTGCGTATGAAGTATGGATGGAATGGTCCGTATCGGACGAGGAAGCAGGTAAGCCATTTGTGCTTACATCTGGTAATCAAATCATAGAAGGAGTAATCAAACCTTCTGGCTCTTGGGAAACTTTCAAAAAAATAAAGATTGGTGAACTTACCTTAGAAGAAGATTATAATAGAATTATCGTGGCTTCTGGACAGGAGTTTGAAAAAGGAGCATTAATGGATTTAAAAGCTTTGACACTGGTGCCTATTAAGTAGGTATAGTAGACCCCATATAGGTGATAATTACGATTACCTATGTGGGGTAATTATTCCGTTCTGAGAAAATTTAAAGGGAAACCAAACCGATCTGATTTGGAGTAAATTTTAAATCCGTGTTTAAGGTACCAATTAATGTTTTTCCCTAGCGTAGTTTCCAAATACACTGGACGCTTGAGGGTTTTGGAATAGAACAAGACATGTTTTAAAAGTTGGGTTCCAAGCCCATTCCCTTGAACTTTTGGATCTACACCAATGTACCAAAGATAAGTGAAAGGTGACTTGGGGTAGTGTTTTTTGATAAATGATTCTCTAGCGAGGGTTTTGGGTATATTGGTCCAGCCAATAGTGTTAAGAATTAGTTTTAAGTCTGAAATAATCCCTTTCCAGGTAAATTTTTTCTGGTCCTGAAACTGTATCATTGCAACAGCTTTTAAATCGGTTGAAATAAATACTTCTCCGCTTTCAATGCATCTCTCGAAAGAGTATTCTATTAAAAATCGGATGCTTTTTTCTTCTTTTCCAGCGATGTAATTTACACTTTTGTTTTCTTTAAATGCCTGCCAAAGAATAGAAACCACTAGCTCCCTGTCATTTTGATTTGCTTTTCTTATCATCATAATGGATTGGGGATTAAAGGTTTTTTTGATTAATCATAACAACTAAAAGTGAAAACTGCTGGGTGTCAAAAGAAACCAAATCATAATATTGACCATTAACCAAGAAGTTGGTTGAATGGTTGAGTGTAAACCCATTCCTAAATATAACTAAAACTGACCTGGTTTGAAAAAAAAAATAGAAACGCTTTTTTCCTGATAGATAAGTAGTTAGGCGAGAATGGGGTATGTGTGAAGCTTGGTGATCGCTTAATTTTTATCTCAAGACCTTATGGTATACTTTGAATAATCTATCAGCTAGGGTGGTACAATATCTTATTTCGAAACATTAGTTCAAGTAAACAGTTGTTTTATAGGGTGGAGGCGGACCATTAAAGCCCTATTAATATGAAATTCTTCTTTTGTACCATAATTTTATTTGTTTCAATGAACTCGATGGAAATATATGATTTCAATCAAAAGTCAGATGTCCAGGGCTGGACAATTGTAGACGATGTGGTAATGGGAGGTCAATCCTCAGGTACTTTTACATTGAATGAAAATGGTCATGGGGTATTCAAGGGCCGAATATCTTTGGACAATAATGGAGGGTTTTCCTCTGTACGCTACAGGTTTCAGAAATTAGCAGTAAAGGAATTTTCCAGATTTATTATTAAGCTTCGTGGCGATGGTAAAGATTTTCAATTTAGGATAAAAGCCAAATCTCAGGATTATTTCTCCTACATTGCCCCTTTTTCAACTACAGGTGAATGGCAGGAAATTACCATCTTGCTAGAAGACATGTATCCTTCCTTTCGTGGACGGAGACTTGATCAGGTAAATTTTCACGAGGATTTTTTCGAAGAGATTACCTTTTTAATAGGGAATAAAAAGGAAGAAAGTTTCGAGCTTTTGTTAGATCGTATAGTTCTAAAATAATAGCAGTCATTAATCGCCTTATGGATGTCTATTTTATAACAAAAAGGACATAATTAAGCCAAATTATTCAAGAGTTCTAGTTATTGTGAGTTAATTTCTAATTGGATTCATTCTTCATTGGGTAGAAAGTTCGAAAGCCTATCATCGTTTACAATCAACTGTTGGATATTTTTAAAGATGGTTTGACTTTTTTTCATAACTTAAAATGTTTTAATAATTGAATAGCGCTTATTAGGAATAATAGTTCTTTTCTGCTTTAAAAAAATCATAGGGTAATAGCTAAACCAGGTATAGCTATTACCCTATGCTTGGAACACTGTACTTAATTTACCTTATGAAAAAACTATTTAGACCTTGTCAGCTATTTTTTATAGCTATTATTATTGTGTTTGTGACACCCTCTTTTGGACAAGACAATAAAGCGACAAAAGGACCCGTTTTTGATGATTTCGGGCCGGTTTATTCGATAGAAAATACTGGTTTTCCTTTGGATACTACACAGCAATTTAAAGCGATTTTTGATGTAGCCAAGAAACAAACCGATCCTAGCATCCAAAATTCGATCATTTCAAGTTTGCACCGTTACTACAATATGCATGTTCGATCCGGGGTTCCGCCTGAAAATATTCATTTAGCCTTTGTCCTTCACGGAGGGTCTACGAAAGATGCTTTGTCTCCTGCTACTTATAAAGAAAAATATAAGGTAGAAAACCCTAATAAAGAATTGATTGAATCACTTGCTGAAATGGGTGTAGGTATCTATATATGTGGTCAATCCATGTCCTCTAGGGGGTACAAAAAGGAGGATTTATTGCCTCAAGTAAAAGTAGGCTTATCTGCAATGACTGTATTGACGGTGTATCAGATGAATAATTTTGCCCTGATTAAATTTTAAATTGATCCCTCGGGCTTAACAAAGTTGAAAGTTTTGGTTGAGGAGTGTTAACCAGAAAAAAGTTACCTCCTTACCATTTCTTTAAATTCGCTTTGGCATCTTCTAAGCCCCATTTATCAAGACTTCTTAAAATACCCTCAAGGGATTTTCCTCTTTTTGTTAAATAGTACTCTACTTTTGGAGGAACTTCCGGATAAACTCTCCTAGCGATAAGCCCATCTTTTTCGAGGGCTCTCACAGTTTGGGTAAACATTTTATTTGAAATGCCCGGCACATTTTTTTGTAGGATTCCGGATCTTAAAGGCCCGCCTAAAAGGTGAAATAAAACCAAAGGTTTCCATTTTGTTCCTATTAAGTCCATGGTATAATTTAGTGGACAGTAATTATTTTCTCCCATTTATCAATTTAATTAATTGAATATCTGCATAATACCCCTTTTGGTAAGTAGGTTACCAAATCGTAGGTTATTGCTATTTGGGTAAATATATGTCAATTTTGAAAAAAAATAAATGATATGACAGTATTTAAAAATTATCCTAAATCCTTCTCACATATAGGGATAACGGTTCCGAAAATTCAAGAGGCGGTAAAATTCTATTCAGAAGTAATGGGTTGGTATGTAATTATGGCCCCTTCAACAGTGAAAAAAGAAAAGGAAACGGCCATCGGGCAGATGTGTATTGATGTTTTTGGGGAGAACTGGGAAGAATTTGAAATTGCCCATCTATCTACCTCTGATGGGATTGGAGTTGAATTGTTTTCCTTTCCCCATGGAGTTAAGGAAGCGCCTGAATTTAATCCTTTTAATACCGGACTTTTTCATTTTTGTATACAGGATCCAAATATTGAGGTCTTAATAGAAAAAATACTAACCTATGGAGGCAAGCAGAGGATGCCTATTAGAGAATATTATCCTAATGAGAAACCTTATAAAATGTGTTATGTAGAAGATCCTTTTGGAATTGTTTTTGAAATTTATACGCACAGCTATGATTTGACCTATTCCTCAGGCGCCTATCAAAAATAAAATATACAGCCTTTATGAATTAAACCCTTACCTAAGTAGAAGCGGGTTTGATTTACATTTTGTTTATGGTAAAGTTTTAAATTTTATGTGAATTGACAAAGGTTTTGAGACAGTTGTGGCAAGAGTAAGTATTGGTTTGATGAAAATTTGAGATACAAGAATTAAAACTTTTTTATCTCTTCGTTGTTTTATTTTTAGAATAAAGAAAGTGCTTAGAATGATCTGATGAATAAATCAGTCGTTTTTAAGGCAAAACAGCACAATCTAGCCTTGTGCATGTGTTATATGGTTATTTTTAAGTTTACTGCAAAATAATTTCAACACTAAATAAAGGACTGTTTAACGTCTGGTGTTTATTTAGTTTTCAAATGTATTCGTTTAGCATATAATATAGTTTGTTTTAAAAGTTAAATAATGGGGATAGAATTTATGATTTCTATTACCTTCCTGTTTTAGAAGGATAGGTTTGGTATTCAAACGAGCCTAGTAGTTTATAAATTTTAAGGATAATGGCAAATGGCTTTGGTAATATTGGATTGAATGATCTTAAATCATTGCAACTTTTAGATACGTTGCCTGAAAAGGAATACGATGACATTTCCAGTTTGGCAGCTTTAATTTGTAATACTCCATTTTCTCTTATTTCTCTACTTACAGATACCCGACAGTTTTTTAAATCACGACATGGATTATCGATTTCTGAGACCCCTTTAGAGCATTCATTTTGTGTTTATGCTGTAAATGAACCTGATAATATACTTGTTGTAGAGGATGTTCGAAAAGATAAACGATTTAAGAACAATCCTTTGGTAAAATGTGAACCTGAGATTGTCTTCTATGCTGGGATGCCTCTAGTAAGTTCACATGGCAATGCCTTGGGTACCCTTTGTGTCTTGGATAAGAAGCCTAGAAAATTGGAACCCAAACAATTAGAAGCCTTGAAATCTCTGGCCAATCAAGTGGTTCATCTTTTTGAGCTTAGGAAAAACCGCATGGAGCTTAAGGCGATAGGTGATAATCTTTCTCTGGAGACATTGCGTCTAAATAATATTATGAATGCCACACGAGTAGGGACTTGGGAGTGGGATATTCCTAGTGGAAAGGTTACCATAAATGAACGATGGGCAGAAATGTTGGGCTATACTCTAGAGGAACTTGAGCCTTTTAGTTTTGATAGTTTTCAAACGCTTTTATATCCTAAGGATGCTGAGGCAATAAATGAAAATGTGAGAGCATGTTTAGAGAGAAAAAGTGATTTTTACGAAGGTGAATTTCGCTTTTTGCACAAGAACGGTTTTATAGTTTGGATTCATGATTTAGGGAAAGTTGTGAATTGGGCAGCAGATGGTCAACCGCTACTTATGGCAGGAACACATACGGATATCACTGAACGGAAAAATACTGAAATACAGTTTAAAACCATAAGCGATAATATTCCAGGAGCGGTATTTCGTTATAAGCGCCATGCCGATGGCAAAGATGAGGTGCAATTGCTAAGCAATGGCGCCAAAAACCTTTGGGGCTTCTCTGCCCAAGAGGTTATGGAGAACAATAATTTAATTTGGGAAAGATTTGAAAAGAAAGAGTTAGAAGCATTTCTTCTAACTATACAAAAATCAGCCGAGAATTTAAGCTTTTGGGAGCACGAGTGGCCCTATTATCACCCTGATGGCACCACACGCTGGCAAAAAGGAACAGGGAGTCCTTTCCGTTTGGCAAATGGTAGTACCATCTGGGACACAGTCATTCTTGATATTACTTCTCAAAAAGAAAACGAACTGAAGATAGAAAAAAGTGAAAAGAGATTTAAAAGTCTGGTTCAAGAAGGTTCAGATCTAATCGGTATCCTTGATTCTAAAGCCAACTACCAATATGTAAGTCCAACCTCTACTACTGTATTGGACATTCCACCAGAAGACTTTATTGGAAAAAATGCATTTGAATTCATTCACCCTGATGATAAAGAAGCTGTTTATGCTAGCATTGTACGTATAAAACACGAAAAACAACTTACCATTAAACCTTTTAGGTTTAAACATGGGGATGGTTCATGGAGATGGGTAGAAACCATTATCACCAATCTTTTGGATGATTCAGATGTAGGTGGTCTTGTGGCCAATTCAAGGGATATAACCGAACGATTTCTTACCGAGGAAAAACTAAAAAAGAGCGAGGCCTACTTTCGTAGTTTGTACGAGTCCCAAACGAACTATGTGATTCGAACCGATATGAATGGAGATTACACTTATGTAAATAAAAAATTTGTTGAAGAATTTGGTTGGATTTATGCAGGGGGAGAAATTTTGGGTGAAAATAGCATGTCGACCATATCGGAATACCATCATCAAAAAGTGAAAAAGATCGTAAGTGAATGCATTTCCGAGCCTGGAAAGGTATTTAAAATTGAAATCGACAAGCTTGCTGTGAATGGTAAAACTGCTACTACCTTATGGGATTTTGTATGTATTGTAGATGCAGATGGAAAGCCATCTGAAATGCAATCTTTGGGATTGGATATTACAGATCGTGTTAAATTCGAGAGAGCCCTTAAAGAGTCCGAACAGCGTTATTCTGATTTATTTCACCTAAGTCCACAACCGATGTGGGTTTATGATGTTGACACATTGAAGTTTTTGGATGTTAATGAAGCAGCTATAAAACATTATGGATATACTTACAGGGAGTTTTTGAACATGACTTTAAGAGATATAAGGCCAAAATCTGAAATACCTAAACTCGAACAGGCTGTAAATAATTCAAAATCTTTGGCGAAGAGCTATTCACGAGGTGAGTATTTGCATAAAAAGAAAAACGGCAATGAAATTATTGTTGATATTCAAAGTAATATAGTGTCGTACCAAGGTAAGAAGGCTGAGGTAATATTAGCGACGGACATTACTGAACGCTATAAGCATATCCAAGCCATAGAAAAGCAAAATGAAAAGCTCAAAAAGATTGCATGGATGCAATCACACTGGGTTCGTGCTCCTTTAGTTAGGATTATGGGTTTAGTGGATTTGATAAAATCTGAGGGTAAGCTTTTGGGTGAGGAGGAAAAAGGCCAACTCTTAACACATATTATAAATTCAGCTTATGAATTAGATGAAGTTATTAGGAAAATAGTTCGTACTAGCCAAGAAACGCTTTGATTGCTACAAATGCCAGTATTTTAAAATAGACTTTACCTTATTTATGTAGTTCTACAACGCGAACCACCCCAGGGGGCGTAATTCTGGCATTGATTTTTTCTTCAAGGTAGAGGTTATCTCTAGAGAATCAGAAAATTTGTAATAAGAGATACTGTACTGTCATGGAATAAGGGTAAACGATTGTTTTTGAAGCAGCAATATATAATAACAGTAGGCTTATTGGCTATTACGGGTATAACTAGTGAAGTTTTTTACGAATAAGGCACCAAGCCCAACTTTACAATATTTGAAAACACCATAAATGGAATTTTTATCAAAAGGCCCCCATTGATTAAAGAATCCATGGGGGCCTTTTGGCGATTTAAATTAAACTTAGTAGCGTATTACTTTAGCTATTAAAACAAACCTTTAGGAAATGTCATTACCTATGCATATTCTGTGTTTTCTGTAAGCATTTTAGTCATTACGGTAGTTAAATTTATTGATAATACTCCTATTTAATTCTCTTTAATTGTTTCAAGTTGAATTAATTTTCACTAGACGCAAATTATCCAGAATTTAATATTGTTTATTTGATAAAAGTTGTTATATTGTTCTATTGTTTAATGGTTTTACGAACCTATTGCTTATAATAATTAATAAATCAAAATATGCAACTTTATTAAATTCCTATATGCAAACAGCTGGTAATAGTAATCTTGGTGGGGAAGTATTTCTTGTATCCAATTTGCGGGAATTTCCTGCAGAGACTTGTAGTTTATCTCTTTGGACCCAAAAAGCTTCACGCCTTTTTTTCGGGGCTTACGATACAGGATCTTCTTTTGAGGATACCCAAACGTTTTTGGACTTAAATATTTATTCAGGTGGGATGGAGGTGAACTTCTCTGGAAATAGCGTTAGTTTTTCTGGAGCTACTTATCCTAGATTCAGGCCTGGAGAATCTCATCATCTGGCAATTACGCTACAAGTTACCCTAAATGGATACGCCGTAAGTTGTTATGTCAATGCGGTTTTGGTGGCAACGAAAACGGTACAAATATTAAACGGTATTAATGAGCCAATGCGTTTGCTGAAGTCTGGTCCTCTTTATATTGGAAACGCAGCCCCTGATCTTTCGCAGGATGGACAGTTTGGTGACCTTCAAGAATCTAGAGGTGCCTTTAGTGAATTACACATTTACGGTAATGTTCTTTCAGCAGAGGAAATTAATTTGGACGCTTTAGGAGAAATACCAGAGGGTAGTTTAATTTACTTAAACATGCCCCTTGATGATTTGCATCATGACCGTCGTCTAGGAATATGGCATGACACCATTCAGCCTTATTATCATGCCCAAGAGTTGATACGAACGGATAATAATCCAAACCTTGTATTTAACCGCGATTATTCCAAATTTCCCTTAACAGACCGAAGCGTAGCATTTTGGGTAAGATGCAGGGAAGGAGCCACAGGAGCCCTTATTAGCTATGGTGATGTCTCGTCCTCTGATCATCCTAATGATGGTGGTAGTACCTGGCTGCTTGAAAATCCAGGGAATCTTCGGCTTGGGGATTATAGTTCTGGAATTCAGCTGGGAACAGGAAGCTGGAATCACATTGTGATTGTGGAGGATACAAGGGCAGGAAGTACCAGCTTTTACCTAAATGGAAAACCAAGCACAAATTCTCCTGCCAGTTTTGTTATTGAAGGAGTGATTACCAATCAGCCACTCGTGTTGGGCGCACGACGTGCAACAGATGACATTGATTCGATATTTACTGGAGAACTTGTGGACCTTTACATTTGGTCACGAGCACTCACTCCATTAGAAGTTTCGGAAATGGCTAGGGGAGTGGTGCCAAATACCAGCGACCCTTCTCTTGTGGACCATCAATTAAATAGAGTAAGTGAAGTCAGGGAAGACCTTTCTGATTCGGGTAAGATTTTTTTACCTATGCTGGACAATGAAGTTAAATTTCCACTGCTTTCAAACCTTGGGACCATGCAAGCATTGCAAGTTAGTCCTACAAAAGGAGGAATGCGTACCTTAGTCTACAACGATTTGACAGGCGATGAATTTAGTTTGGAATTTTGGGTGAAAATTAATACTGAAGGATATGTGATCCGAGGGATAAACAATAACAATCAGGTTGATATCGCCTTGTTCGTGGAGGGTGGAGCAATCATTGTCCTTATCAATGACAGGGTGACGGGAGAAAAATACAGTTCGACCTTACATACCGGAGGGAAGATACTTAGCGAATGGCATCACGTAGCCATTACTATTTCTAATTCAGTGGTGGTTGGGTATTTAGATGGGCAAGAGGGGTTTACCAACCCTTTAGCCCACCTAGAAAATTTATCTTTGCTCGGTGATCAGTTTTATTTACAGTTTGGGAATTTTAACGATGAGGAAATAGCATTTGACGGGAGTTTTGCAGAGATACGCCTTTGGAACCGGACCTTGAGCGTAGGTGAGATACGTCACCGTATGTACCATTCGCTTCTGGGCAATGAATTTGGACTTATAGGCCGTTGGGCTTTTGAAAATGCGCTAGGTAGAGATAGCTCGAGTAAAGAGCGCCATGCTTTTCCTGTAGGAAAACCAGTTTTTATACCCCTTTCAGATATTGACCTGGAACCTATAGATTCGCCATACCTAGTTGCTCAGGTAAGCCTAATTGAAGATTACCATTTTGAGGAGGATAAAATCAGTCCTCGAAATTCTTACCGCCTTAATATTACTGCTTTTGATGAGAATGATCGGCCACTTTCCGGAGCTAATTTAGCTGTTGGTATTCAGGCAGAACCGGGGAATCCTTTTCAGCAGACAAATGTATTAATAGAGGATTCAGGCAAGTCAGAGGCTCACCCCATTGGAATTAACCAGCCATATGTTTTGACTACCAATTCCCAGGGGATTATCAGTTTTGCTTTACCGGCGGAAGCTTTAATGGCACCGGTGTTGAGAATCACCGCTCCGTTTATGGAAAAAAATCATGCTCTTTTAGTTTTTCCAGATCGTCAGGCGCATCACAAACTTTCTCAGGTTACTGAGGAAGAATTGCTTAATAAAAAGGTAGTCATGGAGGCGGGAGGCCAACCAAAACCCATGGTGCCGGAGGAACACCGTGATTCGGCTCCCCACTTGGCCCAAGCCATCCGGCATCTTATGGGAGCAGCTACAGAGAAGACGCCTCAAAGCAATAGTCCTGTTGTACGGCCTGTACCTGAGCGGTTAAGAGAGGTGGTTATACCACCTGCTAAGCGAAGGTATGAAAATGCAACAGCTTCTCCAGATGCTTACGATCCCAATACTGATGTAATCGCCGGCTACGCAGTAGGTGCTGAGCAAACAGGAATCAGTCGTTCATTGACGGTCAATCAAATGCCTGATTGGGAGTTCAGGAAGAATGAGGCAGGCACTTTTGTCGTAGATCAATCTCCTCGAGAAAGGAGGACACGTAACCTTGCTCAAATTGAGAATTTAGCATATGCAGATGATTTTACTCGTTTATTATTGACTTCTGTAGACGGGAGGCAGCGTTCCGGAGCGACGGCTTCCTATTCAGATTTAATTGCTGCTATCGATCAGGGAAATCGGCTGCGAAGTTTCTTCGATCTTTTTACAGCTATTAAAGATGCCGTGAGTTTTGTGGTGCATACTGTAGAGAAAGCGTATAATTCTGTCAAGGAGACCATACGGGTAGCAGTGGTTTACATTACTGATGCATTAGACAAAGTAATTGCAGTTGCCATTCATACTGTTGAACACGCACTAGATGCGGTAAAAGGAGTATTGGCTAAAGTGGGAGCAACAGTTGTTGGTGCCATTAATTTTGTAAAAGAGCTTTTTGACTGGACTGATATCTTGAAGACCCAAACTTTCACAGAACAACTGTTGAGATCAGCTATGGCTGCTTCTCGTGCAAACCTGAGTAATACCAAGAATTCTACTTTGACTTGGGTTGAGGGCCTAAAAACTGAAACTCACGATTGGTTAGAGAAACTAAAATCAAATGCGGCGAACCACAAGTCATCTATCAAAAGTGAGGCTGCACCAGGTAATCGTAGCAACGTCAAAGGTTCCTATTTATCTAATTTGGTAGGGAATCATGGAAAAGATGCCACCCTTGAGGGAGAGTGGAGCGGTCCGGATCCGACTCAGGCACAGGAAAATTTAAATAAAATTCGTGCAGAAAACTCCGGAAATGTCAGCCATATTGAGAGTGCACTCGGGAACCTTCAATTGTTTTCTGGTTCGGAATACAGCATGAGCGTTGTAATTGATCGCTTGATTGATTTATTAGAAACCATAGCTGATGGAGTTTTTGATTTAATGAAGGCAGGGATTGAGTGGTTTTTTTCTCAACTTGATTTATTGTTGGAGGAATTGGATAAGATTCTTGCCTATAGAATTAACCTGCCTCTGGTGACGCGTTTGTATGAGGAAGTGATCACCGGTAATGGTTCCCAATTAACACTTTACAACTTGTCAGCACTTTTAGGCGCTATTCCTACCACCATTACTTACAAATTGGCAACAGGTGCTGATCATGGTCCATTTCATGGAGAAGAATTGACGCATTATCGTAATATTTTTGAACAGACTCCCACAAATGTTCCCGCTAATCAGGAAGAGCTAATTCGTCAACAAAAAGCTTCTTTGGGCTTGGGAGGTTGCTTTTTGGGTTTTATTGCGATTACAGGAGTTTTCAATACCATCCTAAATGTTAACCCGAATCCACCCACCAAATTAAAATGGATAGGTTTTGCTTTAAATGGTGTGTTTCAACTTACACAGTTCCCTTTGGGGTCGACTTTTAACCTAGTGGCGCATTCTGGGGCAGCTTCTTCAGCCACCGAAGAGACAATCTGGGCTGTCCAGTTTTTTCCATGGGTACTGGAAGGAATTTCGGCCTCCGGAAAATATCCTGCTAGTCAGCGAGGTTTTGATATTGCCACTACGGTCTATGGTGGAGTTCATGCAGCTTTATTTATTACTGTTTTCGGTTTAGAAATGGCGGATCCCGAATCGGACAAAGTGGATAGTGGCATAAAGATCGTTGCCAATCTGGCCTCTTGCATTCCAGAGCTGACAATCTTAGTTCCACAACCAATAGTGAGGGTGTTGGTGAATACTGTTGCCCTCACGGCATGGGAAGCACTGAGTTTGATTCGCTATTTTGGTGAAGTAAAATCACATCACAATTTTCTGGTACGCTGATGAATGTGGTAATAAGGATTGGATAAATTTACCTCACGGATAGATGATGTTGGTCCTATCAGTAAACTCATTATTTATACTATTCAAAAATAAAAATCTGGTAAATTGGAGGAGAGTCGGTTTAACCTAAAAATATAATAAATATTGTGAGTTTAAAATCCTTCAATTTTTATTGTTAATAGAAACCGACAATTCGCTCATGGAGCCTAACAAACATTCAGTAAAATGGCAAAAGGGCGCATTGATTGACCATCTGATAGCTCCTAAAGGTGAAAAGCCGTAGGAGGTATCAGATATGTTTGGTTAGCAAAAATAATAAAGAAGTATTTTAACTTTGAGCTTACCTGTAAAATTCCTGATTTTCCTTTGTGACAATATCAATTGGCATATAATAAACCTTTTCTACAGGAAGGTTTAGCGCAAGAGAATGGTACAAACTCATGATTCCTTTGTACCCCTGTTCTTCAGGTTTATGGCAAATTAAAAAATTAATAGTGCCTTTTTGAAGGTGCTTTTGGTTTTCCTTAAGAAAATCAAACCCTACAAGCAGGATATTGCTTAGCTCTCTTTTCTCTAAGTATTCTGCCACTGCAAATACCCTGGAATTGGTGACAAATATTGCTTCAATATCCGGATTTTTTATGAAAGCTTTGTGCAAGTTAAGTTCTACTGACTCCTGATCTATATCCTGAATATTTAGATTAATGCAGTTAGCTTTATTCGGTGGTTGGGTGAAAAACGTTTTAAACCCTGCTTCAATTTGGATTAGGTTAAAGCTTTTCTTTTGTTTTGCGATGTTTACAATAAGGATTTTCGGATTTTCTGAAATGCCCAGTTTGCATAAACTAGCTCCTAAATATCCACTTTGTAACAAGGGAGGGCCTATATAGGAAAGGCTACCTTGAGATTCAATATTACTATCTATACATACCACTGGGATATTGTTGGCTTGGCAATACTGGAAGAAATCATCCGCCTCTTTTACAAAAGATGGAGACATCAAAACCCCATCTATATTTTTATCTTTAATTTCTTCTGTAGCCTGAATAAAAGAATTCTTATTGGTTAGGTCGAAAAGGTAGTTCTCAACGGTAACGCCATATTGTCTGATTTCGGATTCAGCTTTAGCAATTCCTTTTAAAGGTGCTTCCCAGAAATCCGAATGGATGGAACTTTTTGGGATGATTACTGCAAAGTGGAAAACTTTTCCAGAGGACAACCTACTTGCTAAAACATTTGGCTGGTAGTTCAATTCCTTAATAATTGCTTCTATTTTAGCCTTGGTTTTGGCTGAAACTCCAGGGCGATTATGAATCACTCTGTCCACAGTTGCAATAGATACATTTCCCCTTCTAGCAATTTCTTTTACTCCTGTTTGACTACTTGGTTTTTTCATATGCATTCCATCCTATAAATCCTTTTGTTAGAAAACAGTTACTAGTGGTAAAGTAAATGTCTATTGAAAATATTTGTTAAATATTGAATTGACCTTCAAAATTAAAAGAATAATTCGTTTTACTGCTATAATTTCAAAATAGCTTACTTTATTTAAGTATTTATTAATTATACCCTTCAAATATTGGTAAGCTTAAATTGCATTGTAAATAAACTTGTATTTATCAATTACCCTCAAATTTGAGAATTTATTTCTAAGGTTCTAAACCCTATTAGCTCTTAAGAAATTGTTTAGGGAACGGGTGATTTTGAGCCTTATGGTACACTTCTGATTAGTTTCTATCTTCGGTTTTTTTTCATTATGTCGGCTAGTTTTATAGACCGACCACCTTTGATTTTACTTTCATCCGCAGCTGCCATAAAAGCCATGATTTCAAGTGTTTCTTCCGCTTGTACAGGAACTACTCCGGTTTCGAAGAAAATCGCTATTTCTTTTAATAAAGGCTCATAACCACCATAGGGCCCAAGTACAATAGCACCCTTGTCAGTAAAAACGGTACCTCCGAAGCCAGAGTCTCCAGACCTAGTGCCCCTGAAAGTGCCCACCTTTCATCTTCCCAGATACCTGTCACAATATCTGTAAACTCCGTGTGTGTGCGAGTTACAGAGACACAACCAGGACCTAAAGCCGTAAATAAGGTCTCTACTCCATGTATACCATACCAAAACAAATCCGGATGAGTAGGCTCGATACTTGCAGGACTATATGTATCTGCCCCCACAATTATTCTTCCCTCTAATTTCTCAATACCCTTAATATACCTTAGTGAAGAGGCAGAAAAGACAGGGACATTGTATTTCTTTGCAGCATCAAATATAGCTATGGAATCTTTTAAGGAAGCAGCAATAGGTTTGTCAATGAATACACGTTTACCCGACTTGAATACTTCTATAGCTTGTTCTAAATGCAACCGTCCGTCATTTGTCTCCAATAGGACCACATCTACCTTTTCTAATAATTCTTGTATAGAGTCAGTTATGTCAATGCCGTATTCTTTGATTTTATTAATATAATCTGGAATTCGATCAGCACTTGAAGCAATGGTTTTACTTCCATAAGGGTAAGCAGCAACTACATGGTAGCCATGATAATTTTCATTGTCTTTGTTTCCATTTAATACTTTGGTGAAAGCAAGACTATGAGAAGTGTCTAAACCGATTATACCAACTCGTTTTTCGGTCGCCTTAGATTTCCCTAAGGATGGAAACCCTAGGCTCATACCAAGGCCTGCAAATACTGATGATCTAATAAAAGTTCTGCGATGTAACTGTTCAAAATTTTTCATGTGATGATTTAAATTGATATGAATTTAGACCCTATCTGACTAATGGAGTAAAGGCTTTAAATCCATGTATTTTAAATTGATTTTAGCATTTCGGATAATGGATACTTTGAATACAGACTAAATTCCTAATCTCCTTAAATTCCAAATTAATAGCTTTGTATATAGGTAAAGTTGTCAATATATCACGGTAACGTACACAACCACGGTTAGTAAATCTAGTATTTTATTGAAGAAAAACAAATAAATGATGGTGATATTCGGTTTAATAATTTGTATAGAAGGTTTTACATGTGAAAAAGATTGAAAAAAATAGTAATTCTCCTTTCCTGTGAAATTTTATATTATAAGTTGGTATGCGTTAATTGTTCATTTTATATCTCTCATTTAAGATTTATTAGTAATAAGCGACTTTATAGTAAAAGCGCTTATCTATTTTACCAGGTTTTGGAATAGGTTTACATCAAAAAAGTGTGCCGTGCCTTGCTCGTTATTCAGAATGATTGGTTAAAATAAATTGTTTACCCTCTGTTTAGAATTTATGTCTAATCATCCATAGTTTACGCTTTTTTTACCCAAGGGGCCTAATCCAAATTCACCTTTTAATCCATTGCCAATTGATTCCTTGAATTTGAGCGTTTTTTGGGAGCCTAATAGGACATCCTTTAAGGAAATATCCATGGTTATTTAGATTTTTTAAAAAAAATTCGTTTCTTTAAACCTTGATTCGGTAACGTTAACGAAATTTATACTTGCAATGAAGACAAGAAGAAACTTTATACTTACAAGTGCCATGCTGGCATCAGGTTTAAGCCTCTCTGCTTTTTCTCCATTTTCTTATAATGAAAAAAGGAAAGAATCACTAAGAGTTGGATTGATAGGATGTGGAAGTCGTGGTAGGGGATTGGCTTCACTTATGCGAAATCTACCTATGGTGTCCCTTGTAGCTTGCTGTGACACCATTAAGGAAAATCTTGACAAAGGTCTTACCCAAGCAGATAAAGGTGCAAAAGGCTATAAAGACTATCGTGAGCTTCTTGACCAGGCCAATGTGGAGGCCGTAATAATTGCGACCCCTTTGTACTTGCATTTCCCGATGGCTATGGATGCTATAGATGCAGGCAAGCATATATATGTGGAGAAAACAATCACCTACTCCATTGAGGAAGCGGAAAAGTTGGCGCAAAAGGTGAATGGTACTTCCACGGTCTTACAAGTTGGTCATCAATACAGGTATTATGAACTGTATCATAAGGTAAAAGAAATTATTGATCAAGGATGGTGTGGGCAAGTGACACAATTTGAATGTCAATACCATAGCAATCAAAGCTGGAGAAGACCGGTAAATGATCCCGCTTTAGAAAAACATATTAACTGGCGTATGTACAAAGAATTTTCTGGAGGATTAATGACAGAACTTTGCGCCCACCAAATAGATATTGTCAATTGGTTTGTTGGCTCATCCCCTGAAAAGGTCACAGGCATGGGATCATTGGATTTCTGGAAAGATGGAAGGGAGAATTTTGATCATGTAAGGGCTACTTACTATTACCCTCAAGGCATCATGTCTAGTGTCAGTTCTGTTTTGACAAACGCATACAAGGGTTATTCTATAAATATTTTAGGAACAGAAGGAACCATAGAGATTATGAGGGATAAGGCATTTATTTACGCTGAACCTAAAAAAATGGAACTAGGAACAGTAGATGGTGTGTCTGGAGCTACAGTTAAAAATGGATCAGATGGAAAGGCAGAACCCATATTGTTTGAAAGTAAAGATGGTAAAAATCTGGATCCTACTTCTTATGCATTAATGGATTTTGCTGCTTGTATTAGGGAAGGTCGCCAGCCTTTTTGTGATGTAAATAAAGGTAGAGATACTGCCATTGCGGTGCATTTAGGCAATAAGGCCATGGAAGAAGAAAAATTCCAGTATTGGTCCAATCTTTAATTATACAAAGGGAAATGCACTCTATGATAGGTGCCTTTCCCTTATTTTCTTTTGATTCAGTAGGAATGAGCTTATATCAATTATAATGCTAACTGAATTGAGCGTTTTTGTTAATCCTCCAGTGGAAGGAAGCTCTTGGATTGGAATGGTAAGAACCTTTTTATCATAGGAGTAAACAAGAACAGCATATAATCCAGAGACCTGAGTTTCTCTTAAATTTTAAATTAAAAAGTACAATGAAATTGAATGAATTGGACCTGGTGGTAATTGGCATGTTTTTCTTGCTAATGATTGTCATCGGTGTATACGCCTATTTTAGAAACAATGATGCTGATGACTATTTTGTCGCAGGTGGTAATTTGCCATGGTGGCTGTCAGGAATCTCACATCATGTGTCTGGATATAGTGGAGCTGTATTTGTTGCCTATGCCGCCTTGGCTTATACCCATGGTTTTTCTGTGTATACTTGGTGGGCATTGACGATTGGTATTTCTGTCTTAATTAGTGCACATGTGTTTCCTGTTTATTGGGTTAGGCTTAGGAAAAGATATCAAATTCAATCTCCATTGGAGTTTTTAGAACATCGTTATAATTTATGGACCCAACAGGTAATGGCTTGGAGTGGCGTTATGCTCAAGTTGTTTGATGTTGGAGCAAAATGGGCTGCTATAGCTCTTTTACTAAATGTTTTTACCGGTATTAGTCTACCCGTGGGCGTTCTTATATCAGGAGGGATTTCATTGCTGTACATTACTTTTGGTGGTCTATGGGCTGTTGTTATCACTGATTTTGCTCAATTTATTGTTCAGTTACTTGCTGGCTTGGTGATGTTTGTCGTAGTTTTACAACACTTGGGTGGAATAGATGGAATCTTTAGCATGTGGGATAAGCTTCCTGAGCAAAACAGTCAACTATTTAATGAACCATATGGAGTAGGATTTGCCCTGGCCTTCTTGTTTATAAATTTCCTTGCTTACAATGGCGGACAATGGAACCTGGCTACCAGATACATTTCCTCACCAAATGAAAAAGCGGCGACCAAGGCTGCAAGGCTTTCTGGAATATTGTACCTTGTATGGCCTCTTATCCTTTTCTTCCCAATGTGGGCTGCTCCGATTTTATTGCCAGATTTAGCAGATCCAAGTAAATCTTACGGAGAGTTAACACTACTATTATTGCCTTCAGGCTTAGTAGGCTTGGTAATTGCTTCGCTCTTTGCCAATACCATGTCCATGACTTCCTCGGATATAAACACCATTTCGGCTGTGATCACCCGAGATATTTTACCCAATATTACCAAAAAGGTGAAGAAAGGTAAATCATCCCTGTTTGTAGCAAGATTGACCACATTTGTATTTACATTGCTTACCATAATAATCGCTTTTCAATATGAATATTTTGGGGGCGTTTTAGGGCTTATTATTTCTTGGTTTGGCGCTTTAGTAGGGCCGATTGCCATTCCAATGCTGTTTGGTTTATTGCCCGCCTTTAAGAAAAGTGGACCTGTTGCAGCCATTGGTTCAATAGTCGCTGGTTTAATTACCTTTGTGATCACAAAAAATATAAGCTCTTTAAGCTTAGCTTTAGAAATTAGTTTGCCTTTAATAATATCTACCCTGACTTTTATAGTATTAGGTTTCTTTGAAACGAACAGGAATGTAGAAAAAATTGCTGATTTACTTCAGTCCATTGAAAAAGAATAAAATACTGCACATGAATTTACATTTAAGCCAGTCCCGAAATGAAATGGGGATAGCAGCAGCCAAAGCTGTGGAAAATAAAATTGAATCACTTTTAAAAGAAAAGGAATATATAAGAATAATATTTGCAGCGGCTCCTTCTCAGAGTGAAATGCTGAATTACCTTACTTCTAGTAAGAGAATTCCTTGGAATCGGATTATTGCTTTTCATATGGATGAGTATATTGGTTTGTCTAAGGATTCCCCTGCACTTTTTTCTAATTTTCTAAAGAGACATTTATTTGATCTTGTTCCTTTTCACCAAGTCCATTTGCTTGATGGGGAAGGAGATCCTGATGTAGAAGTTAAAAGGTACTCAAAGTTGCTTAATGAGGCACCTATTGATATCGTATGTTTGGGGATTGGTGAAAATGGTCATATCGCTTTTAACGACCCTCCAGTTGCAGATTTTAATGATCCTTTGGCCGTTAAAAAAGTAGTATTAGAAGAATCATGTAGACAACAGCAAGTCAATGATGGTTGCTTTGAGATCCTGCAGGATGTTCCAGAAACGGCCTTGACATTGACCATTCCTGTTTTGATTAAAGGAAGGTTCCTGTATTGCGTAGTGCCAGGCACAACCAAAAGAAATGCTGTTTATCAATCTTTATTTGGTGAAATTTCAACTAGCTGTCCTGCTTCAATACTTCGGTATTCGGAAAATTGTGATTTGTTCTTGGATGGAGACTCTAATCCATTCCCAATTCAAAAACCGGAAGCAGAAACCAATATTACTGCCTATAATGTATTGAATAACCAACCCGTGTTATTGAATACTAAAAGCAATACGCTGGTGCAATTGCCGCTTGATTTTGCAGTAGACCAATATGTAGGTGAAGGCTTGGTGGATATTCAGATAAATGGTATTAAAGGAGTGGATTTTAATACCACTTTGACTAAGCCTGAGGCGATTTTGGAGGCAAGCAAATATTTGCTTTCTAAAGGGGTTACAACCTATTACCCAACGATTGTTACAAATGGCTTTGATACCATTTTAGAACTTGTAGAGACCATTAATAAGGCCTGTAAAGCTTATCCTTTGGTGAATTCCTGTGTTGCAGGTCTACATATTGAAGGACCTTTTATTTCTTCAAAGCCTGGAGCTAAAGGTGCCCATCCTGAAGAGTTTACTAGAAACCCTTCGGTAGAGTTTCTGGATCAACTTCAAGAAATATCTTTGAAGCCTATAGCTTTGATCACCCTGGCTCCCGAATTAGAAGGAAGCGAAGAATTTATTAAAACTTGTACCAATAGAGGAATAAGAGTATCTATTGGACATTCATTGGCCACAGGGGATGATGTGCAAATGGCAAAAGAGGCAGGAGCTTCTCTGGCCACCCATTTAGGTAACGGTGTTCCTTTACAGTTACAACGTCATCCCAATATTATTTGGGAGCTAATGGCTCAGGAAGGGATACATGCCAGTATAATTGCCGATGGTTTTCATTTACCTCCTTCCTTTTTGAAGGTAGTATTTCGTGCCAAAGGAGATGAATGTTTACTTGTAAGCGATGCTACTTGTTTTGCAGGTATGGCTCCAGGAGAATATGACTCACCTATTGGCGGGCAGGTTGTTCTTGAGGAAAGTGGAAGGTTGTCCATGAAAGGCGCCAAAGGGCTATTGGCAGGAGCAGGGAAGGACTTACTCGAAAATATAGACTACTTACTTGAAAGCAAGTTGTTGCCCTTGTCTCAAGCCTGGAAAAAGGCATCAGTGCTACCGTCCAAATACATGGCTGCTGGTAAGGTTTCAAATAAGGATTGGGTGGTATTTAAATTGGGTGACAATAAAGTGAACATCCAAAAGGTCTTTAAAGACGGGGATTTGGTTTGCGATAATACGACTACCCAAAAATGAATTGAAAGGGAATAACGAATATTATCTAAAATTTCGATTCAAATAATATTCCCTCCTATTTTTCTGATGAATTCAAATAGGGTTGGAGACTTTTCTTGGTTTATTACTAAGGGAAAGTTTCCAACCCTTATTTTTTAGCATTCTCGCCAATATTGCAAACCAAATTTGGCCTGATTTTTATAAAAGTATAAAGGGTGATTTCCTTGTCAAAAATATACTGAGCTGTTGCAGGTTGAATATTTTTGGCAATTGTCCTTAAATCTATCCCATTTGCTCGTGAAATTGGTATTACTAAATTTAAAAATTCTTGAGAAGAAGAGGCCTTTTTTAACCCGGATTATGTAATAGAATTCGTGATGAGTGTTGCAATCGCAAGAAAATCAGGCTGTTTGGAGATTTTAGCATAGCACCGCTATGGTGAAATTGAAAACAGCAACGAAGTGGCTGATTTTAAAGTGATTTCAGCACGTAATAGAATGTCTATTGCATATTTCGGGTTTAATCTATTTGATTAGGAAATGGATTCTCTAATTCCTGTTTGAGCTTCAATTAACTTTACTTAATATTGGTTCTAAATGTAATAATCTATTAAAGAATGGCCTATACCTATGATTACCCTCGTCCTGCCCTTACTGCTGATGCGGTGGTTTTCTGTGCAGAGGAGCGAAAAATCTTATTAATAAAAAGAAGAAATCCTCCATTTCAGCATAAGTGGGCTCTTCCAGGAGGCTTTGTTGACGTGAATGAATTGCCTGTGCAGGCTTGTATTAGAGAATTACAGGAAGAAACTGGTCTTCGTCTCAAAGATGGCCAATTGTTAGGTGTTTATGGTGAGGAGGGAAGAGATCCAAGAGGATGGACAGTAAGTGTGTCATTTGTTTTTAAAATAGACAAAGTGCTAATGGATAAGGTATGCCCTGGTTCTGATAGCCAAGAGGTAGCATGGTACTCGATTTCATTACTTCCAGAGCTAGCATTTGATCACCACGAAATTATCAAAGCTGCTGGATTGTGAAATTCTCCGCCCTCCAAGTTTGAAACCTATCCAGAACTAAGGAAAGGTAATCCTTTTTAAAGAACCTGATAAAACCTGATTGATGTTTTTTTTGGCAGAACTGTGCATTAGCCAAGTTGAAGTGCAGGGAGTGCTAAACATAGGGATTAGCGATGTACTGCTGGTCAATTCAATTAGCGGAAGGCAAAGCCTTGTTTTAATTTTTAACTGCGAATTTTACCAATTCTTCAAGACTTATAAGCTCCAGTGTCTTTTCATGCGTTGCTTCAAGTAGGACTCCTGGTGCTTTGTTCTCCTGATAAGCATGTAGCCATCTTGTTAGGCATATACACCATTTGTCTCCCGGCTTGAGTCCAGGGAAGTTAAATTCGGGTCTGGGAGTGATTAAGTCATTGCCAGTAGCAAGGCTGAAATTTAAAAACTCTTCAGTCATAACGGCACAAACCGTATGTAAGTATCCATCCGACAAACTACATCTTTTGCGAAAGCTAATCTGTTGCTAAACTTGTGTCATGAAAAGACAGACAGAAAGCAATATGCGCAAACTTTATCAAGAATGGTTATCCTCAGGGGTTAGCAGATCAGAATTTTCCGATATGCATGGTATTGTTCGAACAACTTTTTATTATTGGACCAAAAAATTTAGCACACAGGAAGAAGAAACTACTAATGGAAAAGCTTTCCAATTGCTGGACCCTATCCCATCTGTTGGTCGAGTTGGCCGAGTAATAGCGCATATTCATTATCCTTCAGGAATCAGCCTGGAAATCTATGATGGGGTCTCACCTGAGTTTATTAAAACGCTTCTTGTCTAACGAATGCTTGCGCTATCCTCTTCATGTCGTTACTTTTTATATGATAAGCCCACTGATATGCGTTTTGGTATCAATGCCCTTTCTGGACTGGTACGTAACAAGCTTGGTTTTGACCCCATGAATGGAGATGTGTTCATTTTTATTGGCAAGCGAGGCAACCAAATCCGACTTTTGCAATGGGACAAAGATGGTTTTGCCTTATATATCAAAAAGTTGGAACGAGGCACTTTTGAACGTCCTATTCTCACCGGAACAGCCATTACGAGTACTCAACTCAGCTTCCTCTTACAGGGGGTAAGGCTAGAATCGGTACGCTACAGAACCCGATACACACCCTTAAAAAGGGCATGAAAATAAACAGGTGAATTGAGTAAAAAAGTGCCTTAAAACTACTTCAAACCTATTTTTTATGCTTATTTTTATGTCATGGAAAATGAGACAATCGACTACAAAAAGCTATATGAGCAAGAGCTCCAAGCCCATCAGGAGTCATTGTTGACCATCTCCGAAAAGGAAAGTGCAATAGCAGACCTACAGCATGAACTTGAAAAGTTCAGGGGGTATATTTTTGGCACCAAGAGTGAAAAGAGAACCGCTAATGTGGGACTAAATCAGATGGGGCTTTTCGAGCTAGGCACTACCCAAGCTGTACAAGAGGAGCTTTCCGAGTCAGTACCTACCACAGAGCAAAAAACCACTCCAAAGAAAAGAGCCAAGGGCACCTCTCGTATGAGCCTTCCCGAAGAGCTCAGAAGGGAAGAAGTGGTGATAGAGCCAAAAGAATCCACTGAAGGTTGTGTACAGATAGGTCAGGAAGTAACCGAAGTATTGGAAGTAGTTCCGGCATCTTTTTATGTGAAACGCTACGTGCGTCCAAAATACGCAAGACCGAACGGTGAAGGCATCCTCATTGGTACATTACCAGATAGAGTAATAGAAAAGGGAATACCTTCAGAATCAGTGATTGCTCAACTTATCGTAGACAAATATGTCTACGGAATGCCGCTTCACAGGCAGCTGGATAAATACAGCAAGATGGGCGTAAGAATCCCTGCTTCGAGTGCCTCTGACTGGGTAATTAAGGGCTGGGAACAGCTCAAGCCACTCTCCGATCTACTCAGTATGGTAGTCCTAAGTCAAAAATACCTTCAGGTAGACGAAACGCCTATAAAAGTGTTAGATAGAGATAACAAAAAAGGTATTCATCAGGGGTTCATGTGGCTTTATCATGCGCCGGTAGATAGACTAGTACTCTTTGATTACAGAAAAGGAAGGGATCGCTCGGGTCCCAAAGAAATGCTTGCTGACTTTAAGGGTATCATCCAAACGGATGGCTACAAGGTGTATGATTCCCTTTATGGGAAGCATGACACTATTCATTTAACGTTTTGTATGGCACATGCCAGACGCAAGTTTGTAGAAGCGCTCAATGACAATGAAGAACAGGCAAACCATGTCCTTGATGAGATGCAACTACTCTATAAGCTGGAAGCACAGATGAGAGAAAAGGGGTATGACTATCTACAGAAAACGAAGGAGAGAAAAGAGCATGCCACTCCTGTGCTGGACAGATTAGGGCAATGGCTGGAAAAGCACCAATACAGCCATAGGCCAACAAGTCCAATGGGCAAGGCTATAGAATATACGAGGTCAAGATGGGCAGGACTGAGTGTTTATGCACTTCATGGACAAATGGAAATAGACAATAACCTGGTTGAAAATGCCGTTCGTCCACTAGCTATAGGTCGTAAAGCGTATCTATTTGCAGGATCGCACAAGGCTGCGGAGATGACAGCAGCCATGTATTCTTTCATGGCCAGCTGCAAAAAGAACAAAATTAATGAGTTTGAATGGCTCAAGGACGTATTCGAAAGAATCCAGAGCCACAAGCAAAAAGATCTCTATCAACTACTACCTTCCAATTGGGAGAAACATAAAATCAAGTAGCTCCTCAAAGCATAAAATCCAACAACTCAAAATTAATCTATATGGGTTCGTCGGATGCTTACGTATGTAAGGCTGTGTCTTGTTCATCAGTTTGGCAATAGCCATCTCTATAGAATCCAGTTCTTGGGGAGAAACAGCAGGGGATAAGGGCTTCGCCGAATGCATTATTGGCCATAAGTAGGAGGAGGATAGGTAGGTAATAAAAAAGTGCCATGAAATTTTCATTCATGGCACTTCAAATCTATTTTTTACCTGGAATTAAAAAAGCAATTAGCTTAATTTAAATCGAATAGGTAATCTCATTTTTACTCTTACTGGTCGACCTCTTTGTCTTCCTGGTTCCCATGAAGGAGCATTTTTAACTACTCTTACGGCTTCTTCATCACATCCACCGCCAACACCCCTAAGGATACCAACATCTTGGATAGATCCATCAGTATTCACAACAAATACTACGTATACCGTTCCTTCTATACCCATTCTTCTTGCTTGGGTTGGGTACTTAAGGTTTTTAGACAAATACTTGTTCCAACCTTCCATTCCACCCGGAGGGGTAGGCATGTTTTCCACAACATCAAAGATCTCATCTGCTTTTTCTTCTACAGGAGCTTCTTCAATAACTACTTCCTTGATTACCGTTTCTTCCTGAACATCAACATCGAAATTTACTTCAATTTTTTCTTCGATTTCAACTTCATCAGGAATCTCTTTAATTTCCGGCTGCTCTACTGGAGGCGGCGGTGGTGGTGGCTGTTCCGTGATTGGAATGTCTAATAATTCTTCAAAGTCATCATCGATCGATCCAAGGTCTTTAAGCAAACCATCGTCAAATGATTTATACTCAAAGGCAAAGAGGACCAGACCAACACTAACCATTAAACCAAGATTTAGGAACATGCCCGTCTTTTTGGTTAAGTCAGCTTTTGGTGTTTTTTTGGCTTCCATATTATAACCCTTCTTTTAATTTTTATTGATTCAGTTTATTAATTCCAATTAACAATCATAACAAATAATTTTTATTTATACAAGGACGCTACCCCTCTTATTTAAATAAACAAAAATACCTGTACCTGTAATTACGCCTATAATATTTGTGATAATATCAAAATAGTCAAATGACCTTCCCGGTACTAATCTTTGTAAATACTCTGTCAATATAGCAATAAAAATCCATAAAACTAAATATTTAGTGAATAATTTATTGCTTTTTTTCTTCTTTTCATCCGCTTGTTGGCGGATTACTCTATCCCAAAGAAAAGCCATGCCAACAAATATTCCAAAATGAATCAGCTTATCTGATCCGTAAAACTTTGGTAAACTAGGCACTTTGCTCGCTGGGCTAAATAAAGCATAAGCCATGCCAAAAGACCAAAGAAGAGCAAGAACGACTTTTTCTCTCAAAACAGATTACTGACCGATAAGGTTTTTGTATTCTTCAGGAGATAGCAAGTCAGTCTCAGTTTCTTGAGTGCGCTTTACCTTAATCATCCAGCCATCTCCGTAAGGATCTTCATTCACCAATTCCGGAGAATCTTCCAGAAGGCTGTTCATCTCCAGAATTTCACCTGCGATAGGCATAAATAAATCCGAAACAGTTTTTACTGCTTCTACTGTTCCAAATACCTCACCGGTATCCATGGAATCACCCACTGTTTCTACTTCTATAAAAACAATGTCTCCCAATTCCTTTTGAGCGAAATCGGTTATTCCGACAGTGACAGTTTCACCGTCTATCTTGACCCATTCGTGGTCTTTGGTATATTTTAAATCTTCTGGAAATTTCATGCTAATTATTTTAACTGTTCAAAAATACAATGTTTCTAGATAGGACAAAAAATTATTGACTTAAATTAAAGGTTAATTGTCCACCAAATGAAGTGGAACTTCTTCTGTAGGCAGTGGAAACCTTTGGATCGTTAATAGTTCTGTCAAAATAGAATTGAATATTAAGTTTTTGGTTAACCACATATCCTACACTAGGCCTAATTTGAATGTTTAAATTACCGTTGGTAAGTGTGTTCTCTCCTTCAATCTTCCTTTGGATCGTATTTGTATCTACAATTCTTGTTGACATTCGAATAGTAAGGTCATTGCTAAGCACTTCTTGCCTTCCTTGAATCTTGAAAGGAACTTTTACACCCGCTTTGGTATATCCTAGGTCAAATCGGAAATCCTGGCTACTTTGCTCCGTCACCTGAGCATTTGAAAAGTTCAGTCCTATATTTCTTTCTGTGTTGTACTCAAAGCTGATGTTCATTCTGTCTTTGGTAAGTAGATCTACACCTATCAGGGGGGCAAACCTTTCTGAAATCACCACTTGATTGAGTATCATTATGGGAATATAGGCACCAAACTCATCTGTCATGCTAGCCATAGGGAGTTGCTGTAATGTGTTGTACAATTCCAGTCCTTCCTGATAGATTAGCGCATTCGAGAAATTACTTACTGAATATGTTGAGGTGTAATTATGAGTCAAATTTATCGATGAAAAGTATTCGTTCAATGCTGGTAGCCTTGCCAATCCCCGGTATTCCACCCTCCAGTTAGGTAGCGGCATTCTCGGGAATGGATTCAATTCAATTGCAGTTGCAGTCTTTCCTGAATAGGCAGCAAGAAATGCAGGGATTAATACATCTTGTCCATTGATATTATAGCTTCCTCCTGGATTTTCAGTTTCAAGTCTGCTTTGTATGAGGGTCCTGTATTTTTCAAAGTCTGAAAATAATGGGGAATTGTTCTCACTATCCTGCTTGTTAAAAACAGTTTTAAGCACATTATAACTTATCTCATAGCTGCCAATTCTGTTAGGGTTGATGGAAGCAAAATCATTCTCGCCGGGGCCATTTCTCCTATAGATTTCGCTGTAATCGCCGTTTTCCCTTTTTCTAAACTCAAGCGTGATTTTAAAGTCCTTAATGGGTTCTATTAAACTGGATAGTTTGATGTTTCGGGATTCATTTTGTCGGAATGCTTGAGTCAATGAAGCGCTAGCTGCTAAAGCACCTCTGTTGGCCAAATCATACCTAATATTGCTATTTTGATCCCCTAATACAAAACCTAGCCCAGGATTCATAAAACTCCTGTCCATTCCGAAAAGGCCTGTATTCGGTAAGTAACCAGGTAGGAATGTCCCCTGTGTTATTGCATAGGAGAAGTTTACGTCCTTTAACATCATCATGAACCTTAAGATGTTTGCTCCGAAACCATCGGTAGAAAACTCTTTTTCCTTCTCTTCATCATCCGGGGCATTCGCTGCAGGTCTTCCTGGAATGCTTGGTCGCTTGGGGGCATTCAATGCATTGAGCCTTTTGTTCTTGTTGTACAATTGAACCATATCCAGCTTTCCAGTGACGGACCTGTTTCTAGAGTTTTGAATAACATTACCCAGAGTATCCCTTTGGCCAATGGCGCCTGTCATCCAGGTATAAGTAGCCTCATACCTCAGGTCAGCACTTATCCAATCTGTAAGTGGGATCTTGTCTAAAGGAAGCTTATAATTGACAACAGCCTGTTGGTTGTAATTGGTTGTTCTACCTAGTCGCTTAATGTTATTTCTCAATGAATCTAATTTCGCTTCAGTATCCAAGTCTCCCTCAGGTTCATCTACTACTGCATTGACACTAGAGTTTAGATCAAAGGAGAGGTTTTCAGTCAAGTCCCAATTGAGACTGTAGAAGCGATTCATATAGAAGCTTTTTTGGAATAGTGGATCAACTCCTGCAGTGCTCAGTTGATCATTTCTATTTTGTGTTCGCATAAAACGCCTGTCTACATCCAATCTGGCTGAAATGAGACTTGGGGCAAAGTTCAAGTTAAAGTCTTTAAACAGTTGCAAGTAGCTGCTATTAAAAACACCCCAGTTTTTGAATGGTGTGACACTGAGTGGGTCTGGCTGATAATTGTAGGCAACACTACCACGGGTGGTTTCATAATTGTAACTTTCCAGCTGAATATTGCTTTGGGTTACAGATCCATAGGCATAAGAAAAGGATAAGTTTTCTAAAGCATAAATTCTATTGGTCTCTTTTTCTGGATCTTTTATTTTTCTAACGTTGTTTAAACTGAAATTTCTCCTTTTGGATTGGTCCATTACCAGATTCTGGTATTCTTGTTTCTCAGTATCCGTTTTGAATTTCTGAAGAGCAATTTCAAAAGGTACATCCGGGTTAAGTGGGTCAAACTCCGGTTTGGTAGAGGAATTTTCTACACTTGCATATAAAGGGATGCTTATTCCCAGCCCTTTTGGTAAAATTTTATCCACATTGACATTGGCTGAAATGTCATATTGAGTGGTGGATTCCCTTGCTCTTTCGGAAAGGCGGGTTTCTAAACCTCCAAAACCAAAAGTATTGTGCCTAATAGAAGTTGAAATGGTTGCAACATCTGCAATTTGAGCATTAAGACGTGCATTGGCGGCCCAACCAGAAGATTTGTTGAAATCTGTAGCTCTTAATTCGTTTGCCCATATACAAACGGATTTACTTGCTCCACCTATTCCAGGATTTCGAACACCGATCATCATTCCTTGGATGAAACTTAATTCAGGCCTACCGACAACCGTAACTTTATATTGCCTCACCATGATGGAGTAGGGGAGGTTTTGAGGTTGTTGATTATTGTCTCTTTCTGCTTTTACGCCTACTATTTCATCCAGAGCAATGTCTATTTCATTTTCCAAAGGCCAGATTTGACGAGGATCTCGGGTTCCTGTAGGTGTTATTGTAAGAGGTACTTCAATTTCATAATAGTTGTCCGTGTAATCGGTACCCATTCTCAAGAAGGCAGACAATTCACCGTCTTGAGCATCTTGACTATCGGCATGTAAAAACATTTTTAACCTTCCATATTGGACAAGGTCTTGATTGACATTTTTAAATACCGCCCTTGAATCTCTGCTCTGAAGGTTGTCCACACATAGGCGTAATGCTTGTTCATTGAGTTGTCTTTCTACCGTGGAGGTGTTGTCTCGGTCTCGGTTGATTCCTGGAGGCAATACATAAGGGCTTTGATTCTCACTGCCTTGTCCATTTTCTTCAATATTGACCACACCCACCGTTAAGTTAGAATTGTCTGGCTCAGGTATCTCAGAAAAACCTTTTTCAAATAAAGACTCTTGAAAGGTCCTCCATTGACTGCCTACCAATCGGAATTGCGCCATTCTTAGCACTACAGGCTGCTGGAAATCTGTAAGGTAGGTTCTGATGAATCGAATGGATTTAAAGCCTGAAATATTGCCATATGCGGCATCTGGTTGGCGTACAGGGATTCTGAACAAGTACCAATTTACCTCTTCTCCATTTTCTACTGTCGATACTCTATCCACAATATTGTTTTCACCTACCTCAAGACCTGATGGACGCAGGTCTATTTCATATTCATAATAACTCTCTACTTCATTGATGGTGTTGTCGTTGTTGAGGTCTTCATTGTCAGGAATATTAGAGCCTGAGGGAGTATAAGCCAGATTACTATTGGCAGTGATAGGTGTGTTGCCTTCCAGACCATTGAAATTTTTGTAACGCTCTAGAATCTTTACATTGTTGTTGTCAAACTCTGGGTCTAAGTAATATTGAAAATCATCAGCAGCAGGGTCATTCAAGATCTGCTGACGGGCTTGAGGGTTTAGATTAAGCCTGTCAATGAACCTGGCTCCATAGAATTCTACTTCTTGTTCACTGCTGAGTCCATTAAGCCCTACATCCTGGTGCTCTCTGGCTTCTGGAGAATTGTCAAATGCAGGAGTTAAAAACTGCTGGCTTGTAACTTTGCCCCACTCATTACTTGAAGTATTGTTTTCTGATCCATCTGCTGGCAGCCCATTCTCAAAGGCATGCCTTCCATCTACAATAACGTCCTCTGAAACTTCACCAAGGTTGAAAACCAATTTTCCTCCAGTAGTATTGTTTTCATTAAAGACACCGTCCAATACCCTACCATTTTCTCCCGTAATGAAGGGATCCATCATCCAGAACTCTATGTATTCAATATTTGTCCTGTCAAAATCTACTTCAGAAGTAATGGCTCTGGTAATTCCACCGTAATTTTCCCTGGGATTATTGAGTAAACCTGCACTATTCAGGTTGGTATTAAAATTATACATCCCCCTTTCGTGTGGGAAATAGGCCAAATCAAACAATGGTTCATTGGTAACCATATAATCGCGGTACCTTCCTTGGAAAATCTCTTGAGGGAGTACCCTTCTTACGTAATGGTTTCTTCTGTCTTCAGTGGTTATATTTGAAGGGACACCTGTTCCTGAAGATCTATAAAACACATTGTCCACTGTATACCAAGATAAACGAGCCCTTTTATAGGCGTTGCCCAGCCTGTCTTCTGTTAGTTGGCTTAGATCAAATTTATTGTCAGGGGTAGCAGGGGTGGAAGAAAGTTTCCAGTTTTGGGGACTTGATCCCAGATTAAAGGGGATTATTGCTGTTTCAAAGTCATCGATATAAGAAGCTCCTTCTCCGTCTACCTGATTAGAGGTTCCAGGAATCAAATGCGCAAACTCCCCACTAAACTGAATTAAAGATTTCTCTTTGGTTTCAGTAAAAGGTAGCGCATCGGCCAGTTTGGTAAGGAACAAGGATTCGTCATTGTAATTGACATCCAAACCCCAGAGACTGTTTCTTAAGGTTTCATTCCCCGTAGCTATTCTGGAGATATTAGGCCGTTCATTTAAGTAAAGAAAAGTACCGCCAATATTGAAATTCTCATTGACCATATAGTCCAGTCGGGTGCCTAGTAAACTTCTAGTCTGAAAAGAAACCAAATCAGCCTTTTCAAAACTTACACTGATCTTTTTTCCAGATTGAAGAATTCCTTCATTGATAATGACTACCCTGCCAATATTGTAATCTACCGTATAATCTACCCCTTCTGTAAGTGGAATGTTTCCAGCGGTTATAATTACTGAGCCTTCACTGATATTTAGGCCGGGAAGCATAATTTCAGAAGCAGAACCTGAAGTAAAGCTACCTTTTAGGTAGTATTTGTTTAGTAGAGTGACCAGTTCAGCATCTGCTTGAGTGGTTCTGTACAAAGTGTCATAAACATATTTGTCACTTAGGTTTACTTCAGCAGGTGTGAAATAATTCTCCAGGGTTTTACCAAAGGGCTCAACGACAGGGAAAATGATCAGGCCTTGTTCAGGTTTGATTGTCAATCCATTTACATAATCAAAATTACCATCTGGCTGAGGGTCGTTTTGGGGATTTAGATTGTCTAGTTTTAAAAGCCGGATTAAAGGAATGTCTTTGACATTCGTTCCTTCCAGTAGACTTGGGTTATCCAATCCCGTACGGTCATCTCTATAAATGATTTGTAATTGAAATCCATCCTTTTGAATTTGGTTGGCATTTAAATTGTAAATGTTTTTCATCATCAGGTCCCAAGTAGGAATCTTGGTATTGATCCTAGCCGGACGTAGCATTTTCAGGAAGATCACATTGTCTTCAGACCTATTTTGATAATCTTCAGAAAGCTCACCGACTTTGAAACTTTGCCCATTGTAGGTGTATTCATAAGAGACAGCAATTACTTCATCGTTTTGAAGTTTTCTAGAGAGACTAAAATACCCCAATTGTCGGTCGAAGGTGTATTCATTTTCAGACAATTTCCTAGCCCCGTTTATTTGCTCGAATTCTAGCCCTCTTTCCAAGCCCAGGTCATTGCTTATCGCTGTGGCAGCAGTTTCGAAATTCCTATAGGAAGGATTGCTTTTTAGGTTGTTGAATAAATCATTAGCGGTATTGGTGGCAGGAGCCTGTGGATTTCCTGTCCCTATGCTTGGGTTACTAGGGTTATAAATCGTTTGGCCTTCTCCCAAATCCATGAAAGCAGCAAAATTCCGGAGGGTTTCCGTATTGTTGGCTCTATTCATGATATAAACCTCCAATCGGGTAATTTGAACACCACTTAATACTTGTGGTAGCCCTCTCAACCAATTTTCATAATTGTTTCTGAAGAAATGTCCTAGGAAAAAGTGCCTGTTGTCATCATAAGCTGAAGCCCTCACTTCAAAAGGGCGGCCTTGGTTCCCTCCTTCAATAATGATCTCATCTCTTCTACCACGTTGGGTAGAGGCGACAGTAGTCATAAAGAGTTTTCCAAATTGCATTTGGGTTTTCACTCCAAAAAGGTTTTGTGCACCTTGAATTAAACTGTTTTGTACAGGCATGCTCACATTGCCTATTTCTATAGATTTCAAGATGTCCTCTTCAAAACCAGCATATTCAACCTTTAGCTGGTTCTCAAAATCAAATGAATTATTGCTATCGAAATTGGCGCCTATACGTACTTTCTGCCCCAACATTCCATTGACACTCATTTGGATTTGCTGGTTGAAGTTGAAATTCCCTGTCTTTTGTTGGCGGATAGGGATCGAAGGATTATCGATTCTTCTGAAAATCCCTCCAAAATCCAGGTTCACATTACCAGTTGGTACAATTGTGATTTCACTACCACCAAAGAGCCGATCAAAGGTTGGACTCATCGTAATAGGAGGAATTAGCCCTCGGCCTCCTACTGCACTTTCTCCATCTAGCCCTCGGGATCGATCTCTCCAATATTGTTGCCTGATTCGGTATTCCTGCATTCGAGAATAATCTTCAAAATCCAAGGAATATCCAGGATCTAGGCTGGTGGAGTCTTGATTAGGGTAAATTCGGTAACTTACGGCTGTGTCCACTTCTACTTCTACCCTTTGATTTTTCTCCGGTTGCAAGAGGAAAGGGGAATCTCTTCTCAAAAATGGATTTTGATAGGGATAAAGGGGTTTGGTGTTTAAGTTGTCCCATAATAAAAAGGAAGGAAGTGACCTCCTTTTATTTAAGGTGTCCATTAGGCTCGGAAGGCTGTCCGACGGTGTAGTCACCGGCGCCTGTCGGGCATAGGCTCCCGATAAAGACATCATAAACACTATAAAAAACACTCCTAAAATGGAAATGTGATCGTGTTGTAATGACTTTTTTCTCCAAAAAATATTTGAGAAAGTAAAGGCCAACGTTGTTAAATTATGATGATGACTTTAAAGATGCTTTAATTAATGTTTCTAAGGAAACATCGGGGCCACTTTTTTTCAAAACTGTCATGATATTTTTTTCAGCTTGAGCCTTGGTGAAGCCTAGTGTAATCAAAGCTTGTAACGCCTCTTGTTTTAATTTATTGCTGTTTTGGACAAAGCCCTGACCTTTTCCCTCAGGGGAAGAAATCCCTGCCTTTAAAATTTTATCTTTAAGCTCCAGTACAATTCGTTGCGCAGTTTTAGCACCGATTCCCTTTACCCGCTGTATGGTAGGGTGGTCTCCTTCACTGATGGCTTGCTCAAGTTCAGGTACGGTCATACTGGACAAAATCATTAGTCCAGTATTTGCACCCACCCCTGAGATAGATATTAAGTCTAAAAATGCTTTTTTTTCTGATGCTTCCTTAAAACCATAAAGCGTGTGTGCGTCTTCCTTAATATGAAGAAAGGTATGCAGCATGATTTCTTCCTTATCCTCTATTTTTCCATAGGTGTTCAAGGATATTTTGACCTCATAGCCTATTCCATGAATATCGATGATAACATGGGTAGGGTCTTTAAATGCTAATTTTCCTTTCAGATAAGTTATCATTCCGATTCTATGGTTTGGGCATCCACTACTGCTATGGCTACCATATTGACGATTTCCCTAATTGAACTACCTAGTTGTAAAATATGAACAGATTTGTTCATGCCAAGAAGTATGGGGCCTATGGCTTCTGCATTTCCAACCTCTGCCACCAACTTATAGGCGATATTACCTGAGGCAAGATCAGGGAATATCAAAGTGTTTGCCTTATTATTAATTAATGCACTGAAAGGATAATTTTCTTTTTGTATTCCTTCATCCAAGGCCACATTGGCTTGCATCTCACCTTCAATAACTAAATCAGGATACTGAGCTTTGGCTTTAGTGGTGGCCAAGGCTGTTTTTAAAGGTACTTTCCCTTTGGCTGAACCAAAGTTAGAGTAAGACAAAATTGCAATTTTAGGTTCAATATCAAAAAACCGTACACCATTGGCCGTTAAACCGATAATCTCAACCAATTCGTCGGCAGTAGGATCTTCATTGACGGTGGTGTCAGCAAAGAAAAGCGGGCCTTTGTCTGAATTCATAATGTACATCCCTGCTACCTTATTAACCCCTTTCTTAACACCTATTATCTGTAGAGATGGAAGTATAGTTCTAGGATAATCCTTTGTCAGACCAGAAATTAGTGCATCACCTTCTCCGAGTTCTACCATCATTGCACCGAAATAATTCCGGTCTTTCATTAGCTTCTTAGCCTCATACAAGGTTAAGCCTTTGCGCTTCCTTTTGTCATAAAGCAATTGACCGTACTGCTTTAGCTTGGCTTTTTGCTCATTCGGGTCAATGACTATTATGTCTTCTAAGTCAAGGGAATTGGCCTTGATTAGTTTGTTTATTTTTTGTTTGTTGCCTAGCAAGATCGGGATTCCTATTTTCTCATCCCTCATTATCTGAGCAGCTTTTAATATTTTAGGATTATCAGCTTCAGCAAATACTACTCGTTTTGGATCTTTTTTAGCTCGGGACACAACTCGTGACATTAGTCGTTGGTCTATGCCTATCCTTTCCTGAAGATCTAATTCATAGGCATCCCAATCCTCTATATGTGTTTTGGCTACTCCTGACTTCATGGCCGCTTTGGCTACAGCAGGTGCAATCGTTGTGATCAACCTTGGGTCCAAAGGTTTGGGGATCAGGTAGGTTTTTCCGAATGCCAGCTTAGATTCACCATATGCCTTGTTTACTATGTCTGGAACCGGCTCTTTGGCTAAGTTAGCAATAGCCAGAGCAGCAGCCAGTTTCATTTCTTCATTTATCCCGGTGGCTCTTACATCTAAAGCTCCTCTGAATATATAAGGGAAGCCTATCACATTGTTCACCTGGTTGGGGTAATCTGAACGTCCCGTGGCCATGATGATGTCTTTTCTAGCCGCCATGGCTTCCTCATAGCTAATTTCTGGTGTTGGGTTTGCCAGTGCAAAAACTATTGGGTTTGCGGCCATGGATTTTATTTGGTCCTGACTAATAATATTTCCCGCAGATAAGCCTAAAAATACATCAGCACCTTCCATGGCTTCAGTAATGGTGTAGATGTCCCTATCTGTGGCAAACATTCCGTGAATATCTGTTAATCCATCTCTGTCTTTTCTGATGACCCCATCAATGTCGCACATAACGACGTTTTCAAATTTAACGCCGAGTCTAATATAAAACCTCGCACAAGAAATAGCGGCAGCTCCTGCTCCGCTAACTACCAATTTGATGTTTTCTATTTTCTTCTGGATCATTTCCAGGGCATTCAAAAGAGCTGCCCCTGATATAATGGCCGTTCCGTGTTGGTCATCATGCATTACAGGAATTTTCATTAATTCCTTGAGCTTCTTTTCAATGATAAAACATTCTGGTGCTTTAATGTCTTCTAGATTGATTCCTCCGAATGTAGGTTCTAATGATCGAATGGTTTGAATTAATCTTTCAGGATCGTTCTCGTCTATTTCTAAATCAAAAACATCTATTCCTGCGAATTTTTTAAACAGAACACCTTTTCCCTCCATGACAGGTTTGGAGGCAGCAGGCCCAATATTGCCTAAGCCCAAAACAGCCGTGCCATTTGAAATTACCGCCACTAAGTTCCCTTTAGCGGTGTATTTATAAACATCTTCAGGATTGTGCTGAATTGCAGTACAGGGTTCAGCTACCCCAGGAGAATAGGCCAAGGCCAAGTCCAGTTGACTGGAAAGTGGTTTGGTAGGAACTACCTCTATTTTTCCTGGTTTCTTAAATTCATGATAATTTAACGCATCCTCTTTTCTTATCTTCATTACCTAGGGGAAAATAATTATCTGTTTTATGAAATTTATTCTGCTTCCATCTTGAACTTACTCGCTTGAAGAATGGTCTCAATTTCTCTTAGTGAAGCTCGATGTGCTTCGTTAGGGTAATAGACAAATCCCTCCATATAGAATATCTTGCCTTTGGCTTCATCAACTACCGTGTAAGATAGAAATGATCCTCCCATTGATAAGTTATTGGTTCTCCATGAACCACGCATCTCTACGGCGTATTGTCCATCCAATTTAATGGGTTTGAATGCAGGCGGTATTTGCTTTTCTGTGATTATATACGATTCAGTATTAGCAGGGTCTCCAAAAATACGTGGCTTGGTTATTTCGTCTCGTAATTTTATGATATTTTCAGGGAAAACTTGAGACTCGTCCTCATAAGTTGTTTGATAAAAGAACAAGCTAATATCTGGTTTGTCAACTCTTGGTGTAGGCTGCCTGAACCATAAAAAGTTGTCTTCCTCTTTAGTAAACTGATAAGAGGCCGGAAGATTAAGTGTTACACCAAACTTCTTTTTTGACATTTCAGAGCCGACTCCATTTTTACGGTTAAAAAGAGCAGTGGCCAATATCTCCTTTTCTTTATTGGCAAAAAGACTTTGAAGTAGGTCTTTGTTCTTTTCTAAATTATCTATTAATTCAGCTTCATTTTCTCCAAATAAATAAACAACTTCTTGTCCTACAGCGAATTCGTTTTGATTTCTCAACATGAATAAAGAAGAGTCAGATTTACTTTTCTCTACGGACTCAGGTGTAAATTGATTTGCGATTGTTCTACTACCAATACTTCTGTCATCAAAAGTTGTGACAAATATTATATTGGAGGCCATCTTAAGGATTCTTGTCATTTTTCTAGGATCCACTTTTCTCATGTAAAACATGGATTCCTCTCTTATAATCCCTTCAATATTGGACTCAAAAACATCCTTTAATGCATCTCCAACTGGGCCAGCATATTTTGCTGAATCAATTACCAAGATGATTTCTCCCAGTGTACCTCTAGCTTTTGGTTTATTGCTATCTGAATCGGATCCGGAATTGCTCTGACATCCAGCAAAAGCAAAAACGGATATTAAGGCTATAATGCAAAATCGTAAACTCATAATTGTTTAGTTTATTTTTGTTCAAGCCTAATTTAGGGATATTTATCGCAACTCAAAAAACAATTAACAAATTAGTTTGAAATTTATCCAATGATTAATTTCTGACCTGGTTTTATTTGATTATTGTTCAAGTTGTTCAATTTTTTAAGCTGATCAATGGTTACTCCTTCTAGCTTTTTTGAGATTAGCCAAAGTGAGTCTCCAGGTTGGACAGTGTACATTTTACCTCCATTGCTGTTGGTGGAGATGGTAGCTGTTGAGGCCAAATTCCTCTCAAAACTGGGTTTGTCCTGATGGATATGAAGTACTTGTCCGACTTTTATGGTGTTGGTATACAGACTATTCCAGGCCTTGAGTTGACTTACCGAAACACCATACCTTTGAGCAATTTTACCCAAGACATCGCCACTTCTAACTCTGTAAGTAGCATAATGCATTGGTTTAGCAGCTTCCTTTTCAGGCAAGGCAGCCAAAAACCTCTGGTTTTCTATTTTTAAAGAATCAATTATCCAGTTCTGGTTTTCTGTGATAAAGGCGTGAGCTGCTTTAGGAACATTAATACTAATTGCTTTACCGAAATCAGGAACCTTACTTTTGATTAAAGAAGGATTTAAATATTCAAGGTCTTCAATGCAAAGCCCGGTATGTTTGGCCAGGTTTTCTAGGGTATATCCTTTCCCTATGTCCATTTTCTCGTAGGCTACTGGATAGGAGGGCTCTTCTAGAATGAGATTGTGTTCTTCAGCATACCGCAATACATACATGATTGCTTGAAACTGCGGGATATAACTCCTTGTTTCACGAGGCAAATACCTGTAAATTTCCCAGAATGTCCTTTTTCCTCCCGAGCGACGAATGGCTTTGTTTACATTACCCGGGCCACAGTTATACGCGGCTAGGGCCAATTCCCAATTGTTGTAGCGTCGATTTAATGCTTTTAGGTAGCGAATAGCTGCTTCGGTGGAAAGCTCAGGGTCTAGTCGGTCATCTACATGACTGTTGTAATACAATTTGTACTCTTTACCTGTGGCTGGCATAAACTGCCAAAGCCCCATGGCACCTACCCTAGACCTGGCTTTTGGGTTAAGGCCAGATTCTATGATTGATAGGTACTTGATATCTTCAGGCATATTGTGTTCTGAAAGATAAGCGTCGAACATAGGGAAGTACATGTCCTGTCTTTCAAGGACCATGCGTGTATAATCCCTATTCCTTACGGTAAAGTAATTAATGAAGGCAAAAATTGTTTCATTCAATTCAAAAGGCATATCCGTATCCATTTCTGCGATACGCTTTTCTACTTCTTCATAGGTGAAATCTGGTATATGTTCGTAGTCATAAAAAGGCATGACTGTTTCCTCCCCATTTGGGTCGATTGAAACAGTCATGCCTTTCTCCTGAGCTATTGCCACATTCCAATTAGGAATGGACAATATCAAAGTTGCTACTAATATATAAAAAGATTTTAACCTCATATTTTAATTATTAAATGTGGCCGATGTCAGGTAGTTGGCAAAAGCATATAATTCCGCTTCTTTAAAAGAATTGGCCATGATTTGTAGTCCTATTGGTAAACCTTTCTCATCTTTTCCATTGGGGATAGAAATAGAAGGTACTCCTGACACTGATGCCTGTACTGTAAACAAATCCTCTAAGTACATGGCCACCGGATCATTTGAATGTTCACCAAATTTGAAGGCTGTACTTGGGGTTGTTGGAAGCACAATATAATCATACTTGGTCAACAAGTCTTCTGTATACTCCTTAATTAACCTTCTTACTTTTTGCGCTTTTGTGAAATAAGCATCATAATAACTGGCACTTAATACAAAGGTACCAAGCATAATCCTACGTTTTACCTCTTCCCCAAATCCTTCGGATCGGGTAAGCTTGTACATGCTTTCAAGATTATGTGCATTGGGTGTTCTATACCCATATTTTACACCATCAAATCTTGATAGGTTTGAACTAGCTTCCGCCGTCGTAAGAATATAGTAAGTAGGGAGCACATAGTCTAAAAGTGGAAAATTTACTTCTTCCACTTCATGACCTTCTTCCTTCAACTTTTCTAGTACGTTAAGCGTATTGGCCTTGATTTCTGGCTGCAATGCTTCAGAGTGAACCGTTTCCTTCAGGTAAGCAATTTTTGCAGGTTTATCGAAATGCAATAATTTGCTGTAAGAAGGTACAGGTTTACGAGAAGAGGTGCTATCAAAGTCATCAGGACCTGCCATGGTTTCTAGTACCAATGCATTGTCTTTGACATTGTTCGAGAAAACACCGATTGTGTCAAATGACGAAGCGTATGCGATTAATCCATACCTTGAAATACGAGAATAGGTAGGTTTAATACCAATTACTCCTGTGAAAGCTGCAGGCTGTCTTACCGATCCTCCTGTGTCTGTTCCTAAAGAAACAGTACAAAGGTTGGCTTGCACGGCTACTGCTGATCCACCGGATGATCCTCCAGGTACTCTACTCTCGTCAATGGCATTCAATACTTTTCCATGCACTGAGTTTTCATTGGAAGATCCCATACCAAATTCATCACAGTTAAGCCTTCCTATTATGATGGCATCCTGATCTATTAGACGCTGAATAGCAGTTCCGGTAAACTGAGATTCAAACCCTTCCAGTATTTTACTGGAGGCGTTTGATTCGTGCTCATTATAGCACAAAACATCTTTTATACCAATTACCATTCCAGCTAGTTTTCCAGCTTTTCCTGAAGCTATTTTTTCGTCAATAGTTTCCGCCTGCTCTAAAGCAGATTGGCTATAAACTTCAACGAAGGCGTTTAATTGCGCCTTCGTTTCAATGTTGCTTAGGTAGTATTTGACAATCGCTTTACAATCCGTTTCCTTTTTTTCTAGCGATTTTCTTATCTCATCGAATGAACGAAATTTTTCCAACTTTTTATTTTTTTGCTTTCTTGTTGTCGTCTTTCAGTCCTTCTTCCAAATCATCCTGAATTTCTTTGGTAGCATCTTTAAATTCTCTGATACCTCTACCTAGTCCTCTAGCCAGTTCAGGAATCCGTTTTGCTCCAAAAAGAAGGATAACTACCAGTACGATGACCACTAATGATCCTCCTCCGATATTTTGTATAAAACCCAATGTATTCATGATTCGATTATTTTGATTTTGAAATTATTACAAATATATGATTGTGCTTTATTAACGCAAAGGAATTAAAGCATGTTGTATTTAATTTTTGTAAATATATTAAAATTTAGCGATTATTTACTAGAAAGCCAAATGCTAGGGTTCATTACTTCCAAGCCTTTCCAAGTTTGAAAATGAAGTTCAGAATACCCATCTTCATCTGAATATACGTGCCCAATGACTGTTGCGGATTGAACCTCTTCACCAGATTTTACATCAATGGTTTTTAACCTACTATACATGGTATAAAAGTCCCCATGTTTGATAATAATCGTACCTCCCATGCCAGGTACTGTGGTGATTTTAGTTACTGTACCAGGGAAAACGGATTTCACTGGAGCATTATTTGTGGTCTGAATATCTATACCATCATTGGTTTCAGAAATCCCTTTCAAGGTAGGGTGGGGGTAAGTACCATACTTTTTAGAGATAAATCCGCTATCAACTGGCCAAGGTATATTGCCCTTATTGCTAGCAAACGATGCAGAGAGTTTTTTGACCTGCGGTGTATTTGGGAGTTTTTTGGTTTTTGGTTGGGCTGATTTTGGCTTTTCCTCAGCCTTTTCTGCGGCTTTTGCAAGCTTGATTTCTTCAGCAATTACATTTTTTATTAATTGATTAAGTTCTGCCTGCTGTTTTTTTGTTGCCGCAATCTCTTTTTTTACTTCCTCTTCCTTTTGGCTAAGGGTATTGACCATTCTTTGTTGCTCCATCTTAAGCTGATCCAAAACCTTTTTCTGTTCTTGTTCTTGCTTTAGGACCTTAATTTGATCCTGTTTTTGCAATTCTAAGGTCCCTTGTTTTTCTGCCAACTCTAAACTTACCTTTTCCATTTGTTCTACCTGTTTCTTTCGGGCATCACTGTATTGTTTTAGGTACTTTAGCCGCATGTAGAATTGCTTGAAGGTGGCCGATGAAAAAATGAAAGTAATAAGGTTTACGCCTTGATTTAGTTTATAAGATGTGTAAATCATCTTAGCGTATTCTTCTTTAAGTAAGTTAAGCTCGTCATTTAATTTTTTTATTTGAGATGATGTTTGGTTGATTTCCTTATTGACAAGTTGGAGTTCTTTATTGATTGTGGCGATAAACTTTTCCCTTTCAACTAGTTTTTGATTTACTGCCCTTAGCTCACTTACAGAAACCTTTTTTTCATCTGTAGTCTTTTTCAACACAGTGTCAAATTCTCTTAGCCTTTTTTGGATGGCAGTTTTCTCTCTCTCTAGCTTTGCTCTGTCTGCGGTGACTTGAGCGTTTAGCTGAGAAAATGTACCTAGTCCAAAGGCTAAAAATAAGATGAGGGAAAGAACCCTGGTTCCGGTAAACTTATTAAAAATTGTATGGGAAATTGAGTGGGTCATCCGTTAGTTCTACTTTGATCATCTCTACGTTTAAGAAAAAATTGGTCTTGGGCTTGTCTGGTAAGCTTAAGACCATTTTTATAATGGCCTGATAAGGGAATGGTTGTTGGGAAACTTCGCGAAAATCCATATAAGAAGCCTCTAGACTACCACTTCTATTTTGTGAGGCTTTACTTTCTAATTGGGTAACTTTACCATGACCGGCGTCGATGGTTGTTTGGTAAGTGATGTTTTCTCGTTCCTGTTTTAATACAAACGTCTTAGCAACCCTGATAAGTCTGTCTCTATAGCTGAATTCATGGGGTAAGTTAGCGAAAAGTAAATTCTGGAAGAGCGAAAAGGACAACGGAACCCCGTATTTCTTTTGAAAATCGGCATAATCCATGTCGATTTTTTGCCCATTTATTCGGTCTCTTATCTTAATTCTATCAGCACTTATAAAACCTCTAAGGGCCTCAATTCCTAAACCTGGAGACATATTAAACCAAATAACACTGTCTTTTTTTGCTCTGATATTCAAAACCCCCTTGGTGATTTTGCCATCTTGTTCTTCCAAGGTAACCCTACCTTTGGCTGAAAGGTAATTGAATTCAAGGTAATTTGGCTGGAATTCTTCCATTGATTTATTGGTCGTATAAGACATGGGTTTCCTTGCACAAGACCAAAGCATCACCATTCCCAAGAAGAAGGTCAATATTTTAGCATTACTCATAATAGGTTTTATTTTTGATTTTAAGTGTCAAAAACTCTGAGGTGTCTTCCAGGTCCTTGGCTTTATTCCAATAGTCCATGGCAATTTTTTTCTCTCCAATCTTGAACATGATGTCGCCGTAATGTTCAAACATTACACCACTTGGATGAGGTTCTTTTTCTAATGCCTTTTCCATAAATGGCCGAGCCTCTTCAAACCGGTTCATCTGAAATAAAACCCAAGCATGGGTGTCCAGATAGGTGGCGTTGTCTGGAAACCTCTTAACCAATTTTTGAGACATTTTTAACGCTTTTTCAAGATCCTTCTTCTCTAGAGAAAGAAAGTAGGCATAATTATTCAATATATGTTCATTATTGGCATTTTGAGCCAAAACTTCTTCATAAATTTCAAAGGCTCTTTCCTTTTCTCCCAAGCCAAATAGTACATCACCTAATTGGGAATTGGCCATTAAGGTCAATTGAGAATTCAATTCATTGTTCAACTTTAGCGCCTCTTCCAATGATTTTTTGGCACCTTCATTGTCCTTATTCCCAGACTGGGCGGTTCCCAAATAAAACCAAAACTCTGAAGTCTCGGGAAAGTTCTCCGTGGCCAATGTCGCTATTTCAATAATATCATCAAAAGGTTTTTGATTTTCAAACATCAATGGTATCAATTGCTGAAATAGCTTTTGGTTTGAAGGAGTGATTTTAACTGAATTTGTATAATATTCTATGGCTTCTTCTAATGCCTTTTCCTGTAATTTCCAGTCTCCTAAGGCGATTAGAATATTGGGGTTGTTTAGGTGAATGGCCTCCATAGGTTTGGAAAGGCTGTCCAATAACTGGTCTCTAGCAGTGCTTTTGCTTTGTGTCAAAATAGTAGAGAATTCTTCTGCCTTTACATCACCTTCTAAATCCGGATTTGCAAAAGCTTCTTTTAGGTATTTGTTTGCCTTGTCAAATTCACTTTTGCCCTTGTAAAGTTTGTAGGCAGCCATTTTTATATCAGGCTGATTTGGGTAGTCTTCTAAGTTAGAAAGTACCAAATCCAATGCCTGTGAGGCTTTGTTGTTATTAAATAAAATATCTACTAAAGAGAGTACATACCTTGAATTACCAGGATGGGCTTCAATAAGGTTTTCCCCTTCTTTTATAGCCATTTCTAAGTTGTTTTTCTTTAAATAAATGCGTTGTTTCTGAGCGGTAAGTTGCTCTACCACACCGAAATATTCCTCGGCTTTATTTAATGCTTCCAAGGCTTTGTCTAAATCCTGAAGTTTTAGATACAAGGAAGCCAAGTCTAGAATGTATTGCCTGTTATTTCCCTCTTTAGCCATCAGATTTTCAAGAACACCTGCAGCCTCCCTTGTTTTGTCTTGGTTGTTGTATATTTCAGCTATTTGTAGATGGTAATATTTATTGTCCGGATCCAATTCCAAGGCCCTTTGTCCATAAGCCAAAGCTTTTTCAAATTGCTTGGCACGAACCATCATTTGGGATAGCTTAAAATGTATGGCACTTTCTTCCTCGTTGTATTCTAAGGCTTTAATAAAATAAAAGTAGGCTTTCTCATAATCGTCTAGCATGAGGTTTTTCTGTCCCTCTATAAACAATCTGCTGGCCAGCATTTCTTTTTCTTTGGCCTTCCGCTCTTTTCTGCTAAGCTTTTTTTGAGCATAAGCATCCTCTTGGGAAATTCCCATTAGGAGTATTAATGTGAAAAACCAGACAAAAAAATTCAAATTCAATTTATCCATGTTTAAGCATGCTATAGGTTTAAGCTTATTCAATAACCTAAACCTTCATTTTAACTACAATGTGATTTTTAATTCTGTTAGTTCCAGACCATTGTGAACTATTATCAAGGTCGACAATTTACAGATTACTTTAAATTATACAATTAACCCTAACATTTGGTTCATCTGCCGGCAAACACCAAAAAAAGAAAACGATTTAATACATGGGTTTATTTCCCTGTGCTTCCGTAACCACCAGTTCCTCTTTCGGTGTCTGAAAGGGATTCCTGAGGACTCCATTCGATTTGTTCATACCTAGCGATGACCATTTGTGCAATCCTTTCTCCATCCTGAACGGTGAACTCACTGTCAGAATTATTCACAAGTAAAACTTTTATTTCACCTCTGTAATCCGCATCAATTGTTCCTGGACTATTAAGAACAGTAATTCCATGCTTGTAAGCCAGACCACTTCTAGGTCTTATTTGTGCTTCAAAACCTTCAGGTAATGCAATGTACAAGCCGGTTCCTATTAATTTTCTCTCTAGTGGTTTTAAAATGATAGGTTCAGAAATGTTGGCCGTAAGATCCAGTCCTGCTGACAGTTTGGTTTGGTAAGCAGGTAAAGGGTGTTTTGATTTATTAATTACGTTAATATTCATGCTACTTCTTGGAGAGAGATTTTAATAACGAATATAGTTCCTTTTTTTCCATCAAGAAAATTAGGCCACCATACAATAAAATGATAGATGTGTGAAGGATAAAATTAATCGCTAATGAACCTGTGTCTAAAAGGAAGCCTCCGTAACTTAAAAGGAATGCTATGATAAGATAGCCAATGTCTTTTTTAGTCTGGTAGGGGATGGGGTAATACTTCTGTCCTATAAAATAACATAGCAACACCATGACCAAATAACTACCTAAGGTACTCAACGCTCCACCTATAAAACCCCAGATAGGGACCAATGTGAGGATAATCACTACTGTTATGAATGCTCCAACCAAGGTGATATAAAAGCTGTAACGCGTTTGGTCAGTGATTTTAAACCAAATGCTAAGGTTGTAATAAACCCCTAATAGTAAATAGCCCATTAGTAGGATAGGTACCATAGGTAGGGCTGCTGTATACCCATCTGCCTGGAAGAACAAGGCGCCAATTAACTTTAAATTTACAGCTACTACCACCATTAAGAAAGTGCAAAAGATAATGAACCAATGCATGACCCTTGCAAATAATAATGGGCTGTTTTTGTTCTCAGATTGTTGAAAAAAGAAGGGTTCAGCGGCATATTTGAAAGCTTGAATGATTAAGCTCATTAATATAGCCAACCTAAAAGTGGCGCCAAATACTCCTCCGGCCTCTCTGGAAGTTAATTCAGGGTAAAATCCATCAGGAAGAGCATATTCAAATAACCCTCTTGAAAACACATCATTGGTAACCCCTGCAAGTCCCATAAATAACAAAGGAAGTGCGTATTTCCACATGGGGAGAAGGATGGTTCGCTTTAGCTGGAATTCCCATTGGCCTGCTAGTTTCCATAAAAATGGTAAAATAAGTAGGTTTGCCAATAGGTTTGCTAGTAAGATATAGTCTACGCCCCAGTCTGGATTGTACCATTGAGAAACAAATGGATACAGTATCTGAAGAATATCTCCTTCAACGATATGATAAGCTACAACGATAAATAGCACATTGAAACCTACATTCAGGAAAATGTTTAACAATTTGAGTAATGCAAAAGTCAGAGACCTGCCATCTAGCCTCAAGCGTGCAAATGGCAGAGCCATCAAGGCGTCAATTGTCAATATCATTGCCGCCCATTGAAACAAATGAGATTTTCCTTGATAATCAAATAGCAAGCTTAGGTTTTCTGCAAAAAGAAACAAAATGATTCCTAATGATAAACCTACCACGGCTACCAAAGATTGGGCATTTTGAAAGACAACCTTTGGATCCAAACCCTTGCCTGTAGAAAATCTAAAGTAAGAGGTTTCCATGCCGAATGTGAAAATGACATTCAGAAAAGCAATCATTGCATAAAGCATAGTGAAAGACCCTAGCTCTTCTTTTGGAAGATATCCCGTGTACAGGGGGACAAGCAAAAAATTGATTGATTTGCCGAGGATACTGCTGATGCCATATATGGCAGATTGCCCAGCTAATTTTTTTATCAGGCCCATAAAAAAGGGGACTACTCCCCTTTGAAATTAGGTTTCCTTTTTTCTAGAAAGGCTTTGGTTCCTTCTCTATAATCTTCGGATTTGACGCAACGCGCAAAACTATTGGCTTCGATTTGATACCCATTTTCGTCACTTGCAAAAACAGCATTGACACAGTCTACTATCATACCTATAGACAATGGTGCTTTGCTCATTATCTTTCTTAAAATCTCTTCTGCTTTAGCCATTGCATCCTCTTTGGAAGCTTCTACATGATTGAGTAGCCCAAGGGATTTAGCATCATTGACATCAAGCATGTCTCCAGTCATCAGAATTTCTGTGGCTTTTGTACGGCCTATAAGGTTGGTAAGCCGCTGTGTTCCTCCGTAGCCAGGGATTATCCCCAAATTTACTTCTGGTTGTCCAAATTTAGCATTTGAAGTAGCGATTCTCATGTGGCAGGCAATGGCCAATTCACATCCGCCCCCCAAAGCATAGCCATTTACTACTGCGATTACAGGTTTATGACAAGATTCAATGTTATCAAAAACTTCCTGACCAAATTCAGCAAACTTTCTAGCATTGAGTTCGTTAAGCTCTGAAATTTCATTGATGTCAGCACCAGCGACAAAGGCCTTTTCACCCGCACCTGTGATGATTACACCTCTTATCGATTTGTTATCATTCACTTCGTTGAAAATGTTTTTCAACTCTTCCAATGTGCTGAAGTTTAAGGCATTGAGCTTGGACTCTCTGCTGATGGTAAGATAAAGTATTCCGTCTTTAGTCTCTGAAAGAATATTTTTTTGTTCAGCCATTCCAATTCTTCAATGTTAAGGCCCAAATATACGAGGTGCCTAATCAATCACAAAAGATTCGGCTAAAAATCACAAATCAACTGAAAGTGATAATTCATTAAATAGCTATAAAATTGCATTTTAAACCACGGAAAAAGGTATTTAAGAATCATTATTGCTTTCTAATTAATTTGAAGCTTTAAAGTCTAGGAATTGATACTGATTGAAGTAGGCCTCATTTATTGTCAAAACGGCTATTATTTCTCTGGTTAAATCGATTGTATGTCAATATTTTCTATTTTTGCATAGAAGCTAAAAATTAGGTACAAAAATTTCAATCACTTACCACATGACGGAAAAAAGGAAAATAACAGTAGCATTTGGAGATGGCATTGGTCCAGAAATAATGAATGCAACATTGTCAATCCTGGAGGCAGCCGGGGCTGCTATAGAGCCAGATGTTATTGAAATCGGTGAGCAGGTTTATTTAAAAGGAATAAGTTCGGGGATAGCGCCAAGTGCATGGGATTCTTTAAGAAAAACTAAGGTGTTTCTAAAATCACCAATTACCACCCCTCAAGGAGGTGGCTTTAAGAGTCTGAACGTGACCACAAGAAAGACATTAGGGCTTTATGCTAATGTGCGGCCTTGTAAGGCTTATTCGCCATTTATTCATACTCATTTCCCTAAAACTGATTTGGTTATTATTAGGGAAAATGAAGAGGACCTATATGCAGGTATTGAACACCGTCAAACGGATGAAGTATACCAATGCTTAAAGTTGATCTCCAGACCGGGTAGTGAGAAAATTGTCAGGTATGCTTTTGAGTATGCCCGCATGAACAAGCGGAAAAAGGTCACTTGTATGACCAAAGACAATATCATGAAAATGACTGATGGCATTTTTCATCAGGTGTTTAATGAGGTTGCTAAAGAATACCCTGACATAGAAACAGATCATAAAATTATAGACATAGCTACTGCATTAATTGCTGACAGCCCTGAGATGTTTGATGTGATTGTTACACTAAATCTCTATGGTGATATTATCTCTGATGTGGCAGCTCAGGTAACAGGGTCAGTAGGCCTCGGTGGTTCTGCTAATGTTGGTGAAGATGTGGCCATGTTTGAAGCTATTCATGGTTCTGCTCCTGATATTGCAGGTATGGATATAGCCAATCCTTCTGGTTTGTTAAATGGTGCGATCATGATGCTCGTGCATATAGGACAACCTGAAGTAGCACAAAAAATCAGTAATGCATGGATGGCTACACTTGAGGATGGTATTCATACAGGAGATATTTATCAAGATGGAGTAAGTACCAAAAGAGTGGGTACTAAAGAATTTGCTGAGGCAGTAATTGCAAGGTTAGGTAAGGAACCTAAAAGCATGAAAAAAGCGGTTTTTGCCAAAGCTGAGCGAAGTGAAGCTGAAATAAAAAAAGCCCTTGCGATCAAACCACATAAAGCTGCTGAGAAAGTATTGATAGGTTTGGATGTTTTTATAGACTGGAAAGAAGGAAATAGAAACCCGGACGAAATGGGAGACAAGCTTAGGTCGGTCAATGCCAACGGATTAAAAATGCAACTTATTACCAATAGAGGGGTAAGGGTTTATCCTGATGGAATGAAAGAGACCTTTTGCTCTGATCATTGGAGAGTCAGGTTTTTTGATGCAGATGATAAGCCCATTACCCATGAGCAAATCATAGAGGTATTGAATCAGGTAGGTAACTTAGGCTTTGACTTTATCAAGACAGAGAATTTGTATACTTTCGATGGAGAAAGAGGTTTTTCATTGGCTCAAGGCGAATAAATATATAATGTCATTCAAGCAGGAAATAATGTTCCTGCTTGATTTTTTTTAATGTATGAAAAGGGTCCTGATCATTACTTATTACTGGCCGCCAAGTGCCGGGTCAGGCGTTCAACGCTGGCTGAAATTTTCCAAATACCTACCTGAATTTGGCTGGCAACCCGTAATTTTCACGCCCGAAAATCCTGATTTTGCATTACAAGACCCTTCTCTGGAGAAAGAAGTGGACAAACATACAGAGGTATTGAAGTTTCCTATTTGGGAGCCTTATCAGTTGTTTAGAACACTTAAAAAACAGCAACCAAAGGATACTGCCAGCATTCTTGAGTACAAAGATCCGGGAATGCTCGATCAGTTGGCCGTCTGGCTCAGGGGAAACCTCCTTATTCCTGACCCTAGATTATTTTGGGTGAAACCTTCGGTTAGTTTTTTAGCTAGTATTTGCGAGCAAAATAATTTTGAAGCGATCATCACTACTGGGCCTCCTCACAGTATGCACTTGATAGGTAGAAACCTAAAAAGAAAAACAGGAATTCCATGGCTTGCAGATTTTCGAGATCCATGGTCCAATTGGGAGTTTTTGGACACGCTTAAGCTAAGTCAATTTGCCAGAAAGAAACATCAAAAGCTTGAGTCTAGCGTATTTGAAGAGGCCGATAGCCTGGTAACCATTTCACCTACATTTAAAAATGAAATGCAGGGGATAGGGGCTAAAAATGTAAAGGTAATCCTGAATGGTTTTGATACTGCGGATATACCTGAAACCCTTTCTAAACCAGCCAGTCAATCGTCTGTTTTAGAAATCGTATATTCGGGAGTGATTGATGGAATAAGAGACCCTTTTCCGTTTCTAAGGGCGCTTAAAACGGTTTTTGGAGAGAGCACAGGCAAGGTCAGGCTAACTTTTGTAGGGAGGGTGAATGAGAGCATTAAAACCTTGGTAGCTCAAGACAGTTGGTTCAAAGCCCATATTGCATTGCCGGGTTATGTATCTCATAAAACAGTGTTCTCCTTTTATGAAAAAGCCCAGCTATTGCTTCTGATCCTTACCAATACCAAAAATGCCAAAGGAAATATTCCCGGTAAACTATTTGAATACATGGCAACGGGTCGGGAAATATTGGCTTTGGGAGATCCGAAAGGGGATTCCGCTTCTATTATTAATTCATCGGGGGCAGGTAAAGTTTTCGCTCATCAAGATGAAGAAGGTTTGGTTCAGTTCCTTCGTGGTTTTGCCAAAGGGGAAAATCAAGGATGGACTAAGTCCGACATTCAAAATTACAGCAGAAAAAACATTACACAGCAATTGGCGCTATTACTTGAAGGCATTGCAAAGACGTAGTTGTCGAAGGTTTTCAGTACCATGACATTGAATTCTATGTGAAGTTTTATGCCCAGGCTGGATACTTAGTGTTTACTAAGCATAGACAACAGCTGTTTGATTTTTTGTAAAACCATTGTTTCCGTTTCAGGTGCGGCCTTTAATATGTGTAACAGCAGTAGATAAACAGCGGTAACAATTCCACTTCTAATCAGAATATCAAGGATAACAGCCTCAAAAGTTGGGATCAAGTAATACGAAACTGCCCAGCTCAATATCCCAGCCAAGAGAATTAAAAAGACATTAGGTGTAAAGGAGTTGAAACCTAGCTTTATTTTTATGAAAACAAATTTGACAAAGTTGTAAAAAAACATGGCGATTAAGGAAGCCAAAGCAGCACCTTCAATCCCGTAATGAGGAATCAATACCAAGTTAAATACAATTACTGCTACACTCATGAAAAGAGTAGCGGTGATGTTAAAGGTGTAGAATTTGGAGAAGACGATTATTTCGCCATTAACCGAGAAGATCACATCTGTTAATTTGCCTAAACCGATCAATAATACTACCCATTTGCCTTGCTCATAAATACTTCTGTTTGGCACAAAGTGGTAGAGACTCTCAATATTGATCCAGATCATTAAAAAAATCAACAAACAAATTAACAGCTGGTTGATAGCTATTTTTTTATAGAGTGCATTTATTCCAGTCAATTGATTTTTCGCAAACATCTCGGAGATAACCGGCATGGCTACCTGTGAAATTGCCCGCCTCGGCATTTCTATTACCACAGCTATAGAAAAGCCTATGGTGTAAATTGCATTGGCATCTAAGCCTATCATTGAACTCACCATGATGCTGTCAATCTTCATGATCAGAAGTGCCCCGGCTGTGCCTAGGAGGGTGATCAAGCTGTATTGCAAAAACTCCTTCTTAATGGGGAGGGTAATTCTCTTCCAATTAAAATCAATTTTAAATATTTTCTCCCTTTTCATGTATAACATGATAGAAATCATGGCTAGCATGTACACAGCCCCCATGCCCCAAATCATAAAGTCAAAGGAGTAAAAAGAAAAGTAATATCCTATTACCAACATTGCCATAAAAACTCTTAGAAACACATCCCGAATTAAAGAAGGTATGGCAATCTTTAAAAATGACCTACAAAATGCCTCCAGAAGCGAATTGAATAGAGAGAAGAAGGTAATCAATAGGGCAACAATAAGGAAGTTGTTAACCTCAGGTGCTTTCTCTGCAAATGCGTTAATGATTGGGGTTTTAAAAACAAAAAACAATGAGGCTACCATAAAAAAGCCTACAGTAGCGATGATCAGGCTAAAGCTAAAGAAAGCAAATTCTTTGCCTCTTAACCTTGGGAAGAAGCGGGTAATGCCATGTCCGATACCCAGTTGGGCAAAGGGTACCAAAAGCAAAGCTATGTCCTGAACGGTCTTAAATAAACCGATTTGTGTTGGGCTAAGTACGTAAGGGAACAGCCATAGAAGGTTAACATACCCTACGATTACTCCCACATAGGAAAATATGGTTGTTAATACACTTTGCTTAACACCTGCCATTAAAAGTCGACATTAATACTTTAATATTTTATTCAAAGTTGGAGATTATTTTTCTTAATCAGGTGTTAAAACTGCAATTAGTTTTTCTTTTCTCTGGGCATAATTGAAATTTTCCTTTATCCTTAGTGAGGCGTTTACCCGTAAGGTTTTTAAGTCTTCATTTTCTAATTTAGAGACCAAATCAAATAAGAGTTCAACATTTTTATAAGGTAAAATAAAACCTGTATCACCAATGATTTTAGCGATTTCGCCTACATTACTTCCAATCGGAATGCATCCACACAACATTGCCTCAGCTAGGGCATTGGGGAAACCCTCAGAATAGGAAAGTTGTAAATAAAACTGGCTGCGTTGGTATACTTGTCTAATTTCTTTTTGATCAAGAGGGGGCATTATGATGACATTTGGAAGAAGTGTTTTGAAATCCTTGTCTCCAATAATCGTAAATGAATGGTCTGGGAATGCTTTTGCCATTTCAAGTACCAGATCAATACCCTTAACCATGGCTCGATTTTCTTTTGAAATCCCTGTAGCCACTGTAACAAAGGAGAAAGGTGATTTTGCTCTATGGTCATCGGTCCAAAACTGGTCATCAAAGCCATTATAAACCACCTGTATTTTTGTCTTTAAGTCAGGGATCAAGTGTAGCAAACCCTGATGTTTTGGCGAATCTGTATCATAGGTATATGTTGATTTTACTAAAGAATGGGATACCGGAAGTATGAGTGAACAGTTTTTGAAACTGTATACAGTTGCTTTTTTAAGCCATTTTTTTCTGTAGTTGCCATAATCTATTTTTGGTAAATGCATGGCGTCTGTTCCTCCACATTCAATGATTACTTCTTTGGCAAATAGTTTTCCAAGAAAAACAGGTATAATAGTGTGGTATCCGGCAAAAAAACAAAGGTATTTGCTTGTGAACGGAAGCAACAACATTAGCTGCATTAATTGATACACGAAAAAAAAAGGTAATAAATAGGGATTCGTAGTGAAATTGAGGTGAACAATTCGAAATGTAGGGCTTAGCATTTCTATATCCCTTTGGATAAAAGCGGTAGGAATGGGAGAGATATAGAGGATCATTTATTGTTCAATTGAAGTTCAAAAAGCAGGTAATTTTTGTTTTAATTTGATCAATAACCTTTCCTTTAAAATAGTCCATTTGTCTCTATGGTTGGTGCTTTGTATGGCTTGTTTCTTTTTAAATACGAAATATTGGTAATCTTTCTCCTTGTAAAAAAGGCTATAGGTGTTCATTTTATCAAGGTAAAAATCATTTGCAGACAATTTGCTAACGAGTTCTCCAGTATCTAATGGTTGATCAATTACCTGTAGTTTTTCTGGTTCATTGGCGATCATCCATTCAAGAAATCTAGGGGAAGGAATATGAATAAAGATGAAAGTCTCTGAGTGACTGTGTTTTTTGATGGTCTCAAATAAAGCAAAGTGGTCCTCTACTGGTATGTGCTCTAATACATCAGGGAAAACTACGGCATCAAACAAAGTATCTTTCTTATGAAAGTTTTTCATGTCAGAAACTTCAAATTGGAGGTTGCCCAAACCATTCCAAATTATTTTTGCCTGTGCAATACTTTCAGGGCTAATGTCTACCGCCAGTACCTCTCCTTTAGGTGTGTTTCTAGCAATTAGCTGACTAACGGTTCCAATTCCGCAACCGACCTCCAATACCTTATGGTGTGATTTTAAACCGGCATTTTTCAATTTTGAAATAATGCTAAGGTGTCTTGAGTTAACACCGGTTTTAATTTGCTGATTGGCAAATTGGTCGTAGAATTGGGCAACGTCTTTTGTCATTTTTATACTGTCGGTTCTTGTTTGGTTTTCAAATTTATGAAAACAACAAATATTAAAGAAAGGACTACAAGGTATTGAGCGAATATTGAAATGTACTCCCATTGATAATAAGATGTTGGTTCAAAGCGCATCTCCACCATGTGCTCACCTTCAGGAAGTACAAGTCCTCTTAATAAGTAATTTACACGTAAAATTGGTGTTTCTTGACCGTCAATAAATGCTTTCCAGCCTTTTGGGTAGTAAATTTCAGAAAAAACCACCAAACCTGATTTTTCAACAGAGGCAGTGTAGGCCAAAACATCAGGTGAGTAGCTTTTCAATTTAATGCTTCCTTTTCCAGTATTTATGCTTTGATTTCCGTTGTCTTGTGCATTGTAGGTGGCCGTCACCTTGGTGTTTATTTTTGCCAAAGCCTCGATCTCCTCTTCATTTGTCTTTGTACCTTCAATACTTTCCGGAAACCAAGCAGGACCATTGGCTTCAGGGTTTAGGAAAACAGCATTTTCAGCTCTGCCCGCCATGAGGTATTTGGTATTCAGCATGTTCAAAGCCTGAATGCCTTTATAATCAAAGTTTCCTTCCTGTGCTTTTTGAACAAAGCCATTGATTTCTGAACCAAGTATACGGTCTATCAAATCGTTGTACCGGCTCATTTTGGCTCCATGATAACCGCCTATGCTGTTGAAACGATAACTGGTCCGGGCATCATTAAAAGGGTTTTGAATGTTTAAAACCCTGAAATAGTCTTTATCAGCACTTATTTTATTGTCAGCAGGAGTTGCTGCAAAATGTTGTTCGCTAGGATCATTAGTAAAGCTATCCTTGTCCAAATAACGGCTGTTGACTCCCCAAAGGTCGATTAGAACCATTGCGCCAATCCCTAAAACTGAATAAGTAATCTTTAATTTATTAAACAATACCAAACCTATGAATGCTGCCGAAATAGTAATGAAAATAGCAGACCTTAATGCGTCAGACATTAGCATGCTTTTTCTGTCGGATTTAAGTGCCGTCATTAGCCAGTCAGGGTATCCTGAATTCGGCATTGAAGACTGGTAACCCATCATTGAAGCGAAGACAATGCCTAGCAAAATCAAGCCTAATGTGATAACTGTACCTATAAAGAAAGTCTTTTTTGTTTCCTTTTCTTTAATTTTTCGCATTACGTTCTCAAGGCCGATGGCACCAAATAGAGGGATTACGAAAAGGGTCATGCCCAAGGCCATAGAGACGGCCCTGAATTTATTGTATCCTGGTAAATAGTCGAATAGCGTATAGTTAAACCAAGCAAGATTTTTTCCCCAAGAAAGCAATAGAGTCAATACGGTCATTGCCAAAAAAGTATTTCTATATGAGGCGGGAGCAAAGAGTATACCTAATACAAAAAGGAAAATCATGATCGAGCCACCATACATGGGACCACCAGTGAACGGTTGGTCCCCCCAATAGGTAGGCGCACCTTTAATAAATTGGTTGACCTGTGCATTGTCAATTCCATTGGCACGAAGCGCTTTTTCAGAAGCTGAATTTTTAGGAACGGCTTCTTGAGTAGCACCTCCAAAATAATTGGGAATAAGCAAAGTGAATGTCTCAAGCTTTCCACTTGACCAATTGAAAGCGTACTCCTTGTCTAGACCTGAATCATTTTGATTGAAAGCAGGAAGGTTACGTTCACCCCGAATAGAATAGGCTCCATATTCTAATACAGCACTCAACCTGGCTGAATGCCCAATTACACCAAGCATAGCAGCTAATAGCAACATGCCGGTAGTTTTAGCGAAGGCGGGTAATTGTTGTTTACGATAAGCATGCACCAATTGACCAATGCCATAAACAATTACCAATAAAAGCGTGTAATAAGTGATCTGAAGATGATTGAATTTTAATTGCAATAGTACTGCTAAAGCGGTGATAACCAGGCCAAGTAACTTCTTATTATTAAAGGCCATGTGGACACCTGCAAGAATTAGCGGAATGATACATACAGCCCAAATTTTAGCGTTGTGACCAGCTTCCAGGCTGAGAAAATTAAAGGTATTGAATGAAAAGGCCCATGCTCCTATCAACGCGATGACAGGACGAACCTTAAAACTTAGTAGTAGGATGTACATGGAAACCATTCCAAAAAACAAAGCGCTAATCGGATGGGGTAAACCGAAAGTAAACACCTTAATTAGGAAATTGGTAATGTCTCCTTTAGGATCAAGGTGAATTAGGTAAGCAGGCATTCCGCCAAACATTCGGTTTGTCCATAGGGCTTCTTCCCCAGTGTTTTCTCGGTGTTCTAAAAGCTCCTTGGCAGAGCCCTCCCATTGAAGTATATCTGTCTGGAACATCATTTTCCCATCAAATACAATCGGGGAGAAATAAAGAACTACGATCAGATAAAAGGAAGAAATCGCTAAAAAGTGGGGCAATACGTCTGCTTTAAAATCAAACTTCATGTTCTAATCGTCTGGAATTAAGATATGTTTAAATTTAATACGCAAATTAACAAAAAACGGCGGATTATTGTAAATGGCATGCTGCCCTAAAGGCTGTTAAATCCAATTATTTTCAAAAAGCCAAGCAGGGATTTTTAGAAATTGATACTATTAGCCCTTTTTTGAATTGCTTTTTAGTTTCGTTTTTTTGTTACCGAATAAAACTGATCCCATTGTAAAATTTCATAACCTTTACCATTATTGAAAATGTTATTTGCCATTGCCTGTCCTAATACATCTACCGGTATACCACGGTATTTCCTTAATCCCCCGATCAATAACGGATTTAGGTAGGGCCATACTTTCAAGGTAATGGCTTGTGATAGCCCATATCGGTTTGTGGGTGTTAAAATCATTGATGGTTGAAATATGCTTAACCGATCAAAATTCAAGTCTTTTAAAGCTTCGACCAATTCCCCTTTTGCTCTTAAATAGAAAAATCTTGATTCAGCATGTATTCCTACTGAGGCCAATAACTCAAAATGTTTGACTCCAGCATTTTTACATGCTATTGCAAAATTTAAAACAGCCGTTTTATCAATTTTAATAAATTCTTCTTTACTTATTTTTGAAGGTTCACCTACACCTAAAGTGCAGATAGCACTTCTGTGACCAGGTAAATAGTCCAGGTACGACTTAGGTTCATGAATATTGATTTTGTATTGTTTTACAAAGTCAGCATTTACATTTGGAATGGGATTTCTTCCAAGCAAGGTAAGTTGCTGAATGTTTTTTAGAGAAAGAAGAGAGTTTAAAGCTGCTGTACCAACGGCACCACTAGCACCTAACATTACAATCGATTGTTCATTGGGTTTTGTCGTCATCGCGTATTTTTATACAATTTGATATTATTATGAACATACAACTTTATTGTTATTCATTCAGTTTCCATATGAAATGGTATTATTTACACCAAACCACCTCCTTATGCAGTTAGGGTAATGCATCTCTAATTTTCCTCTAGTATTTTAAACCCGGATTATGTAATAGGATTTCTCCGTCCTGACAATGTCAGGGGTGAAGCCTGTCCCGTGTTTACGGGAAGTGTTGCAATCGCAAGAAAATCAGGCTGTTTGGATATTTTAGAATAGCACCGCTATGGTGAAATTGAAAACAGCAACGAAGTGGTTGATTTTGAAGCGATTTCAGCACGTAATAGATTGTCTATTGCATATTCGGGTTAAAGCTTTGGGTTTTTGTTTAAAGTTGTGCGTTGCTTGGTTCTTTTTCCATTTTAGCCTATTAATTATAGTTTATATTGTAGAGAACGGCCACAGTATTTTACCTGAATGGTTAATATAGATCAAATAGTTGGTCGTTCCAATGCTTTTAATGCAGGTGCTGGAGCCTGAAGTTATACTTTTGACCAAAATTATGCAATACGTGATTTTATTGAAGATAAAGTCATAGCCTTCATGTGAGGATGGGAAAAGCAACCAAGTGATCCATTTTGTCTGGAGTGTTTTAGCTTTAGCCGAAAGGGGATAGTTGGGTAAAGTAAATTAATGGATCTGTGACCAATGTTACGGTATCAGGCTTTGTTGTGCACTACATTTGAGTTTAAATTATTCTTATGTTGAAACGTTATTTCCCAATACTCCAATGGCTTCCGAGCTATAAGAAATCTTATTTATCCGGCGATGTTGGAGCTGGGTTGACCGTAGGCATTATGCTTATTCCTCAAGGGATGGCTTATGCCATGATTGCTGGTCTTCCGCCGGTTTTTGGACTTTATGCGTCCTTGATTCCGCAAATCATTTATGCCATACTGGGTACATCGCGACAATTGGCGGTAGGGCCTGTTGCAATGGATTCTTTACTTGTTGCATCTGGTCTAGGGGCTCTAGCTCTTTCCGGTATAGATGAATATATCGCCATGGCCATATTTTTGGCTTTATTTATGGGGCTTATTCAGCTAGGGTTGGGCTTACTGCGAATGGGTTTTTTGGTCAATTTTTTATCAAAACCTGTAATTAGTGGATTTACCTCTGCTGCCGCAATTATCATTGGTCTAAGTCAGTTAAAGCATCTTTTAGGTACTCCTATTCAAAGTAGCAATCAAATACATTTCCTATTAAAAAATGCATTGGCTACCATTACCGATACCAATATGATTACCCTTGCTATCGGTGTAATCGCTATAATTCTCATTAAGTCGATTAAAAAAATCGATAGTCGTATTCCTGCGGCACTTGTAGTAGTGGTCGTGGGTGTTTTGGGGATTTATTTCTTGGGATTGAATGACCTTGGGGTGAAGATTGTCGGTGAAGTACCAAGTGGGTTACCTACGTTTCAAGTCCCTTCCATCGATTATTCAAGAGTTTCAGAGCTGCTTCCCATTGCGATGACCTTGGCCCTAATCGCTTTTATGGAAGCTATCTCTGTTGCCAAGGCGATTGAGGAAAAGCATCAAGGCTATCAGGTCGATCCCAATCAAGAGCTTATTGCCTTGGGAACGTCGAATATTCTTGGGTCGTTTTTTCAATCCTACCCAACAACTGGTGGTTTTTCAAGAACTGCAGTGAATGATCAAGCAGGTGCTAAAACTGGCGTCGCGCCAATAGTAAGTGCGATGGTGGTTGGGCTAACATTGATGTTCTTAACACCTTTGTTCTATTATTTGCCAAATGCAGTTTTGGCGGCAATTATTATGGTAGCTGTCTTTGGATTGATAGATATTAAATACCCCATCGATCTGCTTAAAAACCGAAGAGATGAATTTTACCTATTGTTAGCTACCTTCCTGATCACTCTTACTGTAGGTATAAAAGAAGGTATACTATTAGGGGTTTTGATTTCTTTGCTGTTGTTAGTTTACAGGACTTCAAGGCCACATATTGCTGTTTTGGGTCGGATACGAAATACCGATTATTTTAAAAATATAGCTCGTTTTCCAGAGGATACAGAAACTTTTAAGGAATTTTTAATAATTCGTTTTGATGCCCAGCTCTATTTTGGTAATAGAGAATATTTTAAAAATGAATTGCAAAATCAGCTTGATAAAAAAGGGCCTGAGGTGAAATATGTTATCCTGAATGCGGAGGCCATTAATTATATAGATAGTAGTGCTGTTCATATGTTACGCCAATTAATTAATGAATTGAAAAACAAAGGAATAAAATTGGTCGTTGCAGGAGCGATTGGCCCTGCTAGAGATATTTTTTATAGCAGTGGGTTGATCAATGAAATTGGAAAGGATAATTTTTTTGTTAAGACAAACGAGGCTTTCGAACATTGTAATCCTTTGAGCAAAAAAACAGAAATAGAAGAAATGATATCCCTTCAATCAAAAAAAGATAAGGCAAAGCTAATGAAACTAAAACACAGCTAAAACCTGATTAATGCCTGGTCTAGTTCTTATTTCTGAGGGAATGAGATAACGGGGTGTTTAATTTAACTTTGTGAGGAAGGTTTATTTAAAAATGTCTATTTCTATATTTACTGAGCCATTTACTGTTGAGGTAATACCCTAAGGAGAGTTCATGGCTGTTATTGATGTAATTGCTTTTGCTGTTTAAGTTAAAGTCATAAGCATAGCCCATTCTTAGGTCATCAGTAATGAAAAAGTCAAATAGTAAAGCAAGAGCGGTTCTATTCCCTGATAATTCAGAAATCATGGTCTTGTTTTTAGAAAGTCCTGATCTAAAAGAAGTGCCAATCCAATAGTTTTCTTTTATCAGAAACATGGCGTTGATGTCATAGCTGGTAGGCCCATTCAGGTCCTCACGAATTAGTACAGATGGTTTGAAGGACAGTTCATTTGATATTGGGAGTAGCACGCCCATTTGGAAGTAAAAGTGATAATTGTGTGTGGCTATCGCAAGTTGTTTCTTTTCCAGTATGTTTTGTCCAACAAGGTTATAGGCACTTAAACCAGTGAAAAACACAGGTGTGTGGAAAAAGATCCCTAGATTTAAATTGGGTGTAATCGCATTGATTCTCCCTTGAGGGATGCCAGGGTCATTGGGATCATCCGGCTGGAATTGACTTGCGTCAAGGCCATAGGAAGTAAATCCTGAGCTAAGGCCCAAAGACAAGAAGCTTTCGTAGGAGATCTGTACAGTGTAGGAATAAGTGAGTAACATAGACTGTATATCACTGGCACCAAATTGGTCTGAATTAATATTCAGACCAAATCCCATGGTTTGTAATGAGTTTGCAATGTCTGCCGAAAGGGAAAAAGTTTTGGGCGCACCCTCAAATCCTCCAAACTGACTTCGGTAAGTGGCTTGGACGAATGGATCAATTTTATATCCTGCGTAGGCTGGGTTTACGTGCATTGCATTGAATATGTATTGGCTGTATTGGGGCAATTGTTGGCCCTGCACGCCTTTAAGGGTGGCAAATATTACCAAAATCAAAAGAATGCTATTTAAGTTGATTGATTTCATTTTGTTATTTAATCACCTGTACCCAACCTTTGTATTGTTGTTCTTTTTTATCAAAACTTATACCTGTTATCTGGTAGTAATAAGTGCCAGCCAATAATCCTTGTGCATACCAGTTGTTCTGGTAATCGCTGGAGGTATACACAATATCTCCCCAGCGGTTATATAAGGATAATTCAACACGCTCAAACCTGTGTGAAGCCCTAATGACAAAGGTTTCATTTCTTCCATCACCATCCGGTTTGATTACATTTGGAATAAAGAGAGGCAAGATAGTTTTGGTCTCGATGGAGGTATTGTTCTCGGGTTTAACATCTTCTCCATCTGCGCTTACTTCAGCCCTGTTATTGATCCTTCCATCTTTTATGGCAGTGACCAATAAATTGATTTGAAACGTTGCTCCTACGGGGAATTGAGCCACTTCCCATATCAATAATTTACCCTCCTGTGAGAATATTGGCGATGAAAATAGTCCATCCGAACTTAAGCTTGCACTCAGGTATTTCAATTCATCTGGTAAAAAATCCACAATTTTAATATTGTCAGCAGGGTCAGGCCCATTGTTTCCTACGGTTATTTGGTATTCAAAAGTATTGCCATCATTAACAGGGCTGCTGGCAGAGGACTTTTGTATATACATGTCTACCATCTTAGGCCTTACCTGCAATTCTTCACTAGCAATTGTTTGATTGTAATTTTCAACTGCTATGTTTATTTCATTGGTGAAATTCCCGTCTGTGGTGGGCATTATGGATAAAGAAAATAAAGTAATCTCTTCAGGGGCAAGTGCCGGTATTTTCCAGGTATTGTTATTCTCTAGAAGAGGAGTGGATGACAAGATCATCAATTCTTCGGGTAATATTTCGGTCAGAACAATGTTTTCTAAGGCAAAAAGGCTAGTGTTTTTGATAGTGATAGAATAGTTTACTATTTCACCAGGTAGGGCTTGAGTCCTGTCAATTTTCTTTTCGGCTTCAAGGGAAATTCCCAGCACTTCAAAGGTAACCGTAGCTTCACTACAATTTCCGGGTACTTCTTTTTGACAAATACTGTACTGGATTGTATAGGTTTCTGGCAGAATATCTTCTGGTAAAGAAAGACTTCCGTTTTCATCCAGTTGGTAGTCCAGTTGAATACTGTTCCCTCCTGTGTCCCTTATAGACAGAATGCTTATGTTAACTTCCTCGGGCAAAAGCGGTTTGCTTTTTAGGCTGTCATTCAATAGTATGGATGGCAATAGGTAGGTTTGGTAATTTTTAAAAGGACCAAAGACATCATTGGTAGCGATAATGGGGGCCACCTGCACTGTTTTGGTAACTATATTGCTCACAAAACCACCACAGGTATTGTCACTTACGGTTCTTCTATAGCTAGTAGTTTCTAATAGTGGGAGAGGTGAATAATCCTTTTCTTCTGCACCATTTATAACCTCCCAGTCAGATGAATTTGATTTTTTTTCCCAGGTATAAGTAAAATCTCCCGATCCTCCCTGATGTGTGCTGCCAATAATAATTTCAGGGCTTTCCATCTGAAACAAGGTCTGATCACCTGAAATTGTATTGTTTTCTACTTCAGGATAAACAAATACTTTAACGGCTAGTCTTTCGTTAGAAAAGCAGGTGCCATTGTTCTGGGATGCGTAATAGGACATTCCGTTTTGAAGGCTCGTGTTAGCCGGCAGTATTGCTTCTCCTAATGGAGACAAATGCCATTCAATATTGCTGCCTTCTACCCCTAAGTCAGCAAGTGTATACTCACCAGGACTGCAAAATTCCTGAATAGGATTGCCAATTGGTGCATCTGGAACATCTTCTAGGTTAATGGTTACGGTACTGGTTTTTTCTCCGGAACAAATACCCGTAATTGTGTAATCAAAGGTATAGGTGCCAGGTGTTACTTCTGAAGAGGACCATGTGTTCTCAATTAGTCCACCACTTTCACTTGCTTCGCTCCAAGTACCATAATTGTCAAACGGTCCATCCAAAAAGTCAAATAAATTTACAATTTCACCCTTGCAAAGATTCACCTCCTGACCCTCACCTGGTTCTGGGTTTAGACTTGATTCATCAATCCTAAATTCTAGAGTTCTATTCACACATGATTCGGGATTGGTATCGCTGATTCTTACATAATAAGTACCTGCATCGGTAGCCAAGTTAAAGGGTGAAAATTCAAGTCGGGGGCCAGTGCTAAGGATTGTTTCTGGGCTTCCACCTTTGTACCATTCAAATTGAAGAAAATCAAGGTTCTTTATCAAAAGTGCCCCATTCTCCCCTTCACATAGATTTACAGGAGTGATTTTAGGTAGGTTTTCCCCCCTTACCTGTACTGTGGAATTGGTTAAATTTCCACAGGCATCTTCCAATTGTAATTTATATTTACCAGATTCAAGGCCAGTGAATAAGGGGTCCTCGCCATTGTCTACAACAAATTGTAAACCATCTTTTTCTACAATTTTATAAGTAATGGGAGGATAACCACTGGCATTTACAGACATCTCATAACTGTCCCCTGAGCATTTGAAAGTGTTAATGCTACTGAAAGTGCTCTTTTCCTTTATTTCAAATGACTTCAAAGTTTCGATACAATAGGTGGTCTGGGGTCGGTTTAGTATCATGTCCTTTCCATTTTTCCATACCCGGTAGGATTTGAGTAATCTTAGTTTTCCAGAATAGTTTAGATTAATATTTGAAGCTCCATTTGTCAATAGTACTGCATTTTCATTGCTAAGTTCATCCGAGGGATTGTAAACCTTTCCCGTTCCAGGGTGTGTCCATTCACCTGAGATAGGATCTAGTTTTTGTATTCCAAATATTGCAGCTTGATTACTGTTTAGGTTGTCATTGTGCTTCAGGAAAAGATTGAAAGCACCACAATTTTCGACTACGTCAATTTGGTTTTCAGTTACTGCTACGCCTTCTATAGTAACTTTTGTAAGGTGGGTAGTACCACAACTTGTATAAGAGGTGAATTCATAATCTCCTGCAGGAAGTCCTCCCATAAAGAACCTTCTCGGGTCTATGCTAACACTAATGTTTTGACTAACGTCGGCCGGAACCGGTTCCGTGTAGGAGTTAGGAGCTTTAGTCAATTCCACCTTAGTAAATTCAAAGTCAAAACTGTTCAATTGAACAGAACCTAAGTCTACTCCACAGCCCTTGTAAACAGTTGCACCGGGACCACTTAATTTTTCAAGCAACTCTTTCTCAATACTTGCTGAATTTCCACAGGCGTCTACCAAGGTAAATGCATAGTTTCCTGCAGGGATGGGTAGTTCAGTGGATCCGAAAAAAACATTCTCTTCATCAAATGGTCCTGGATATTGTGAATTAAAAGATACAGGATCAAAACCGGCAGGGAAGTCTGTGAAATTAATAGTAAATGGTGCGGTGAAATTAGAAGGTTTTACTGAAAGTCTTCTTCTTCCACAAAGTCCTGCACCCCATAGCAGGTCATTGGAAATGCTTAACTTACGGTTGATTGTGTTCCCTTCTAAAGCTGTAGTTTGACCACAGTTGTCGGTGATTTTTATATCATAAGTATAGGCTTGGTCATGGAAGAATGGTAGGTCAGCAAAAAAAATGTTTTCTGAAGAAGAACCGGTTGCTATTACAATATTGACTTCTTCTGTATCTCCTCCAGGAGTATAGATAAGGTATTTTACTTGGAGTGGATAGGAAATATCCGAACCGATTGAATTCAATTGGTGACCAACACTAATCACTCCACAGCTTTTTAATTCATTTTCAAACTGCTGGAATTCACTATCAATCAAAAACTCAGCTTTTTGAATTTCAAAGGATTGGGAAAGCCTGTCTCCACAATTGTCTGTGACAATAATCGTATAGGTCCCTGCAGAAAGATCTTCAAATACAGGGCTTTCTTGAGCAGCTCTTGGGGTAGGACCTTGTAATTGGTAGGTTGCGGGATTTCCCTGATGTACATCCACTTCTATCCTACCAAGATCACTGTTGCAAAGATTGTTGGAAATTACTGTAAATGACAAAGGTTCAAATGCTGTAAGCAAAGTAATCTCGGAAGAAATTTCCTTTGGGTTACCTTCAGATGTGTAATTTGCTGTAATACTATAGGTACCTGCTTCTAATTCCTCAAAAATCCCATTTTGATTTGTGGATAGCAGGTCTCCCCCAGGGAGCAAATATAAGTTGTAGGCTAAATTCCCCGAATTGTCCACGTTTACAAGCAATGCCGTTATGCTCCCATTTCCTGAACAGGAGGGGTTTTGCTTTTCAAGTTCCAATGTAGTGCTGGATTGTGCCCATAAACTGGACGAAAAACTAATGCCTATTAGTAAACTGAATAGGAGGATCACAAACTTTAAATGTGAAATGTCTAATTTTTGGACTTTCATTAACACTTTTTTTAGCCGATGAACCAACAATATTCATTCAGGATTGTTGTATTTCCTTTTTGAAATAAACTTGAAATAGTCACTAACTGTTTTGTTAAAAGATGGAAACTATTCAACCTCAGTAGTATTGGTTTTTTATTCTGCCTAACTGTTGATTTGCTAACTCAAAATAGGGTATATAACTAAATAATTCTGTGGAAGTATTTTCTCCTTTATAGTATTGGGAGATAATTGCACAAAACCGAATTAGTATTTAAGATATTTACGAAAAATGAAATGGGACCGGATCACTCCAGTAAAGATTTAATTAGTAAATCCCCATTTCACTTTGTGAAATTTGAATATGGCAATTATTGAATTGAAACCTGTTATAACTACAATACAATTTTAAGGCCAATTTAAAAAAAAAATGGGGTGTCAAGCATAAAAAATAGTGTGCTTTATTGATAAATTTTGTACTTAATTTGGTGTTATGTAGGGTTTAATCGACGATGTCACTAGTTAAATAACCTGAAATATTTGTTTGGTCTAATGAATGAACAATTGCTTTTAGAAGAAATAGAACAAATTTGTCCTTAATCTTTGATTCTAGGAAGGTAGGTCCATAAATCGTTTGAGATCTAAGTAATACAGTCATTATTTTACCAAGTGTTACGGTATCTAAACCTCTCAATAAGGATGGATCCTGGTAATACCTTTCTGCTTCAGTTTTCCAAGAAAGCCAATCGAATAATGGTACCAATCTTAATTTCAATACGGCGTCTAAAATTTTAACATGAATTCCATTTAATCCAATTGTATTAAGAGTGGTGTCACTTAAATCATGGATTCCAAGAAATTTTTCTGTTTTATAAAACCTCAGTTCCATTTCTTGGATAAGGTTTATTAACGGCAATAATTTTCTTCCATCAAGGCTGTTACAATGATCAGAAAAATTTCCGATAGGGATAAAAAGCGGGGTTTGGTCTTTTAACATTATTTAAGCTGTTTTGATTGATAAAAGTTAAATTAAGTTGTAATTGTTTGATAATGTTTAATTTGAATGTGTAAGTAACGACATTTTTTTGATCAATAAAATACCCTGATCAGGGTATTTTTGTATGCTAAATGCAACATTTTGACCTTAAAGGTCGAAGTTTTGAGCATGTATAATTAACAAAATCAAATAAAATGACTTTTAATAATCTACGTATTATTTTGGTGATTTAGACCTACTTGCTTAAAAAAAATCTCTATTTTTGTTGATTCAAAACAAAAATGACATGTTTGATAATCTCAGTTTTAAATTAGACAGAGCCTTTAAAACCTTAAAAGGTACGGGGAAGATTACAGAAATAAATGTAGCTACCACGGTAAAAGAAATTAGGAGAGCACTGATCGACGCTGACGTGAATTATAAGGTGGCCAAAGAGGTTACCGACAAAATAAAGGAGGAAGCATTAGGAAGAGATGTGTTGATTTCCGTTTCCCCAGGACAGTTATTAGTCAAAATCACGCAGGAAGAATTGACCCAGTTAATGGGAGGTGCAAAGGAGGAGATTAACTTAAAAGGAGATCCTTCAGTTATTTTGATTTCTGGACTTCAGGGTTCTGGTAAAACCACTTTTTCAGGAAAGTTAGGTACCTACTTGAAAAAACAAGGTCGTCAGGTTTTATTAGTAGCCTGTGATATTTATCGCCCTGCTGCCATTGAACAGCTTAAAACGCTCGGTGAACAAATCGGAATAGAGGTATACGCAGAACCTGGAAACCAAAATGCCTTAGAAATTGCGACCAATGCCATAGAATACGCAAAGAAAAATGGTAAAAAGACTGTGATCGTGGATACTGCGGGTCGTTTGGCAGTGGATGAGGTGATGATGAACGAAATTTCAGCTTTAAAAGAAAGCCTGAAACCTTCAGAAACCCTGTTTGTTGTCGATTCAATGACTGGTCAGGATGCTGTCAATACGGCCAAAACTTTCGATGAAAGATTGGACTTTGATGGCGTAGTGCTGACCAAACTCGATGGTGATAGTAGGGGTGGTGCAGCCATTTCCATTCGTCACGTTGTTAATAAACCCATCAAGTTTATTTCAACGGGTGAAAAGATGGAAAATCTTGACCTGTTTTACCCTGATCGTATGGCCCAAAGGATTTTGGGTATGGGTGATGTGGTTTCATTGGTGGAAAAAGCCCAGCAATCATTTGATGAGGATGAGGCAAAAAGGCTGAATGCCAAAATAAGGAAAAACCAGTTTGATTTTGATGACTTCCTTTCCCAGCTTGACCAAATAAAGAAGATGGGGAATATTAAAGACCTTTTGGGAATGATACCTGGAATGGGAAAAGCCATCAAAGGTTTAGACATTGACGATGAATCCTTTATTCCTATCGAGGCAATTATTAGAAGTATGACTCCTCAGGAAAGAGGAAATCCGTCTCTTATAGATGGCAGTCGTAGAAAAAGAATTGCAAATGGTAGTGGAAGAACCATTCAGGAAGTGAATAACCTCATGAAGCAGTTTTCGGATATGAGAAAAATGATGAAGCAGATGAATAAGATGGGTGGAGCCCAAAAAGCATTGGGTGCACTTGGAGGAAATATGAGGAGACGATAAAAAAAACAGAAATAGAAATAAAAAATGGCTGCAAAATGAATTATTTCGCAGCCTTTTTTTTTTTTTTATTTTAGGTTCAAACTGAAAATCTTCAGCTATTAGAAAAAAAATAAGCAATGCCTAAGGCACTGCTTATTTTCAATCGTATAATTATGTAGGATTAAGATTTACTTCTTATAAGTCACAGACTTCACAGCATCAATTGTCCTTTTTACATTAGGTAATGTAACTTCTATGTAAGCAGGTGAATAACTCAAAGGAATATCCATAGAGTTGACCCTTATCACAGGAGCATCAAGGTAATCGAAAGCTTGTTTTTGAATGTTATAGGCGATATCCGAAGATAATCCAGCAACAGGATTGGCTTCTTCAACGATTACACATCTATTGGTTTTCTTAACTGAAGCGATGACAGTTGGGTAATCTATTGGTTTTACCGTTCTTAGATCAATAACCTCAGCATGGATGTTGTCCTTGGCCAATTCATCGGCAGCTTCATAGGCTACTTTCATCATTTTACCAAAAGAAACAATAGTAACATCATCTCCTTTTCTTTTGATCTCTGCAACGCCTATAGGTAAAAGGTATTCACCCTCAGGGACCTCGCCTTTATCGCTATACATTACTTCGGACTCCATGAAAATAACAGGGTTGTTATCTCTTATTGATGCCTTAAGTAGTCCTTTGGCATCATATGGATTGGAAGGAACCACTACCTTTAAACCAGGAGTGTTGGCAAACCAGTTTTCAAAATTTGAAGAGTGGGTGGCACCTAGTTGACCTGCATTTCCTGTTGGTCCTCGAAAAACGATGGGAACGCTGTATTGGCCTCCAGACATGGCTAGCATTTTAGCTGCTGAATTGACCAATTGATCCATTGCTACCAATGAGAAATTAAATGTCATAAACTCTATTATGGGCCTCAGACCATTCATTGCAGCTCCTACGCCAAGACCTGAAAATCCAAGTTCCGAAATAGGAGTGTCAAATACTCTCTCAGGTCCAAACTCATCTAACATTCCTTGGCTAGCCTTGTATGCACCGTTGTATTCAGCAACTTCTTCTCCCATAAGAAACACATTTTTATCGCGTCTCATTTCTTCGGACATAGCATCCCGAATGGCATCTCTGAATTGTATTTCTTTCATTTATATACAAAATTTTCTATCCTCGTAAAAATAGAAAGGAATCTTTCAATTACCAAGTTTGCTTACTTTTTAAGGTCGTTTTCTTGTGATTTTAAATTTGGAACCGCAGTCTTTAGTGATAAAAGGAAATCCAGCAGATTTTAAAATGGAACTGGGATAACATTGCTTTTTGCACTTGAAGTTGCTTGGCTTTACCATTTGAGGATTTGGGATGATTTTTTGATTTTATTGTGAAATGAATTCACTATCAGCTAGTTTCTAGTGGTGGATAGCATGTTGAGAAGGTGTTTGCCTTTCGTTTTCAAACTTTGTGGTTTTTTTGAAATATTTTCACTCTTACTATAAAAAACGCCTAATTCATGTTTTGTCTAGTCCTTTGGTAGGCTGTTCTTGTTTTTCAAGCGCTTTTAGATTTGTTTTGTTGTTGAAACAAAAAAATCAATGGTGAAAATAGCCCTCATTAGCGATACGCACAGTAGCTTACCTGAAAATGCAATCAAAAGATTAGAGGAGGTAGACGAAATTTGGCATGCTGGAGATGTAGGAGATCCGGCCGTATTGGACTTGTTGCCTAAAAAACCTTTGCTTCGAGTAGTGTATGGAAACATTGATGATGCCAATTTGCAAAGGGAAATTCCGGAAGAGCTAGTGTTTGAATGCGGAGGAGTAAAAGTCTTTATGATCCATATTGGAGGGACTCCACCAAGATATGCAAAAGGGGTAAAAGCCAAAATTAAACTTCACAAACCTGAACTATTTGTTTGTGGTCATTCACACATTTGCAAAGTGATACATGACAAGGGTTTGAATGTTTTGTATATGAATCCTGGTGCAATTGGGAATCATGGCTTTCATCAAATAAAAACCATGCTGACTTTTGAACTGGACAATACCATCAAAAATCTAAAAGTTATTGAACTGGGAAAAAGGGGAAGGATATAAAAAAAAAACCCGAACAGTATCGGGCTCTTTTATGTTTTATTTGCTTGAAGTAAATTCTTTTTTAATCTCTTCTACATCTACATTTTTAAGAACAGGTTGAGCACTCAATAACTTGATTTTTTGTACCCTGGCATTCTGTGCCTGTCTTTTTCTTCTTAATTTCCTTTTTAAAGTAGTAACAGCCATTGTATTATTTATTTTTTGTTCGCGCTTGAAATGAAGGGCAAAGGTAAGTAAAATATTAAATAAACACAGAAAATAATTAAAGAAGTTGAATTTTGCTTCTAATTAGCAATGGGAATATCCGCCATATACTTTTTAATTTTTTAACTTTGGCCAAAATTCCAGAGAATGAGCAAACAAAAACCAGGTATACCTAAAGGGATGCGAGATTTTGGCCCAAAAGAAATGTCCCGCAGAAATTATATTTTCAATACCATTCAGGATACATTTAAATTATATGGCTACCAACAGCTAGAAACGCCTACCATGGAGAATCTCAGTACTTTGACTGGGAAATATGGGGATGAAGGGGATCAACTCTTGTTTAAAGTCCTAAATAGTGGCGCCTTTTTAAAGAAAGTAGATTCAGATACTTTTAATGCTGGTGAAAACAAGGTGTTACCAAAGATTTCAGAAAAAGGCCTGCGCTATGACCTTACTGTGCCTTTCGCTAGGTATGTGGTAATGAACCAAAATGAAATCACCTATCCATTTAAACGTTTCCAAATGCAGCCTGTGTGGAGAGCTGATCGACCACAAAAGGGTAGGTATAGAGAGTTTTATCAATGTGATGCAGATATAGTGGGTACAGACAGCCTTATCTGTGAAACGGAAATACTTTGCATGATCAAAAGGGTTTTTTCTGATTTTAACCTAAAGGATTATGACATTAAGATTAACAATAGGAAAATTCTTACTGGGATTGCAGAAGTAATTGGCGCTTCAGGAAAAGAATCCGATTTATGCGTTGCCATCGATAAACTGGATAAAATTGGCTGGGAAAAGGTTAAAATAGAATTGCAAGAAAGGGGTTTTTCTGAAGAGGCAATTGAAGTCTTATCACCTATTATAGCTCAAAAAGAGAACAACAATGCAGACTGGCTCTTGTTATTAAAGAATTACCTGGTGGAAAGCGAGGTGGGCTTAAAAGGAATAGCTGAGCTTGAAGAAGTCTTCGATTACTTAGGGAAAATGGGGGAAAATCAAAACCACGTGGTGTTTGATCCTGTTTTAGCTAGAGGCTTGTCTTATTATACAGGGGCTATATTTGAAGTGAAAGTAAATGGGGTAGGTATTGGTTCTGTAAGTGGAGGTGGAAGATATGATGACCTTACTGGTGTGTTTGGCCTCCCAGGTGTATCTGGGGTTGGTTTCTCCTTTGGAGTAGACAGGCTTTATGATGTGCTGGACGAATTAAATATGTTTCCGGATGATGAAGTGGAGCGAACAAAAATAATGCTTGCCTATTTTGGTGAAGAGGAAAGGGATGCTTGTTTGGGCATAGTTGCCTCCTTAAGAAAAGCCGGAATAGCGGCTGAAATCTTTCCTGATTTGGCTAAAATAAAAAAACAATTCAACTATGCAGGCAAAAAGGGAATTCCTTTTGTAGGCGTAGTAGGGTCCGATGAATTGGAAAACAATACCATTAGTCTGAAGGATATGGCAAGTGGGGAACAGCAAAGTATAACTTTAGAAGAGGTGATCGAAAAGATAAAATGATCTTTTGGTTAGAATTGCCGTTTAAATAGGTCTATAAGTAGTGCTATTTCTCAAATGGCACTCGAAATTTAAATAAATGAAAATATAAAATAGCGACGGATATGTTTGACATGATGAATATAATGAATAAGGTGAAGGAGGCTCAGGCAAAAATAAAAGCCACCCAAGCCGAATTGGTACACTTACGCGCAGAAGGAGAAGTAGGGGCAGGAATGGTCAAAGTAGTGGTGAATGGAGAACGTAGGGTATTGGACATTGAAATTGATCCTAGTCTAGTCAATGAGAAAGACAAGGACATGATGAAAGACCTTATTGTAGGAGCGACCAATAAAGCCCTTGAAAACATAGATGTGAAAATCAAAGAAAAAATGGGCAGTGCTACTGCCGGAATGATGCCGAATATTCCGGGCATGGATTTTGGAAATATGGTTTAATGAAAGAGGCTGCTATTGTTATTTTAAATTACAATGGGGAAACCATGCTTCGGCAGTACCTGCCTCAAGTGATCGGCAATAGCGTTTTTGAGATTGTAGTAGTGGACAATGGGAGCAAGGACGGCTCCATAGCTTTTCTTCAAAAGGATTTCCCCAATGTTAGCTTGATTTTGCTTAAAGAAAACCATGGCTACAGTAAAGGATATAACCTTGGTCTGGAGGAATTGAAAGGAAAATTTTCCTATTACCTATTACTTAATTCCGATGTGGAAGTCACTCCCGGATGGGACAGGGCTATGGTGGATTGTCTGTCTGAAAAACCTGCTGTGGCTGCCTGCCAACCAAAGGTGCTTTCGCTCTCACATAAAGGTTATTTCGACTATGCTGGTGCAGCAGGTGGTTTTCTAGACCAACTGGGTTATCCCTATTGCCGAGGAAGAGTGTTGCATTTATTGGAAGAGGACCAAGGGCAGTACAATGATTCAATTGAACTGGATTGGGCTTCAGGAGCTTGCTTTTGTGTCAAGGCTCCTCTTTTTCATCAATTAGGAGGGTTCAATCCTTATTTTTTTTCTCATATGGAGGAAATTGATTTGTGCTGGAGAATGAGAAATGAAGGTTATAAGATCCATTATTGCGGACAATCTGCCGTTTACCACTTGGGAGGAGGTACGCTTTCACAGACAAATCCCTTTAAAACTTATCTAAATTTCAGAAATAGTCTTTATATGCTCAATAGCAATTTGAAATTTGATAGTTTTATAAAAGTATTCCTGTTGAGGATGGTAATGGACTTTGGGGCCATGCTGCATTTGCTATTTACCAAAGGTGGGAAACATAGCAAGGCTGTCTTCAAAGCCTACTGGGATTTCTTAACCAATAGGCAAGCGGTAAATTATCAGGAGTTTAAAAAAGTAAAACAACTTAAGCCTGCCCAACCTAAAGCTGTTTATTCTATAATATTAGCCTATTATTTAAAAGGAAAGAAAAAATACTCCCAGCTTAGTTAATCAAACAATGCTGGGTTATTCATTCTTCTTAAGTAGGTTCTTATTTTCATTAGCATCCCTAGACTCACATATACTATAATGGGTGAGCCTAACGTAATAAAAGAACTGTAGATAAAAAACAAACGAATGCTATCAATAGGGAAATGAAGTTTTTCTCCTAATTTTGAGCAAACACCGAAGGCTCTTTCTTGGAAGAATAATTTTATATTTTCCATTGTAATGACCATTTTAATGTTCTAAGAATTAAACATACAACAACTTATTGATAATAAATTGGTTAACCTATGAATATGGTGAAAAATATTATTGCTTTTTTTGTTTTAAGTACTACAGCTACATGCTTCTCTTGTAACGTAGTCCAAGTTAAAAAAAAAGCAGATAACCAAAAAATTTATTTGGAACCAAATGCCCTCGAACGTCTTGGGGATTCAGTAAGGTTCGATTTAACTGTAGCCTTACCCAATGCATCTCTATTGAAGAACGAGACCTATGTTTTAACGCCCTATTTTAAATATGGTAATGAAACGTATTTGTTTGAGAAAAAGTTGAAGGTGAAAGGAGATACTTTAGATGTTTATTCAGGAGTTAAACTGAAAGGCCACTTTAGTATGCCATTTAAAGAAGGCATGGAAAAAGGTTCTTTACTGGCGAAAGGTGCAATATTGAATAATCAGGCTGCAGTTCAGGAGGAAACAGAAGAAATAGTAGTGTCTACAGGAATTATTACTACAGCTGCCCTTTCTCAAATAGGTCAATACAGAAACCAAGAAGAATATCCTGTTTTAGGTTTATGGGCTTCTCCCAATGAGGTGGAAACTTTTGGGATGTTGTCGGAAAATAGCTACGTCGATTTATCAAAAATATTCACTGCTTACAGTGGTGTTCCTTTTACCGATAAGGCTCCATTTCTTCAGGCCATAGAAGGGCCGGGTGACTGGACTTTCAAAAAGAATAAAATGAAAGCTTTTGCTCATTACGCTCAAGTGGAACGGGATGTTTTGAAGCGATTTGAGAATGAAAATAAACCATCGCAACAAGGTTCTGAAAATATTTCAGACCTTCAGCTATCCATCTTGTCAAGAAGTATTCGTAAAGGTGAGGTGTCAGCAGATACACTTTCGGAGAAAGACTATATAAGAGCCTTGGAGATGGAGCCCGGATGGGCTGAGAAGGAAGAGCTTTTGAGGGCAATGGTAGAAGTCTACCCAAGCGCTTATTCTTATAATAATCTAGGAGTAGTTTTTGCCAATAGGGCCAATAGAACCTTGAATAAAAAAGAAAAGAACCAGCTACTTGAGAATGCGCTTTTCGCCTTCAATAGATCAAATGGGATTTTTGAAAACCCATTTGCAGCACATAATCTTGGAATAGTTTTTTGGTTGTGGGAAGATAAATTTAGTGCCTATGCCAGCTTTTATAGAGCAAATGCCCTAACCAAGTCAGACAAACTTACCAAGATCCACCAAGCTGCCTTGGGTGCTGTATCGATTTTCAATGGTGATTACCGATTGGCTGTCATGCATTTAAATTACGCGGAGAACAATCCCGTAAATCTCTTTAATCAGGGTTTGGCCAATGTTTTATCCGGAGATTATTACAATGCAACCCTCCAATTTGAAAACAGTGCCATTCAAAATATGGGGAATGGATTTCCCTTCTATGGATTGGCTTTGATAGCTGCAAGAAATGGAGAGGAAACAAAGCTTTATGAGAATCTCAAAAAAGCCATTGTGCGGAATGAATATTTAAGGAAAAGAGCTGCCAATGATTTTGAATTTGCGGCCTACCATGAGAAAGAAAGCTTCAAAGAGATTATTAGACAAAAGATAAACGATTAAAATGAAACAGATTGTGGGTGTTGACATCGGAGGTTCCCATATCAGTGCAGGACTTCTGGATAATCAAAATTTAAGCATTCCTGATGACAATATTTCCAGGTGTCCTGTGGATTCTCTTGCGTCTAAAGAAGTAATACTAAATGCCTGGATGGAGTGTATTTCCTCCTTAAAAATCACCAAAGATGCTTTTTTGGGAATTGCCATGCCAGCTCCTTTTAATTATGAGCAGGGGATTTCTTTGATTTTAGATCAGGGGAAATACCGCTCTCTTTATCAGGTTAACCTAAAGGAAGCGCTTTCAAGACTACTTAATATCCCTGTAGAAAATATAGCCTTTATCAATGATGCTGCGGCCTTTTTGCAAGGGGAGTCTTTTGTCGCCGGTTGGGGAAACGAGGAACGTTTGATGGGGATTACCTTGGGTACGGGTTTAGGTGGTTCCTATAAGTTTGGAGAAATGGCAGAGGATGGAGCTTTTTGGTCACGTCCTTTTAAAGGTGGAATTGCTGAAGATTTGATAAGTACTTCCTTCTTTGTTCATTGGGCTAAAGAAAAACATGCTATTGAAGTTGATGGCTTGAAAACCCTGCTTTCTATGCCTGACATGAGACCAGCAACGATAACCGTTCTCAAAGAATTCGGTCAAAATCTGGCCGAACTAATGCTTATGCAAATGGAAGGAAAGGCCATTGATAAAGTAGTCATCGGTGGGAATATGGTTAAAGCGGGTGATCTGTTTTTGCCTGAGGTAAAAAGGGTTCTGAATGCTAGAAATGCCAACCCGGAAATTTTCATAAGCAAATTAGGAGAAAAAGCGGCAATGATAGGGGCTGCAAGCTTGTTTGAAAGAAAGCAATAAAAATTTATTATCTTTTGAGAGTTTTTTAGAAAGCAGTAAGTATTAATACTTCGTTTAATAATAGAATAGAATGAAAATAGAGAAAGAATTATCCAAAACAGCTATTTTTAAGACGGTTGATGAATGGTTGGCCGCCAGTGGGTTCCAAATAGTAAACAAGGATGAAAGCCGACCCTGGGGAGGTTTTTTTGTCATTAATGAGGAGCAAATAAATGAATTTCGGGAAAAGTTCTTTCCTGAGGTTAATCTGTCTCCAGAGCAGTTGAAAAATAAATTGAGTCCTAAAATATTATTGGTGGGTCCAGACAAGAGATTGTCATGGCAATACCACCACAGAAGAGCCGAAATCTGGAAATTGGTAGCGGGTGAAGGTGGACTAATTACCAGCGAGGATGATACCGAAGGCGAATTGAAAGCCATGAAAATAGGTGAAGTTCAACGTTTGAAACAAGGTGAGCGACATCGTCTAGTTGGAATGGGGAATTGGGGGGTTGTTGCGGAAATATGGATGCACACTGACCCAACCAATCCTTCCGACGAGGAGGATATTGTTCGGGTTCAGGACGACTTCTCAAGGAAATAGCTAAAGAAAATGATCAATAATGCATAAAACAATCACTGAAACCATGTCTTAGCTATTGTTAGGGCATTTTATACCTACCGAAAGATGTAAATAGGCTGGGATTATCCGATGTGATAGTCCCAGCCTTTTTATTTAGTTGCCCTATCTTCATTAGGCTATCTTGATACTTGGCGGATTATTGCACCTGATTTTTTGAGATTTGAAGGGAATGGAATTGTTAAGTCATTAATTTATGCTATAATTATTGTTCAAATTACCGGTTGGTCAGGCAAAAGCGGCCCTGGCCTGAAAATTTGCACCTTACCAAATGGCAAAAACATGAAAAAATTCAAGAGAATTGTATTGCTATTGGGCATGCTCTTTTTGTTTCAATCTGCATATACTCAGGAAATAGTTAAGGTAGATTTGCCGGTAAGAGGTTTTGCCATTGCAGCTCCTCAAAAGTCGGATGTTGATCGATTTGTCAGCTTTATGGATGAAGTATTGGCTCCAAGAGGTGTAAATGTGCTGATTCTGAGGGTGGATTATAATTATGAATTTAAAAGCCATCCCGAGCTCCGAAATAAAGTGACATTGTCCGAAGGGGATGTCAAGAAAATAGTGGCTGTTGCAAGGAAGCATGGGATGAAATTGGTTCCGCAGATCAATCTTCTCGGACATCAATCCTGGGCAGGGTCACTTGGGAATTTACTTAAGGTTTATCCTGAATTTGACGAGACACCGCAGGTGCAAATTCCAGTTGATTACAAATGGCCAAATGAAGATGGCTTGTATTGTAAAAGTTACTGCCCTTTACATCCTGATGTGCATGAGGTGGTTTTTGACTTAATGGATGAGATTGTGGAAGTGTTTGAGACAGATGCTTTTCATGCAGGCATGGATGAGGTGTTTTATATTGCTGATGATAAATGCCCCAGGTGTAGTGGTAGAGATGCTGCAGAGCTTTTTGCTGGTGAAGTCAGCAAGATTAGAAATCACCTACAGGTGCAAGGGAAAAAGCTTTGGATGTGGGGAGATAGGTTGATCGATGGTAAAACCACCGGCATAGGCATGTGGGAAGCAAGCATGAACAACACTTACCGAGCCATTGACATGATCCCTAAAGATGTGGTGATATGTGATTGGCATTATGAAAGGCCGGATCAAACGCCGGTAATGTTTGCGATGAAGGGTTTTGATGTGATAAGTTGTGCCTGGAAGACCCCTCAGGTGGGCGTGCAGCAAGTCAAAGACATGTTTAGGTGGAGAGAATTCCAAACGGAAGCTATGAAAGACCGATTTCAGGGCGTTATATTGACCGTATGGTCAGGTGCTGCTGGGTTTATCGACGGACTGGAAAATTACATGGCTGCTGAAGATAAGTCCAAGCAGGAACAATCTCAACCTTGGGTGACTTTTGTCCAGATGTTTGACACGATAGATAAGATTTCAACAAAGTAAGAATATGACAATTACATTGGATTACCCTACTCCCTCAACAAGGTACCAATCATTGGATGTACTAAGAGGCTTGACATTGGCATTGATGGTGATCGTCAATACTCCCGGAGATGGAAGTACTAGTTTTGGCCCTCTGACTCATGCTTCATGGCATGGTTTAACTCTTACGGATTTGGTGTTCCCCTCCTTTTTATTTGTAGTGGGCAATGCCATGAGCTTCAGTCTAGGTAAGTTTAAACAAAAGGGCGGAAAGGATTATTTTGGCAAGGTGTTTAAAAGAACGGCCTTGATTTTTATTATTGGTTTGTTGCTTACGGCCTTTCCTTTCTTTAGAATCAATGATAGTGGTATGGTACCTTATGACTTTACTAGCATTAGAATTTTAGGTGTTTTGCAAAGAATAGCTTTATGTTATGGCCTTGCGGCAACCATGATCTATTTCCTGAGCGCGAGAAAAATTCTTATTACGAGTGGCGTTGTGTTGGGCTTGTATTGGCTAGTCATGCTTTTTCTTGGGGTTCCGGGCATGGATCCGTTTTCACTGGTAGGCAATGCGAGTGGGCGATTGGATTTATGGCTGTTTTCCCCTGATAACCTCTACACGATGGATGGGGTTGCCTTCGATCCGGAAGGCCTTCTAAGCACTTTTCCTGCCATGGTCAATGTATTATTAGGCTATTGGGTAGGCTTGCAAATCCAAAAAAGAGGAGGAAATATCGAGACGGTGCTTTGGTTGGCCATGTTTGCAGTGCTTTTACTAGTCGCAGGTTACCTATGGGATTATGGGTTTCCGATCAATAAAAAGATCTGGACCAGTTCCTTCGTTCTCGTAACGGTCGGTTATTCCACCCTTACCTTAGCCGTACTGATGTTTGTATTGGAAGTGCGGTCCATCAAAGGCTGGGCTTACTTTTTCGAAGTCTTTGGCAAAAACCCCTTGGCCTTGTACATCCTATCCGGAGTATTGGTAAGAATCCTTGGGATGATTAAAATCGAAGGCCAATCCATTCGTAACCTGGCCTACAAAACCCTATTTGAACCAGTGTTCCCCGAAGGCTGGGCAAGTTTTCTGTTCTCCATCACCTTTATGCTGCTCATATGGTTGATAGGTTGGTGGATGGACAAGAACCGCTGGTATGTGAAGGTATAGGGAAGTAGCTTGGTTGACTCTGTTATATCAATAAATTTGGCTGGAGTAGTTACATGACCATTATAAACATCTGTTTTTGAGAAAGATATTAAGGATTTATCGTAAGTAAGTATAATCCAATGTTGATTTGAATTAGTTATTTGATCATTTGTGAACTGCAAAGCCCAAATATCATGTTGAATAAGGTGTTTTGGTTTTTCGAGCTTTTGATCGTCTAATTGAAACATATATTCCCTTTCAAATCAATACAATCATTCTCTTTAAAGGTAGGTATATGAAAAAAATCAACTCCCGAATTATTAAGTGTTGTTTGTATGTCGGTCATGAGTGATCTTATCCATTCCTTTACATTCTTTCTTTCCGTTTTGATTGAAGGACTGAAAGTTGCTAAGTATTCAAGCAGTGTAGGTGGGACTTTCATCCCTTGATTTTTCAGTCCATAATAATTAGCGATAAATGCATTACTTGAGAATTGTAATTTTTCTCTACCTCAGCCTATTATGTCATATGACCGCTATTAAAAAGACTGAAAGAGGCCTTTATGATTGAAAAAATAACTAATAATATAATATGCTTATGTAAGTCAAAATCAATTGAGCTGTACCCTGTTTTTTTCTAATATGATTTTTTATTCTTGACCCCTCATGGCTTTTATTTATCCATCCAAACACCCAATAGGTAATAAAATTGGTCGAATTGTTCGGTTTTACCTTTGAATCATTTTCCATTTTGGTCGAAATGCCGAGCTAAAAGCTCAAATGAACTGCCAAAAAGGCGGAATTTTCCGGATAAAACATTGAAAACACCACCTCGAAGCTCGAATTTTGAAGCTAATAACTGCAATGGGTACCCTCGAAGGCACCCTTCTCCATTACGGAATACCAAAATTCTCACCCATACCCTTAAAATTCCGGTAATTATGTCATATTTTCGACGTTTAGACCAGATCGATGTCCCTTTTTGGTCGAATTTTCGATATTTTAGGTCGAAAATTTGAGTTCAAAGGTGGGAAATTCGAGTTAAAAGGTCGAATGTTGTCAGTTTTGAGCACCCAGCCCCTTTTTCTTGTCAGAAATTGGAGTTAGGAAGGTATAAGGGTAGGTTCCGAGGTACCCACTTGGGGTGTCTTGCTATTACTTTGGCTGAGCCTGTCGAAGCAATCGGATGTGTTATCGATGCACTGGTCTAAGTTTAGCGAAGCGTAACTTAGACCTAAAATGCTGAAAGTTTTTAACTTTCGTAAATCAGGGTTTATCGCTTAAATAAAAGGATACCACCACCTATTTATGATTGGGCTAAAACCCCAAAGACGAGTGAATTACCGAAATCCCCAAGCTAAAGCTAGGGGCTATTGAAAGGATTTGTTATTATTTCAATTTCTGAATTCCACCCGAACCCATTGTTCAAAAAAACAATTCAATAGGAATGGGCTTCAGCCCATTTATAAGATTGCATCGTAGAACCTGGCTTTAGCCAAAATTTAGAGTTAAGAAGGTTCTTTTAATAATCTACCTTTCCATATAGATAGGGGGTCTAATTGTTGAGGCCTCAGGTTGACTTCTGCTCCGCTCATTCACCCGACTTCGATACCGCTGGCTTCGACAGGCTCAGACACCGGTGGTGAAGAATAATTGAGATAAAAAAGTTTACAGATAAGTGTTCCTACCAAAAAACGTAGCTATTAAAACATTGGCTCTTTACCTTTCCAATGCCTCTCGGTCCCAGTTAGAAGTATTGGCTGCTGCCTCGTAGGTGGTCTGTAAAAAATCCATCAATGTTTTTTCCGGGTCAGAGGAGGATTGTACGTCTTCATATTTTAGGAAAAACTCTCCCATTTCAGGACTGTAAAATGCCTGTTCCGGTAAAACTTTTTGCTTTGCATAGGCTTCATTACCGGGATAGGCATAGGCATAATAAACGGCCATGGGCGAATCTTTGGATCCTGGCCAGAATCCCGCACTACTTACTTCATGCGAATAGGCTTCCTGCATTACGTCGAGTGGCATGTTGGGTACGCCTCCCTGATGTAGGGGTGCCGGCCTTCCAGAAAAACGGGTTATAGCCAAATCAAAGGCACCCCAGAATAGGTGTACAGGACTGGATTTACCTATAAACCCACTTCGAAATTTATTGAATACTCCATTTGATTTAAGCATAGCTTTCCAAAGTAGGTTGGAAGCTATAGGATCGTATGTACTGATGGCAGTATTGCTGGCAAAAGGAATGGCTGGTTCCATTTCGTTTGGACTGCCATGAATTTCAACGTCAATTCCTAACGCCGCTAGCTTTTCAAAAAGTACTTTGTAAAAGTCGGCTACACTCATTGTTTTTAGCTCAATATGTTGCGTTTCAGCATTTGAAGATTTGATGTGCAGTTGATGGTGGATAAAATCTAACTCTATTTCAAAAATACCACCATCAAAACAAATGGCCTGAGTAGAATAACCTACTGGAGAGAGGTATAATGTTGTGTGCCAGGAGTGGTTTTGCCAGGGCATGGTTTTTAAACGGATTTTACCTATTATTTGTAGCCATTGGTGGATGGTCTCAATGGTGTCTTGCATGGCTGCAAAATCAAGGACTGGCCATTCGGTGGTTAGGGATTTTGTCGTCATTGTTCTGGGTTAAAGTGTCATGATAGCTTAAAAAAAAACGCAATATTATTAAGGTCTTCTATCTCTTGGCTTTGGATTTTGTTTAAGCTGTCAATTTGAATTCAAAATACGAAAAATAAACCTCAAATCCTTACTCAAAATCTATGTTCAACCAATTGAATTCAATAGGAATGGGCTTTAGCCCATTTGTAGGATTGCTTCGTTGCAGGTGGCTTTAGCCAAAATTTAGAATTTAGAAGGTTTTTTTTAATAATCTGCCTTACCACATGAATAAGGGATTTTAATTGTAGAACGTTACGGTCAGTTAATAAAAGATCCATTGCCTAATTCGAGGGGGATAAAAATGCTTGATCATTCTTTTTGTGGGATGTTCTAATTTTAATTTTTTTCGAATGGGGTAAATAATGGTCTTTTCCGTTTGTTAAGGTTTTTTCATTATATAATACCAGTAACTTGGAAGATATTATAGGTGTTTTTGTTTTAAAATCCATATTTTTATCATTCCGAAAATAGATACTTCGACTTATTAAACGCTTAATAAAATGGAAATCTTTTCTAATTTATTTCAAAGGAGCAAAGGGTATTGCCTTTCCATTTATTTAGCTTGTTTTTTCTTATTGTTCATGAGCTATGCTCAGCTTAATGCTAAAGTGTTGAAAGCAGGGGTAGGGGATAATCATAAGGTCTTGGAGCAAATCGATACTTTAAAAAAGACACCTAACTTTATTATAATATTCTGCGACAACTTGGGCTATGGAGACATTGAGCCTTTTGGCTCAAAAGTGATCCGCACTCCGGAATTAAATCGGATGGCCAAAGAAGGCCGGAAGTTTACCCATTTTTTGGTTACTGCAGGAGTTTGTACGCCTTCTAGGGCTTCTATTATGACAGGCTGTTACTCTCAGCGGGTAGGCATGCATGTCAATCCTAGAGATGGGCTGGTTTTGCGTCCTATTTCACCTTATGGATTAAATCCTGAAGAAGTAACAATAGCAGAAGTGCTAAAAAGCGTTGGCTACAAAACAGGCCTTATAGGGAAATGGCATTTGGGAGACCAGCCAGAATTTTTACCAAACAATCAGGGCTTTGATTATTTTTATGGCATACCTTATAGTGATGACATGACCCAAGAGGTCGGTCAACGGATCGGGACAAAATTTAATGGGTCGAATTGGCCTCCATTGCCTGTAATGGAAAACAGTAAAGTAGTGCAGGCAGGAGTTGATAGAAATTTGTTGACCAAAGATTACACTGAAAAGGCTTTGGAATTTATAGACCAAAACCAAAATACACCATTTTTCCTTTACCTGCCTCAAGCCATGCCTGGAAGTACTACCAAACCCTTTGCTAGTGAGGCTTTCAAAGGTAAAAGTAAAGGAGGCCCTTGGGGAGACAGTGTCGAGGAGTTGGATTGGTCAGTTGGTCAAATAATGAATAAACTAGAGCAGCTTGGGATAGATGAAAATACAATCGTAGTTTTCACCTCAGACAATGGTGCTCCAATGACCGATGACCCTGAAAGTACAGTAAGAGGAACGAACTTTCCTTTATCAGGTCGAGGCTATACTACTGCTGAGGGGGCATTTAGAGTACCAACTATCTTCTGGTGGCCGGGTACAGTTCCAGCGGGAAGCGTAAGCGAGGAGATGGCGACGACTATGGATTTTCTACCGACCTTTGCCCTTCTTTCAGGAGCCAAGGTTCCCCAAGATCGGATTATTGATGGTAAAAACATTCTTCCACTGATTCTAGGAGAAAAGGATGCAAAAACCCCTCACGATGTTTTTTACTATTACTATATGGATCAACTTCAAGCCATAAGATCCGGTCAGTGGAAATTATTCCTGCCTTTAAAGGAGTTTAAGGTTCATCCGTATTTTAAAGAAGGGGAAGAGAACCAGCCACTTTTGTTTAATGTCGTGAATGATGTTACTTCTTCTCATAATTTGGCTGCTGAAAAGCCTGAGATAGTAAAAAGCTTGACGGAATTGGCAGCCATTGCCAAAAATGATTTGGGAAATAGCGGTCAGCCCGGTCTTAACCAAAGAAGCCCTGGGAAAATGGATCACCCAGTTCCAGTGCTCATGAAGTAATTTTTGCTTAATTAGGCTGTTTGTGTTTAAATAACCAACTGATTTTCTTTTAAATATAGAACTCCCTTCTGGGAGTGGGGACAGGTACGCCCAATTTTATTTATAATTTCTGCTTAAACCCGGATTATGTAATAGGATTCGTAATGAGTGTTGCAATCGCAAGAAAATCAGACTGTTTGGAGATTTTAGCATAGCACCGCTATGGTGAAATTGAAAACAGCAACGAAGTGGCTGATTTTAAAGCGATTTCAGCACGTAATAGAATGTCTATTACATATTTCGGGTTAAAGGGATAAATAATAGCTTAATAATTATAAAAAAACTTCATTGGGTAATTAATAGCGTATTTATTGTCTATTACATTAAAATTTAACAATTCTATAAGATAGTATCTTAGATCTAGTAAAAAGTATAGGATTGTCGAATATGTAATAATTAAATTTGGTAATAAGATTATCATAGTGCTAATAGATCTTGCTATTATAGCATATGGTGAAATAATAGAAAAGCCGGAGGTCAGTGGGATGATCTCCGGCCAGATATTGATCCTACTCATTTGTATCGATTTGGAATCTTAAAATGAATAGGAAATGCAGAAAAACTAAGTTTAATCTACGACCACAAAAGTATGAAAAAATTAATTTACAGACCACTTACCAGATTATTAAGTTTCTTGTTTCTGGGGATCTTGGGGCCACTAGTTTTTACTGGGGCCGGATTTGCCTTTGGGATAGAGACTTCCAAATCTACAAGGTATATAGTGGGTATTAATGATGCTAATCAAGCCATTAGTATAAGAGGGAAGGTTACTTCCCAATCGGATGGAATTGGTTTACCAGGAGTGAACATCTTGGTTAAAGGAACGTCTATGGGGACTGTCACTGATGTGGAGGGCAATTATAATTTAAATGTTCCAGATGGATCTGAAGTTTTGATTTTCTCGTCCATTGGGTTTATTACCCAAGAAGTACCAATTATAGGAAGGAATCTTATTGACATAGCTTTAGAAGAAGATCTTAAAGGTTTGGAAGAAGTGGTGGTGGTAGGCTATGGTACCAAGAAAAAAGTGAATTTAACAGGTTCTGTTTCTACTGTTACCAATGAAGCATTGGAAAAAAGGTCTGTACCTAAATCATCCCTTGCTTTACAAGGGCAGATGAGTGGGATCTCTGTACGTCAAAGTTCGGGTAATCCCGGTAAAAACAGTGCCTCTTTGTTAATAAGGGGACAAGGTACTTTTAGTTCCGCAGGCAATAGCCCTTTGGTACTTGTGGACATGATAGAATCTTCTCTGGATGATGTAGATCCCAATGATATTGAAAGCATTTCTGTGTTAAAGGATGCCGCATCTGCTGCTATTTTTGGGTCGAAAGCTGCAAATGGCGTTATTCTTATTGAAACCAAAAAAGGAAAATCAGGAACGCCTGTATTTAGGTACAATGCTTATGTAAGCAGTCAAACCCCAACCATGATTCCTGAGATGTTGAATTCATGGGAATATGGATTAGCAGTCAATGAAAATAACCTGAATTTAGGGCAACAAAGGAGGTATACAGATGAAGAGATTGATTTTTTCAGAGCTGGAAATAATCCTGACTATCCCAATTTTGATCATATTGGGCATTTGTTTGGTTCAGGTCAAGGTACAGAAACCAAGCATGACCTTTCTGTAAGTGGTGGTACTGCTGAAACGCGATACATGTTCTCTTTAGGCTATTATGACCAACAGGGTATTATCCAAAAGAACAATGCCGATCGGATTAATTTGCGCCTTAACCTGGATAGTAAGCTAAGTGATAAATTAAGCATCAGTGTCAAATTGGCCGGAAATAAAACCAGTTCCAATGAACCATCTGCTCCTTATGGCAATGGAGGTATAGGGAATATAATTGCCGGAGCCATGAGGAATTCAAATGCCATACCAGGCTTTACAGCTGATGGATTGTACGGCCGAAATGAGACCTCTCATCCAGAAGCAGATTTAAACAGCCAATCCTTTGTGTCCGGGGAGGAATCCAATATCTATACGAATGGTAGTATGATCTACCAAATCACAAAGGACCTTAAAATTACAGGTCAGGCCGGTTACACCCAAGGGCTTACTGAAAGTAAAACTTTTATTTCGACCTATCCTATCACTTCTACTTATGCAATTCAAAGAAATAGTTTAAGGACTGGATGGTACCAAAGTTCAGCTTTGACGCTTCAAGCTTTTCTAGAGTACAATAAGGATATTGATGATCACTCTTTTCAGGTGCTTTTGGGACGATCTGCTCAAGCTTATAGCTCAAAATACCTGGGAGCTTTCAGAGATGAGTTTCCAAACAATGAAATTTATGAAATTGATGCAGGAGCAACTGTTCGCGCAACTAATAATGGAGGTGCGGCAAGAAATACTCTTTCTTCTTATTTTGGAAGAGTAAATTATGACTTCCAGGATAAATATCTATTGGAGGCAAATTTTCGCTACGATGGTTCTTCCAGATTCCCAGAGGAAAGTAGATGGGGGTTGTTTCCTTCTTTTTCTGCAGGTTGGAGGGTAGCACAAGAAGACTTTTTTCAGAATGCATTTCCTTGGGTTGCAGATTTCAAGATCAGGGGTTCTTGGGGGAAATTGGGTAACCAATCCATTGCCAATTATCCTTATCAGGACTTGATTGCTTTAGGTCAGAATTATCCATTTGGAGGCTCGCTCTCAGCTGGAGGAGCGGTGACGACTATTGCCAATAAGCAAATCACATGGGAAACAACAACAATGACTAATATAGGAATTGATTTGGCACTTATGGAAAATAGGCTGTCATTTTCAGGAGAGTATTTTGTGAAGATCACAAATGATATTCTTTATCCAGTTTCAGTTTCCAGATTGTTAGGGGCTACCCCATCTGAATCCAATGCCGCTAAGGTGGAAAACAAAGGTTGGGATTTTGACCTTAGCTACAGAAATTCAATAGGAGAATTAAATATCGGTGCGTCGGCCATTTTCTCAGTCGTGAAGAATCAGGTGTTAGAAATTGCCAACCTTGAAAGAGATATTTCAAGAGGCTTGTTTATAGGTCATCCGATAGGGAGCAGGTATGGGTTTATGAGCGATGGATTATTTGTAAGTGAAGCCGATGTTGCGAGTTATGCCACCCAACCCTTTTCAAATTTGGCCATCCCTGGAGGAATAAAGTACAAGGATATCAGTGGACCTGATGGTGTGCCAGACGGTGTGGTGAATTCCACCTATGATAGAAGCGTGATAGGCAAGCCTTTGCCACTTAGTACCTATGCCTTTATACTGAATGGGGATTACAAGAATTTTGACTTTAACATTATGTTTCAAGGAGAAGGAGGTAGGGATGCTTTTGTGACCCTTGGTCAATTCTTCTTTCCATTGGAGAACAATAGTAATGTGCAAAGGGATTTTTATGAAAACCGATGGACACCTGAAAATCCAGATCCCAATGCGGCTTATCCAACAATCATCGCTACCGCTTCTGGTTTCTACAATTCCAATCCAGTTGATTTCTGGAACCGGGATGCCACCTTCTTAAGGTTGAAAAACGTGCAACTCGGCTATACGCTACCAGAGGGCCTTATTGGAGATACCTTCCTAGACAATGTGCGCTTGTATGTCACCGGTGAAAACCTTTTCACGATCACCAAATTTTATAAAGGTTGGGATCCTGAAATGCAAACAGGAGGAGCAGATTGGTTTTATCCGCTTATCAGGTCCTATGTGGTGGGTGTAAATGTAAGGTTTTAATAAAAGATATTCTGATTATGAAAACATATAAAAAATTAGGCTTAGTTAGTGTTTTGTCTATTCTGATCTTGATCGGTCAAACCGGTTGCCAGGATTGGTTGGATGAACAGCCCTTGGTTCAGTTGTCAGAAGGATCCTTCTGGAACAGTCAAAGTGACGCCATGCTTGCGCTCACTGGTGTTTATAATGGTAGTAATGTAGGTAATAACTCCTATACAAATGAGCTACTGATCCTTTCTAGCGCTACAGATGACTCCAGCTACAAATTTGGATCTGTGGGGAATATATACAGTGGTTACTTAAGAGCGGCTGATACGCAAGTGGTATTGGCCATTTGGCAAAGGGCATACAGGACCATTTTCAAAGCCAATTATTTCCTCGAGAACATTGGGCGTGTAGAAATGGATCAGACAATAAAGGATGAGTGGATTGCAGAAGTCAAATTTTTAAGGGCTTACGAATATTTCTACATGTCACTTCTTTACGGTGGTGTTCCTTTGATCACCAATGTAATGACCATTGAAGAGGCCAATACTCAAACCCGTAATTCAAGGACTGAAGTGGTGGATTTTGCCATACAGGAACTAACTGCTGCCGCAGCCGATCTTCCTGCTAGTAGGCCAGAGAATGAAAAAGGCAGAATAGTTAAAGCTGCTTCTCTGGGTATCAAAGGTAGATTGCTGATGATTGATGAAAAATGGGCTGAGGCAATTGCTGTTTATGAAGAGATTATTGGGCTGCAGGTGCATGAAATAGATCCTAGATACAAAACGATTTTTGAAGAAGCAGGTGAGGGGAGTAGCGAGATTATCCTGTCTACCAATTGTATTGCTGGTCTTTATGGGAACACACACAACCAAAGAAACCACCACCCAGAATTTTACGGTGGATATTCAGAAGTCAATCCCTATCAGGGCATGGTAGATGCGTTTTTAATGAATGATGGTCTTCCCATAGAAGATTCGCCATTGTACGATCCCGAAAACCCATTTGACAACAGGGATCCAAGGCTTTATGCCAGCATTTTTCTTCCAGAATACACCGAATTTAGAGGAAGGCTGTTTTTAGCTCATCCAGATAGGGCTTCAAACAACATTGCAGCTTTACCAGGTGCCACTGGCTATGGGTGGAAGAAATATGTTACTGAAGATTATGCAGGTGATTTTGGAAATTCAGGAGACGATATCATTTTGTTGAGGTACGCAGAAGTGCTGTTGAGTTATTTAGAGGCTAAGATCGAAAATGGTGACATAATTAATAAGGACCTACTCGATCAGACCATCAATGAGATTAGAGGGAGAGAAGCTGTAATGATGCCAATGGTTACGGAGACAGATCCTGCTAAGCTGACGGAAATTTTACGGAGAGAAAGAAGGGTAGAGTTTTGTATTGAAAGAACAATCAGATACATGGATATCCGTAGGTGGGGCATTTTTGAAGAGGTAATGAACAAACAATTTTATGGAATGAAATTGACTGATGATCCGGCCAATTATACGGATTACTCTGTGGAAACGTCTGGGCCAATGAGCGGTCATTATAAAGTAATTGATAAAACAGGTAGCATAACAGCAGACATGGAATTAATTCCAATCCCTTTATCAGAGATTGATATCAATCCGGCATTGGAACAAAATCCAGGTTATTAATTCTGTGTGTACTGAATAAAGGTAGCAAACCACTAACATGCGGGAGACGAGTCATAGATCTTGTTTCAAAAAATGGAATAGGTTTTATCGTCTCCCAATGGGAGTGATTTTAAAGACAGGAACTGAAAGAAGTAATATTTAATCAATAGAGTAAATGGTCGAAAATAAAATAGTACGCAGGAATTTTGTTAAAAAGCTATCCTTTGGGGGAGTTGGGTTAAGCTTATTGGGGCAGCCCTTATTTTCTATAGCCAAAAACCTTCCAAGGGAAGACTTAAAGGTAGGTCTGGTAGGCTTATCGGTCCATAGTGCGGCATTTTCAAAAATACTAAACGACCCAAATAAAAAGAAAGACCTTTTTGGTTGTAAAATGGTGGCATTGTACCACCCACCTGGAAATCCTGATGTTGACTTCACTCCAGAACAACTTAGCAGTTATCAAAAAGATGTGGAGGAGATGGGGGTTGCCATGGTTGATTCCATGGATCAATTGATTGAGATGGTGGACGTGGTGATGATAGAGACCAATGACGGCAGACCTCATATGAAGGAAGTTCTCCCAGCGCTGAAAGCAGGAAAACCTGTATTTGTAGACAAGCCTGTTGCAGAGGATTTACAAGGAGTGGTGGATATCTACAAAGAGGCAGAGAAATACGGAGTGCCCATCTTTTCCTCCTCAGCCTTGAGGTACATGGAAAGCGCTCAAAATATCAATCCTTCTGAGGTAATAAGTGCCCATACTTTTAGTCCTGCGGCTTTGGAAAAGAGCCATACAGACTTGTTTTGGTATGGGATTCATGGCATTGAATACCTATTTACCGTGATGGGACCAGGCTGTGTGGAAGTACAGCAAGTGCAACATTCAGAAGCCGAAGACCTAGTTATAGGCTACTGGAAAGATGGCAGGGTAGGCGTTTTCAGAGGCATTAGGGAAGGAAAACGTGATTTTGGAGGAACAGTATTCAAAGAAAAAGAAATCGTTGATTTGGGTTCGTTTACAGGTTATCGATCCCTGGTTGTCAAAGTAGTTGAATTTTTCCTTCAAAATAAAGCCCCGGTATCGGCTGAAGAAACTTTTGAAATCTATGCCTTTATGGAAGCAGCTCAGGAAAGTAAAAACAAAGGCGGTAAAAAGATATCACTGGACAAAGTATTAAAAAAGGCTTTAAAATAATCATTTTAACTATTAACTATTTAATAAAGAGATAATTATGAAAAAATTAAATGTTGGGATTATTGGATACGGTTGGGTAGCTACAGCACATATAAACGCGATAAACGCGGGAGAATATGCTCAGGTTTCGGCTATTTTTTCATCCAGAAAACATGACGATGCCGAATTAAGCAAGACCTGGGGAACAGACATCAAATCTTACACAGACCTTGATGAAATGTTAAAAGACAAAAGTATAGATGCTGTTTCCATTTGTAGCTACACCTATCAACATACTGAACATGCATTGGCTGCAGCAAAGGCGGGAAAACATATCATTTTGGAAAAACCAATGGCTTTGTCCTGGGAAGATTGCAAGGAAATTGAAAAAGCGGTGAAAGCTGCAGATGTTAAATTTTGTATTTGCTTCGAATGCAGGTGGTCCAACCAGTTTATCTCCACAAAAGAAGTCGTGGATCAGGGATTGATCGGAGACATCCATTACGGTGAAATTGATTACCTACATGGTATAGGTCCCTGGTACGGACAATTTGAATGGAATGCGAAGAAAACCGGAGGAGGAAGCTCTTTGCTGACCGCAGGATGCCATGCTTTGGATTCCCTTCTGATGTTTATGGGGTCTGATGTTGAAGAGGTAACCAGTTATGATACCAAGACCAAAAGTGAAATTTTCAAGCCCTATGAATACACCACTACCAGTGTAACCATTCTAAAATTCAAAAGTGGAAAAATTGCCAAGTGTGCAACAAGTGTAGACTGTTTGCAACCTTATTATTTCCATACCCATTTGTTTGGAAGCGAAGGGTCTATTTTGGACAATAAATTTCACTCCAACAAGCTTAAGTCTGATAAAACTAGGTGGAGTGAACTGTCCATGAAAATGTTAGACTCGGGAGATGTGGCTGACCACCCCTATCAATTGCAGTTTGACAGTTTTTTTCAATCCATCAATGAAGGGACAGACATGCCTTTGACTGGACTGAAAGAAGCCATGAAAACACATGAAGTTATTTTTGCTGCTGACAAATCCGCTGCAACAGGGAAAAGTGTAAAGCTATAATTGATGAATAAAATAGCCATGGCAATTGCAGCGCATCCTGATGATATTGAGTTTATGATGGCTGGTACATTGGTATTGTTAAAAAATGCAGGATATGAAATCCATTACATGAATTTGTCTTCAGGAAATTGTGGGAGCACTGAAACTGATGCTGTGACTACGGCCAGGATAAGATTGCTTGAGGCGCAAAACTCTGCTAGTATATTGGGTGCAGTTTTTCACCCGCCCATTTGTGATGATTTTGAAATTTTCTATGAGGCTGGAGCACTAAGGAAATTGACGGGAATTATTCGAAAAGTAAAGCCAAGTATTATCCTTACGCATTCTCCAGTGGATTATATGGAAGATCATATGAATGCCTGCCGTTTGGCAGTAACAGCAGCATTCGTAAGAGGGGTTCCCAATTTTAAATCTTCCTATCCTGCCGTTTCCAATTACAACTGTGCCATATATCATGCGCTTCCGCATGGGCTGCTAGATCCTCTAGGGCAAGAAGTAATCCCAGGGATATTTATTGACACCGAATCAGTACATACTATCAAAAAGGAAGCATTAGATGCCCATAAAAGTCAAAAAAACTGGTTGGAAGACAGTCAGAAAATGGACTCGTACATTGCGGCCATGGAAGATTTCTCGATAAAGGTTGGGGGAATGTCGGAATGTTTTGTACATGCAGAAGGGTGGAGGAAAAGGGTTCACTTTGGATTTTCAGAGTCCGAATTTGATCCTCTTAAGGAGTTAGGAGAAGTGTATTCCTTATGCAAAAAAAGCATTGGGGTAAAAGATTAAAACTTAAAAATAATGAATAAAAATATGAGAAAGATAAGTTCAATAGCTCCTGATTGGTGGGATTATACAACCTTAGATTTGGGAAGCAAGATTACCGACCAAATAGCCAGAATGACTCCAGCAGATATGATAAAATTATCCAGGCCTGGTTTTGAAGTAGTCTTTTATAATACCATCGAAGAATTTTACCTAGCCGAAGCACTGGAATACATTACTACCTGGAAAAAAGCAACAGCAGATTATCCAGTAGGGATTTGCGGCCCGATCGGCCCTACAGAACAGTTACCCCTTGTGGCAAGATTGGTCAATGAATTGCAAATATCCTTGAAACATGCGCATTTCTGGTCCATGGACGAGTGGGTGGTTGACGGCAAGGAAGTTTCCGCCAATCACTCCCTATCCTTCAAAAAAGCATTTAATGACCTTTGTTATAGTAGAATAGACAAGAAACTGGCCATGCCAGAGGAAAATATACATTTCCCTCAAGCGGATACGTCCAAATTTATTGAAAGCTGGAAACATGCCAGGTGTTTAATCATGCAAGGTGGGCAGGGCGATGTAAAGCATTGGGCCTTTAATGAGCCACCAAAACGAGAAGGAGCCTATAAGGAAAATCCTCAAACGGTGGAGGAATACAAAAAACTTCCTACCAGGGTTTTGGATTTGCACCCTATCACCATTCAACAAAATTCCAGGTTGCACTGTGGAGGGAATGTTCCTTTGATACCAACGCAAGCTGTGACAGTAGGACCTAAAGAAACCTGGGAAACGGATCAGGTCTCTATATGGCATGCCGGAGCCCATGACAATCCCTTTGGTCAGAGACTGACCACCTACATGATATCCAATAATATTCCAGACACTTCTGTGCCTATGTCGGTTTTGGCAGATCATCCTAATGTAAAGTTTAACTTCTACGCACCAGGGCTTGGAACCTGTTCTGTAGAAATGCATTGAGGAAAGCCCTATCCAATAGGTTGGAAAATTAACATTTATTTAAATTAAATTCTAAATGAGATTATTGAAAAATTCGAGAAACCCCATAAGGGTGGTCCATTCCTTTATCCTCTTGGGCAGCCTGATTTATTTAGGGGCCTGTTCCAGCAAGTCTGATTTTTCTTTCAGTGAAGGGGATAGAATAGCCATTGTTGGGAATTCATTGGCTGAGCGATTCCAGCATGACGGATGGATGGAGACGTATCTTCAAGCTGCTAACCCTGGCAAAAAGCTAGTTTTCAGAAACCTGGGTTATTCAGGGGATCAGGTGCATTATAGGCCGAGAGCTCATGAAGGGTTTGGGGACAGCGATAGTCATTTGTCAAAGGTTAAAGCCAATGTAATTTTCTCATTTTTCGGGTACAATGAATCTTTTGATAATCAACCAGAGAACTTTAAAAAACAACTTTCCCTTTGGATCGATCATTTGCGGACACAGAAATACGATTCTGTGAATGTGCCCAAAGTCGTGTTGTTTTCTCCTATAGCACATGAGGACCTAGGTTCTCCCAACCTTCCTGATGGCTCCGAAAACAATCCCCGACTGCAGGCTTATACCCAGGCTATGGCAGAAGTTGCAGAGGAGAAAGAGGTTGTCTTCGTTGATCTGTTTGAAGCAACAAAGCAAATGTACCAAATCATAGAGGAGCCTTTGACGATAAATGGCATTCATTTAAATGAAAAAGGCAATCAGGAAGTGGGCAAATTCATTGCTGAAACCCTAATGGGGGGAAGCTTAAATGAAGATCAAGTAGCTTTGGATTCCATAAGGTCTACTGTTAAGGACAAAAACCTTTATTGGTTTCACAAGTACAGAGCCATTAGTGGCAATGATGTTTGGGGAACGCGATCCATACAAGATGGTAATTATAAAACCTTGCAGAGGGAATTAGAAATGTTGGATGTGATGACAGCCAATAGAGATGAGAAAATCTGGGCGCGAGCCAATGGAGAAGATCTGGAAGTGGATGACAGCAATATGCCTGATCCAGTGATGGTAGGTACCCATATTGTGAGAGATTTGACTTATGTAGATCCAGAGGAAGCCATAGAAAGAATGACAGTGCCTGACGATTTGGAAGTCAACCTTTTTGCTGCGGAAGATGAATTCCCGGAGATCATCAACCCTGTTGCTTTGCAAGTGGATACAAAAGGAAATATCTGGGTAGCCTCATGGTCCACCTATCCAAAATGGGAGCCTGGTAGAGAGATGAGTGACAGATTAGCCTACCTCAGTGATGAGGACGGTGATGGCAAGGCGGATAAAGTAACCACTTTTGCCTATGTACCACACCCTACTGGTTTTGAATTTTGGAATGGTGGAGTGATCGTAATCTCTGCTCCAGACGTGTGGTTTCTTAAGGATACTGATGGCGATGGAGTGGCGGATTTTAAAGAGAGGCTTTTTGGAGGCTTGGGTTCTGATGATTCACATCATACAGCGAATAACCTAATCTATGCTCCAGATGGAAATATCTATTACCAAAGAGGGATTTTCATTCTTGAAAATATAGAAACACCTTACCGAAAAAGTGAAGAATCAGGATCACCGGGACTTTATCGTTTCAATCCAAGGACTTCTGACTTCTCATTTATGGTGGAGAATACACCCAATGCACACGGTATCAGTATAGATAGATGGGGCAATCCGTTAATAACAGATGGTACAACAGGAAAAGCTTTTCAGGTTTATTACAAAAGAACAGTTACTTCCACGACAGACACCAATGAATTTGACAAAAGGCCATTGTTCAAACAAACAATTCGACCAATTACCTCCAATCAAATTTTATCCAGCCAGCATTTCCCAGAGAAATACGAAAACAATTTCCTGATATACAATGTGATTGGATTTCAAGGGATAAAGCGTTACCAGTTGGAATACAAAGATATGGGAGTAGTAGAAGGTGTTGAAGCCGGAGACCTAGTGTTTACAGGAAATGATCCAACCTTCCGTCCTTCCTCTGAAGCCCAACCTAGGGTTGTGCCTCCGGGTTACACAGGTGACCCTAACTTCCGTCCTTCTGATGGGGTAATAGGAAAAGACGGGGCCTTGTACTTTGGGGATTGGCACAATGCGATCATTACCCATTCCCCCTATAATCTCAGGGACATCAACAGGGATCAGGCACATGGTAGGATTTACCGCATAACTGCAAAAAACAGACCACTTCAGGAGCCGGTAGCCATTTACGGGGAACCTGTAGAGAAGCTTCTGGAACTGTTTAAAAGTCCAGTGGATGGGATCAGGCATTCAGTACGAGTAGAGTTGAGCGGAAGGGATACAAAGGAAGTGATAGAAAAAGCGCAAACTTATGCGAAAACACTTGATCCTCAAAGTAAGGATGATGCGCTTCCAATGTTGGAGATTTTATGGCTTCACCAGCAACACAATGTGAAAAACAATGAATTGCTCAAAACGGTGTTGAGATCACCTGAGGAAAAAGCCAGAATAGCAGCGCAGAAAGTTGCCTGGTTTTGGAGCGATAGGGATTCTCATAGACGTGGTGGAACTACCGCAGATATTTCAGGAATGCAGTTTAGAACATTCTATGAGAAATTCTGGGAAAATGCAGATTCTACTAAAGTGGAGGAGAAACATGAAGACATGAAAGGCCATGCCAATATGGCTCCTGCCAAAAAGGCTAATGAAAGTGGGAAACGAAAACTAGAACTACAAAAAGATCCTATAGCAAAATTAACCATTGTGGCCGAATTGCTTGCCTTTGATGTTTCAGAATTTACTGTTAAGGCTGGTCAGCAAATAGAGTTGACAGTGGATAACAAAGACTTGATGGAACACAATATTGTCATCGTAGAGCCTGGTGCCGCAGATGAAGTAGCCTCATTGGCAATCGCTTTGGGAGATGATGGACCTGCGAAACAATACCTTCCCAAAAGTCCGAAAATAATAACCGCTTCCAAATTGTTAAATGGCAAAACAGTGGAAACAATGAAGTTTAAAGCACCTACCAAGCCGGGTGATTACCAGTTTGTATGCACCTTTCCTGGGCATGCGCCGGTGATGAGGGGCATCATGCGGGTATTGCCCTAAATTTATTAGCCTGTTTCAACCCGGATTATGTAATAGAATGTCTATTGCATATTTCGGGTTCAATCTAGTAACCTTATTCTAAATCAGTTGACAAGGAAATGATTAAGCCGAAAATTAGCGTAGGTATTATTGGGCTTTCTGTTCATAGTGCTGATTTTACTGAAATTCTGAATGCTGAAGGAGCTAATTCAGGAGGCTACAACAGTAAAGTTGTGGCGATATACCATCCAAAAGGAAATCCTGATGTGGAATTCTCTGAAGAAAGGTTGCAAGAGTTTGCTGAGAGGATTGGAAAACAAGGAGTATCTACGGTCAATTCAATAGATGAAGTCATTGAAAAATCGGATGCTATAATGCTATTGACCAACGATGGGAGGCCACATTTAGAACAGGTTTTGCCTGTGTTAAAAGCAGGTAAGCTTGTTTATATCGACAAACCTTTGGCAGAAAATCTGGAAAATGTATTGAAGATTTTTCATGAAGCCAATCGTTTTGGGGTCAAAGTCTTTAGCTCTTCTGCCTTACGCTATGGAAGCCAAAACACTGTAATTAAAGCAGGGGAATACGTGGGTGAGTTATTGGGAGCGCAAACTTACGGGCCTGCTCCCCTTCAAAAATCCCATGTGGATATGTTCTGGGATGGCATTCATGGCATAGAATCGCTCTACAGTGTCATGGGCACAGGCTGTCAAACGGTCTCAAGGACCTCAACCAACGGGACAGATATGATTGTAGGGAATTGGGCAGGTGATAAGTTGGGGTATTTCAGAGGTATACGAATGGGGAAAGTTGGTTTCGGAGGTACCGTATTTGGTACGAACGGAATTAATTCAATAGGAAAATTTGAAGGGTATCAAAGGTTGGTTAGGGCCATAGATGGCTTTTTTACTACGGGTAAACTTCCAGTAGAACCAGAAGAAACCATTGAAATTTATGCATTTATGGAAGCAGCTGATGAAAGCAAAAGACAGGGTGGGAAACCCATAAATATTAGCGATACAATTAATAGAATTATAATTTAATTCAATCAAACGAAATAACCTTAGTAAATAAAAATAGTATGAAATTAAGTAGGATTAATAGGCTTTTTAACGAGAAATCTGGAAAATGTTTTGATGTAGCCATCGACCATGGGTTTTTTAGTGAATATACATTTTTGAGTGGAATAGAGAATATTTCAGCATCTGTCAAAGTTTTGATCGATGCCGATCCAGATGCTATCCAATTGACCGTAGGGCAGGCCCGACATTTACAGTCTGTGCCTGGTAAGCGAAAGCCAGCACTTGTTTTAAGAACTGATGTTGCCAATGTGTATGGTCTTGAATTACAGAAAGTATTGTACAGTAGAATGATAGATGAGCCTGTACTGCAGGCTGTCAGATTGGATGCGGCCTGTGTGGTTGTTAACCTTTTTAATATCCCTGGAGCGCCAGAAGTTACAGACCATTGTATTCAGAATATACTTAAGCTAAAACCCATGTGTGACCATTATGGAATGCCTCTAATGATAGAACCATTGGTTTTTCAGCCCAATAACAAGGCTGGAGGTTATATGGTAGATGGCAATATAAAACTGATCACGCCAATGGTCAGGCAGGCAGCAGAATTGGGTGCGGATCTAATAAAAGCTGATCCAACAGATGATGTGGAGGAATACCATAAAGTAATTGAGATGGCTGGAGATGTACCTGTATTGGTAAGAGGTGGAGGCCGTGCCAGTGACGAAGAAATATTGGAAAGAACCTATCGCCTGATGAAGCAAGGTGCAAAAGGCATTGTTTATGGCAGAAATGTGGTGCAGCATGCCAATCCTGGAGGAATGACCCGAGCCCTGATGGCTATTGTTCACAATGATGCTACTCCGGATGAAGTGAGAGGCTTATTAAAGTCAAACTAGGAAATGAAAACCATTAACGTAGGAATAATAGGAGGAGGCCTGATGGGCAAGGAAGTGGCGAGTGCGCTTGGAAGGTGGTTTGTCCTCAATGATTATCCCTTAAAGGTAGTTTTAAAAGCCGTTTGCGATATCAATAAAGAGGCATTAAAATGGTATGAGCAGATTCCTACTATAGATTTGCTAACCACTGATTACAAAGCTTTGCTTGATTCATCAAATGTGGATGTGGTTTATGTGGCCCTTCCCCACCACCTGCATGAGGAATATTACCTGAAAGTACTTGAAGCTGGGAAAGATTTGTTTGCAGAGAAGCCATTCGGGATAAATCTTGAAGCGGCCAAAATTATCAAAAATAAGATTGATGAATCGGGCCGTTTTGTAAGGTGCAGTTCTGAAATGCCCTTTTTCCCAGGAGGTCAGCGAGTAATTAAGGAGATTTTATCCGGAAGACTCGGTAAGGTTATAGAAGTCAAGGCTGGGTTTTGTCATTCAAGTGATATGGATCCTTTTAAACCAATTAACTGGAAAAGGCAATCCAAGTTTTGTGGAGATATAGGAGTGATGGGCGATTTAGGTATGCATGTGATGCATATTCCGCTAAGGATGGGGTGGAAGCCTGACAGGGTCTATGCCCAGCTTCAAAAGATCGTCACAAAAAGGCCTGATGGAAAAGGTGGATGGAGTGAATGTGATACCTGGAACAATGCCCACCTTTCTTCTACCATTTCAATTGAAGGAGAAGAAGTGCCTATGTTGTTAGAAATGAAGCGCCTGGCTCCTGGGGAAACAAACTCCTGGTTTATTGAAGTTTTTGGAACAGAGGGCGGTGTAAGGTACAGTACCAAAGATACCAAAGTGCTTTGGACCTTTAATCGGGAAAAGGAGCAAATTTGGCAACGGATAGATCTTGGTTTTCAGGTGCCATTCCCTACCATTACCGGTGGAATATTTGAGCCTGGTTTTCCTGATTGTTTTATGCAGATGTTGGCCGCCTATTTTGCGGAAAGAGAGGGGTTTCTTGAGGGAAGACTAGGATGTGTTACTCCAGAAGAAGCGGTAATGAGCCATCAGGTTTTTGATGCAGCCTTGAAGTCACACCAATCAAAATCAGCCATTGTTATACCTTAAATATTGTTAAATGGCAAATGCAATAAATTGTTATTTCACAAAATCACCTATAGCTGGATTTGACTCGATGAAATAATGGAAAAAAGCAATAGAGTAGGCATATTGGCTGGGGGGAATTGGATTTTGGATTTCATCAAAATGATTGATGTGTATCCAAATGAAAATGCCCTGGCCAATATTTTAAGCCAAAATTCAGGGAACGGAGGCGCTCCTTTCAATGTATTGAAGGCCATTCGTAAAATGGACTTTTCAATTCCACTCGAAGGGGTAGGCGTGTTGGGTGACGATGAATACGGTGACGATATTTTGGATCAATGTGAAAGGTTGGGTTTAGAAACCAGGCAAATGAAACGCTTGAAAGGGGTTGAAACTTCTTTTACTGATGTGATGACGGTTTGTTCTACAGGAAAACGAACCTTTTTTCACCACCGAGGGGCCAATGCTTTATTGGAAGAGGATGATTTTGATTTTGAGGTTTCGAAGGCGAAATTTTTCCATTTAGGCTATTTGCTTTTATTGGATAATTTGGACAGAATTCAATCGGATGGGCTTTCCGGAGCTGCGAAAGTTTTAAGAAGGGCAAAGGAGGCAGGAATGTATACCTCTGCTGATATTGTAAGTGAACAATCAGATCGGTATACGGAGGTGATTCCTTCGTCACTTCCTTTTATTGATTTCCTTTTCATCAATGAGCTGGAAGCACACAACCTTACAGGGATTCAATTATTAGACGCTGACAATGTTTTTCTGATTTCAAATGGCTTTAAAGCCGCAAAAAAAATCCTAGATATGGGAGTGCTTAGTTGGGTGGTAATACACTTTCCCAATGGGGCCCTGGCATTGAATAAAGAGGGGCATCAAATTCTTCAGCCATGTATAAAAATGCCGAGGCTATTGGTAAAAGGGACTGTTGGTGCAGGTGATGCTTTTGCTGCTGGGGTTTTAGCGGGGATGCATGAAGGCTGGGAGATGAAAGCATCGCTACAATTAGGTGTGACTGTTGCCGCTGCCAGCCTTATGGACAATACTGCCTCCGAGGCCATCTTGCCTTGGATGGAATGCCTACAATTAGGTAATAAATATGGTTACAGAAAATTATGATTTTGGTTAATTAAAAATGTAAAAATTAGAAGCCCATGGAAGAAACGATAATTGAAAATGAATTAGAAAGAGGAGACGAAGTTAGGTCTAGATTGCCTGCTTCCAAACGCCTAGGGTTTTGGAGTAATACGTTTATCCTTTGGGGGCTGGTCCTTACTGTCACCAGTTTGTTGGTAGGTGGTCTTGTAGGTTCACAACTGGCATTTAAGGATGCGGTTATTGTTATTGCCATGGCTGGTGTTTTTAACAGTTTGATCGCTATTTTGATTGGTATAATAGGAGCAAGAACTGGATTTACCAGTGCCATGATTTTCCGGTATTCCTATGGAGTCAAAGGAGTTTTGCTCCCCAATTTTATTATCGCCATTACCACGGTCATTTGGTTTGCCGTGATATTAAATCTTACTAGGGATTCTTTTGTAGGGATAATAGGAGTGAGTTCTGAATCTTCGGTGCTGTTTTATGGAATAACCCTTTTAATGGCCGTTTTATTCCTGATTCCTGCTTATAAAACCATGAAATGGATTGCCTATGTAAATTATTTGGCTGTTCCTGCCATTGTATTTATTTTGATAGTTACCGTTTGGGGTGCATTGGATGCTGGTGGCGGTTTAATGGCGATCATTGACAAGTCTCCAGTGGCTTCAGCTTCATCTTTTGTTGTTTTCACCGCTGCAGCTGGTGGATGGTTGCATGCGAATACGGTAATATCCGATTTTACAAGGTTTTATAAAACTGGCAAACAGGCAGCAATAGGTTTGTTTTTGACCTATGGCGTGATGATGGTCTTTCAATACATCGGTGCTACCCAAGGAGCGCTTGCTACCGGAGAGTGGAATATTTTCTTAATTATGGATGAATTTGGTTTGCTGGAAATCTCATTTCTTGCCATATTCCTAGGTTCCTGGTCTACCGCCATGGCTGCGATTTATTTCGGAGCCAACATGATGTCAACACCACCCATGCCTAAATATAAAACGGAGGAGAAAAACAGAAAACTTGTGTTGCTTGTATCATGGGGAATAGCCTTGTTTTTTGCTTGGTATGGACCTGATCAGATATTTAACTTCTTCCTTCAGTTCTTATCTTGGGTGATTGGCCCCATTGCCATGACGGTGATTATTGATTATTGGCTTTTTCCTGAAAAGAGGGACCTCTATGAAAAGGCTGATGGCAGTCCGGATATGGTAATCAATCCAGCAGCTTTCCTGGCTTGGATTGTAGGGTTTTTGGTAGGTTATTTTAGTCAAGAGTTTTTCATTTCCTTAATAAATGGAATGGTCACAACAGGCGTGATTTATTATGCATGGATGCGCTTAGCCCTTAATCAGGGACTTACTCCTGAAAGCCAATTGAAAAAATGGTTTTCTTCAAAATAGAGAGGTAAATATTGAGCATAGATGACAGCTTAGTTAGATTTTGTTTCCTATATAAAAAGTAACAAGGTCTAGGGGTTTGTGGGTCTTGTCTCAGGGTCAGCATCCGTTTTACAAGAGTTATCAAAAAATTAAATAAATATCTTATGAAAAGCTTACTTGTATTGTCTATTTTGGGTATGGGAGTTTTAATGGGTCCGACAGTTTATTCATTTTCAAGTGATCAACTGGCTTTAAGTAGTTTGATCACAGACCACTTTGACGCAATTGGTGCTGAGCCAAAATCCAGAAAAGTTGAATTGGGCAAGGGAGTTTCTCTTGAACTTGTCTATATATCTGCCGGTAAATTTTATATGGGAAGCACGCCAGAAGAAAAAGCTTGGGCCACAGGACCTGAAGGAGGAGCTACTGCAGGGACGGAAAGGGAATCTTATGAAGGTCAATTACCTCGACTAATGGAGGTGAAGAATGGGTTTTGGATGGGTAGGACAGAAGTTACAGTAGGGCAATTCCGGCGGTTCGTAGAGGTAACCGGATATGTCTCCGATGCAGAAAAACCAGGCGGAATGACACAGGTTTTTGATCCAGAGTGGAAAATATCAGGCTTGGCACCCCCTCATCCTTGGATCAAAGCAGAAAATAAAAGTTGGAGAGACCCTAATTTTGGTTTCCCGCTAAGGGATGACTATCCGGTAGTTTGTGTTAGTTGGAATGATGGAAATGCTTTTGGGAAGTGGTTGACAGAAAAGGAAAGAGTAGCAGGAAGACTTCCAGAGGGGATGGAATACCGCCTGCCTACGGAGGCGGAGTGGGCCTATTCTTGTCGTGGGGGTAATGAAGAAAGTACTTATTATTGGTGGGGAAACGATTTAAGAGATGGAGAGGGACGCTTTAATATTTCAAGTGTTGATTTTTTACCGGGAAGGAACAAGACATGGCCTTTGGCTAAAGTACCATGGAGTGATGGCTTTTCTTTTGTATCTCCCGTTGATTATTTTGGCGAAAAAGGAAGAAATGGGTTCGGCTTGGCAGACATGTTGGGGAATGTATGGGAAATCGTCTTGGATCACTTTGATCCAAAAGGTGGGCATGAAGCATTTTATAGCGTTAAAGAAAATTACAAACCCGTTTGTCGTGGTGGTAATTACTTTGACGTGCCAGGCAATGCCCGATCTGCGGTAAGGTTAGGCCTACATAGTACCTCTTACTCGGATTCACGTGATGGCTTCCGGATTTGCCTTGGTAAGGTCGTAGAGAAATAATTAGACCGGATTCGTAGACCATAAATACTAAGAGGTACCTATTTAAAAAGAGGTACCTCTTAGTATGCTAGTTTTATTTTGGGCCATAGTTATGACGAGGAAACCATCTCTTCGCGACTTTGCGTCTCTGCGTGCACTATTTATAAATTATTTCCAGATTATTGTTTCTCGCTAAGGCGCAAAGACGCAAAGGGAATAGGGTTACTTTTATTTGAATAGTTGACACTTATATAACTTGTTTTATTTTGGGCTATTGTAATGATGAGGAAACCATCTCTTCGCGACTCTGAGTGCAATATTTATAGGTTGTTTTCAGATTGTTGGTCTCGCAAAGGCGCTAAGGCGCAAAGTTTTTTATTCATGAAAGTGCTGAGGTTTTTTCTCTGCGACTCTGCGTCTCTGCGTGCAATATTTATAAATTATTTTCAGATAATTGTTTCTCGCAAAGGCGCTAAGACGCAAAGGGAATAGGGATGCCTCTTATTTAAAAGGTAACCCTTTGATTAGCTTTTTTTCTTAACCCTCGTTAGGGTGTAGAATACATCTCTTCGCCCCTCTGCGTCTCTGCGTGCAATATTTATAAATTATTTTCAGATAATTGTTTCTCGCAAAGGCGCTAAGACGCAAAGGGAATAGGGATGCCTCTTATTTAAAAGGTAACCCTTTGATTAGCTTTTTTTTCTTAACCCTCGTTAGGGTGTAGAATACATCTCTTCGCGCCTCTGCGGCTCTGCGTGCAATAATTATTGGGAATCTATTTAAGAGGCCATTTCGGTCTCATTTATGATTTTCTTGAATTGAGTAGGGGTCATGGATTTAAATTTTTTAAACTGCCTATTAAAATTAGCCAGGTTGTTGAAACCACTTTTATAGGCTACTTCCAAAATACTATCATTTTCCTCTATGAGTAGTTTGCAGGCATGACCAATCCGAATAGAATTTAAATACTCGACAAATGTAATCCGGTATTGGTCTTTAAAAAACATACAAAAAGTGGAAACAGCCATATTGGCAATGGAGGCAACCTCTGCTAGGCTGATGTCTCGGTTAAAATTGTTTAATATATAGTTTTTAACTTTTGAAACTTTGTCCGTATTGGGTGGGTCCAATTGGGATACATATACTGGACTGGCGAGTAATTCGTATTCCGTTGTATGGGCGAGGATATCGAATATGGACAGCAAATTGGATAATCTTTGGATTCCATTCATATGAATCATCTCGATGATCAATGGATTAATTTGTTCCTTTGTTTTTCCATAAAAAGACATTCCTCGTCTCGATAGCTTCTGAAAGTTTCTGAAAGGTTTCATCTCAGGTAGGTTAAGAAATTCACCACCCAGAAAGTCCTCTTTAAATTGGATGACTAAGGCATCGGCCTCCTCTGTGGCCTGTCCATTAACATAAATGGGGTCATTGGACCATACATGAGGTAAATAAGGCCCGACCAATACTAAATCCCCAGTCTGGAATTTGCCGATATGGTCTCCTACCATGCGTTTTCCGGTACTCTTTAAAACCAATACCAATTCGTATTCAGGATGAAAATGCCAAGGGCATGGTATGTACTGTCCTTTCTCCCTAAACACAATAAAGGATTTGTCAAGATCCTGGGGTAATCTGATTTCTTTGCATTTCATGGTTCAGTGGTTATTGTAATAGGCTTTAATTTAGAAAAATACAGTTGAATAAAAAAGAGGCTTTATGTGGAAAGGTCAATTCCTCCTTTGAGATAATTCTAATTTGATCCTGTATTTGTAGTAAAACACAAAATATAATTGATAGGGGATAATTTCTTGCCTCTTGACCATGGAAGTAGGTACTGGTAAGTGTCCTATTCAGTTGGCTTAGCTTAAACCCGAAATATGCAATAGACAATCTAATAGGTGCTGAAATCGCTTTAAAATCAGCCACTTCGTTGCTGTTTTCAATTTCACCATAACGGTGCTATGTTAAAATATTCAAACAGCTTGATTTTCTTGCGATTGCAACACTTCCCATAAACACGGGACAGGCTTCACCCCTGACATTGTCAGGGCGGAGAAATCCTATTACATAATCCGGGTTAAATCTGACTTCTTCAATAGAACTTAATTAATAGAAATCTCCTTTCTCGATAACTTACCCTGTTTTTCTTTTAGTAGTTCTACATCAAGACAGGTCCTGAGTGATTTTCAATTCAGAAATGCTCAAATGAGCCAAATCGATCAAGGCCGTATATGGGTTTTTAGCCAAAATAAACCCATTGAATTAGGGGCAATATATTTTTCACACAATGAGGAGAGGTTTTCACGAATAATTAGCCACCATTCGCGAATTCCAATTCATGCTTTATTCATTAAACTATATATTTGATTTCAATTGTAAAATGTCTAAGTAAAAGACAATGAGGAAGTTGTATTGTTTTTTATTGTGGGGATACTGTGCTTCAATTTACAAAAAAATATAACCCAAACTCAACATAAATTAACTAAATATGAAAAAGCACAACAACAAAATCCTAATTCTAATGCTATTGGTAAGTACAATGGCTTTGAATTATAATGCAAATGCACAAACTGCTAAAGACGGCATGTTTTACACACTTGCAGTCGACCCCACCCTAGGGGGTAAATTTTCAAGTTTAACAATCCCACCCGTGTCCTTGTATATTGAACGAGGGGTAGCCAATTTTCTAAGTTTAGGCTTAGCCGTAGGTACGGACTTAAGACAGCCTTTATATTCTGATGAAACCTTGGTGTCTTTAGGGATGACAGTAAGAGCTGTTGGCTATGCTTTTCAGGCTCTTGAAGAATTTTCTGACGAAGAATTAAGCGTAGCAGGATTGGAGCCCTATTTGGGGTTTACATTTGGACAATATTGGCCATCTATTGGTAGTAGTTATGCTACCTTTCTTAATCACAATAAGCTAGGGATTGTATTAGGAACAAGATGGTATCCTGGGGATAAAAAGAATTTTGGGATTATGGTAGAATATACTTCCGCAGGAAATACCGGTTGGGGCTCTGGAATCAATTTAGGGGTTACATTCGGTCGTTAATAAAATTGATGATAAGTCTATTAAATTCAGCTCTATCGAAGCGGTTTGTTTTGGTAGGGCTGGATTCAATGTTTACAAAAAAAACATTTAGTAAATGACTTTTTATAATGGTATTGGCAGTAGAGTTTGAGGAGAAATGGTGTTTTAGGAAGTTAGTGAAATGAAATTTTTCTTGGATTGGAATTGAATATAATATTGGTAAATGGAGGATTTGATTTGGGATATTTTTTGGTGATTTACTGCCCCAAACACTATGGATATGGCCTTTTTAGAATTTCAAAATAAAGTCTGCTTTGTTGAAGAAATGCCAGTTTTGGGACTTCTATTTTGTTGAATTTAGAACCATTGGTGTAAAATAATACAAACTTATTTTTTTAGTTTTATTAGTATTAAAAATATTTGTAATAACTTTTAAGCGTATTTCGGAATGGAGAGTTAAATCTTCAATAAAATACGTGCTATAATTTAATGAAAAAATAACCTGCTTAATCCACTTTATTTCTTAAAATTCATTTGAAGCTTTAATAGGCAACAAAAGAGTGATAAGAAGTTTCACAAACCAAAATTCAATGTTATGATAAAAATTCTTACCAAATTAAAAAAGCAAATAGGTGCTTTTTCAAAACCATATAGCCAGCCTAGCAAAGGTAAATTGCGTGGATTGGCTTTTAGTTTTATGGTACTTTTGGGCGTCTCTTTTGTAGGGGTTTCAGGAGCAAAAGCACAGAATGAAATTACCGTTACTGGAGTGGTGATGGATGCTGCGACCAGTGAAACTTTACCGGGTGTTAATATTCTTTTGCAAGGTTCCGGTATCGGTACCATAACGGATATTGATGGAACTTATTCAATAAGTGTTCCTAATAGTGAGGCCACATTGGTTTACTCTTTTATAGGCTTTTTGAATCAAGAAATTAAAGTAGGTAACCAGACTACAATAGATGTACGATTAACGACTAGTGCAACAGACTTAAATGAGGTTGTTGTTGTAGGTTATGGTACTCAAAAGAAAAGTGATTTGACTGGAGCGGTGACAAGAGTCAATGCTTCTACCTTTAAAAACCAGCCGTTGACTCAGGTTTCTGATATGTTAGCAGGTACAGTTGCTGGTTTTTATGGAAATCAAGGAACTTCTGCTTCTGGTGGTACTTCTTTAGAGGTAAGGGGACCAACGTCTCTTACTGGTGGAACGTCTCCACTTATCGTTGTGGATGGAGTGATCTTCTATGGTAAACTTTCTGACATTAATCCAAATGATATCGAGTCAATTGATATTTTAAAAGATGCAAGTTCTGCAGCAGTATTTGGATCCAAAGCGGCTTCTGGTGTAGTTATGATTACTACTATTAAAGGTCAATCAGGTGCGCCAACTATTAATTTCTCAGCCAAAACGGGTATCAACACCTTTACGAATAAAAATTTCGGACCTAAAAATGCTGAACAATATGAGGACTTTAGAAGAGATTTCTTTAGGACCTTAGGTGTTGCTGATCGTCCTGATTACTACTGGGATGATCCTGCAAGTCTATCTGACGGTGTTACTCTTGATCAATGGAGAAGTGCCAATGCCAATTCGAATACAGACAATACATTGGAGTACTTGAACCGACTTAATTTCTTTGATACTGAGATAGAGCAATATCTTGCCGGTAATACTACCAATTGGTTGGATGAAGCCACTCGTAATGGTGTCAGACAAGATTATGATTTAAGTATTAGTGGTGGAGATGAAAAATTCCAATACTATTGGTCTTTGGGTTATGTAGATAACCAAAATTATTTGGTGGGTGATGATTTTAGCTCTATTAGATCTAGGTTGAATTTAGACTTTAAGGTAACCGATTGGTTAAACGTGGGAACAAACGCCCAATTTTCTAATACCGATAATAGTTCAGTTCCTGCAAGTACTAACTTTGCTTCTATTAGCCCATATAGTACTAAATATGAAGAGGATGGTACTTTGAATTGGTATCCTCATGGATATCCGATCATTGTGAATCCATTGATCAATTCTACTTACCAGCAGAGACTTAATAAGACTACTGGTGTTTTTGCTTCATTGTATGCAAATGTGAAATTGCCTTTTGGAATTCAGTACAAATTGTCTTACCAGCCTCGATTCGACTTCCAAAAGAACTATAATTTCTGGGGACCTGAAACAATTATTGGTGGTAGAGACAGATTGGATGGCTATGGTACGAGAACTGATTATTCTTTGAATGCATGGATGGTTGATAATATCTTAACATGGAACAAAGAAATAGGTGATCATAATTTCAATGTAACCTTGCTTTACAATGCTGAACAAACCAAGACATTTAATTCTTATGGAGAAAATCAAACTTTCCAACCTAACCAGGCTTTAGGGTTTAATGGACTACAATTTGGTTCAAGACCATTAGTGAATACTAATGATACTGAGGCTGGTGGAAATGCCTACATGGCAAGACTTAACTATTCCTATTTAGACAGGTACTTGTTGACAACTTCAGTAAGAAGAGATGGTTACTCTGCTTTTGGTGCAGACAATAACGTAGCGACTTTCCCAGCCGTAGCTTTAGGATGGATCGTTTCTGAAGAAGCATTCTTCCCTCAAAATACTGCAATCAGCTTATTGAAACTTAGAGGTTCTTGGGGTGTCAATGGTAACAGAGACATCGGTATTTATTCTTCTTTGGCACAAATTGGTACCAACTTATACTATGATGGAACCAATGTTCAACTAGGATTATATAACAATACATTGGCAAACCAAGGTCTAAGATGGGAAAAAACGGAATCCTATAATATTGGCTTGGACTTGGGACTTTTGGAAAATAGAATTGATGTTTCTGCAGAATTCTATGACATGACCACAACGGATTTGTTGATGAACAGACAATTGCCTCAAATTACCGGTTTCTCTAGTATTACCGCTAATTTGGGTGAGTTAAGAAACAAAGGATTGGATGTTACTATCAATACAGTCAATGTAAACCGTCCAAATATATTATGGAAATCAAATTTTGTTTTCTCTTTAAACAGAAACAAGATTGTTAAATTATTTGGAGATACTGAGGAAATAATCATTGGAGGAGAAACTGTCACTAGAGAAGTTCCTGATTATACCAATCAATGGTTCCCAGGACAGGCAATTGATGTGATTTGGGATTATAATGTACAAGGTGTTTGGCAATTGGACGAAGCTGATGAAGCAGGAGTTTATAATATGCAACCTGGAGATTACAAATCTGAAGACGTTAATGGTGATGGTGTTTATGACGCTTTGGTTGACAAACAATTTATTGGATATACAAGGCCTAGATACCGTTTGGGTTTAAGAAATGATTTCACTTTCCTTAAAGATTTCACGGCAACTATTTTCTTGAGAGCTGATTTAGGACATCAAAGAGAATTTACTTATGCAACGCATGAGTCTTCAACTTATGATAGGATCAATATCATGAATATCCCTTACTGGACACCTACTAACGGAGAGACTGAGTACGCTCGTACTTCAGAAGTCCATGGTGCATATGGAGGAGGTTTGAGGGTATTCAAGCCTACAGGATTTCTTAGGGTTCAGGATGTTTCCTTGTCCTACAATATTCCTTCTTACATCGCAGAGAAGTTGCAAACAAAGAGTATCAGAGTGTTTGTTTCTGCAAGAAACCTAGCGACGTTTACCAATTGGCCTGGATATGATCCTGAATCAGGAAATGTACCGATGCCAAAATCGTTTTCTGCAGGAATCAACCTTTCGCTTTAATGTTTAGTACCAAAAAGATTTAAATATTATGAAATATATAAAACAATATTTGTTCCTTTTTCTGGTAGGTTTACTAGCATTTTCCTGCTCAGAAGACTTACTCGAACAAAAACCGCTCTCCTTCTTTGCCCCGGAGAATGTGTTTATAGATGCATCTGGCTATGAAGCTGGTTTGGTTACCATGAGAAAAGCCCTTACTGAAGGTGTAACAGGTAGTAGAAGACACTATATGGTGGGGGAATGGTCTTCTTCTGAAGGAGGTACTCCAACATTCCAAATGGACTGGTTTCAAACCACTCCTTTCTTTGATCGTTATTATACCTTTGTGCCTCTTTTTTCTGAGTCTTTTGAATTCATCAAAAATGCCAATGTAGTTATAGGAAGAATTGATGATATCGAATGGGAGGATGATGCCACTAGAAATGCGATCTTGGCTGAAAGTTTATGGCACAGGGCATTTTGGTATTACTGGTTGATCAACTCTTATGGTGATGTTCCATTTGTTGGAGAAGAGGTAAGAGGTGTAAGATTGGATTACCAAACACATAGCCGTTGGGCCATTCTTGATAAAATTCAAGCAGATTTGGAATATGCAGTGCAATGGTTGCCTGAAGCGGCTGTTCCAGGAGCGATTACTAAGGGTGCTGGTAACCATTTGTTGACCAAGGTTTACCTTGCCAATATGGAATTTGATAAAGCCATAGAATCTTCTTCAGCAGTTATCAATGGTGGTTATGCATTGGTTGAAGATAGATTTGGCTCTGAAGCTGATATTGCGGAGAAAAATGTGATCTGGGATTTACACCGTCCTGAAAACAAGAATATTGGTGCAAATACAGAAACCATTTTAGCGATGGTTGATAGATTTGAAGCCCCTTCTGGTGCACAAACTGCTGGTTTGTATACTATGAGACATTTCCACGCATCTTGGTGGCATTCTTCCATTCGTGATAGCCAAGGTTTAAGAGGTACTTTTGACAATGGACCAAGATATGATTCATTAGGAAGAGGTAACCCAGATATGATCTCTACTCCTTATAGCTTTTATGATATTTGGGAAGAAGATGGGTTTGATTACATGACTACTCCTGACCTTAGAAGAAGTGATGTTAACTGGATTGATAAGCATGAATTGGTATATACCAATCCTGAGTCTGTTGACTTTGGAAAACCTATTAATCCTATGTACATGACTGCTCCTCAGGATTCAGTTTATAAGCATTTCCCATTGATTTTCTATAAAACTTACCAGCCTCAACAATCACCTACTGCAGTGCCTATGGGTGGAAATGGTGACTGGTATATCTTTAGACTTGCAGAAACTTACCTTCTACGTGCTGAAGCTTACTATTGGAAAAACCAAATGGATGCAGCTGCTGCTGATATCAATATGGTTAGAAACAGAGCCAATGCGCTTCCAATAGATGCTTCTGATGTTACTATCGAATACATCTTTGATGAAAGAGCTCGTGAGTTGTTCCTAGAAACTCCTCGCCATTCAGAAATGGTAAGGGTATCTTACATCATGGCTTCTCAAGGTCTTGGAGGTTATACTTTGGATGGATTTGCTGACAGTAACTGGTGGTACGATAGAATAATGGAAAAAAATATCATGTATACTATCAAGCCTATTGTGATTGGAAATACTCCTGCAATTGCACCATTTCACGTGTTATGGCCAATTGACAATAATGTCATAACAGCAAACTCCTTAGGGACAATTAACCAAAATATAGGTTATGTTGGAGCAGAGAACAATGTTCCTCCTTTGGAAACTATAGAATAGTTAATTAAATCCCTCTGTTAGATCTTTAGCAGAGGGATTTTTTTTTAACCCGGATTATATAATAGAATTTCTCCGCCCTGACAATGTCAGGGGTGAAGCCTGTCCCGTGTTTACGGGAAGTGTTGCAATCGCAAGAGAATCAGGCTGATTTTGAAGCGATTTCAGCACGTAATAGATTGTCTATTGCATATTTCGGGTTCAAGCATTTTAAACCCAAAACATGCTTAAACCATTTTATCAGTTCATGAAATCATTCCAATAACAGCCAACTTTACTATTTTCAACCAGGTGATTAGTTAACTACTCTCTAAACCAATAAGAATGTCTTTCTTATGAAGGCTGCACCTGAGAAGGGTCATTGAGCCTTTTTGTTTAATTGGTTTTAAAACGATTAAATCCGTTCCATTAAATATTGACTCATGAAAATAATTTTCCAAAGATCCTGTAACCTTATTTTTTTAGGCCTAACAGTTTTATTGTTTAGCCATCAGTTACATGCACAACAAAAAATATCCTCCTGGAAAGCCGGAGTGGATAAAGTTGAAATTACCCCTGAAGGTTCCATCTGGATGGGAGGCTATGCCGCGAGAAAGAAACCTTCAGAAGGTGTTAGGCATTCCGTTTGGGCCAAAGCCCTTGCAATAGAAGATTCCAATGGTAAACTTGCTGTTATCGTGACCACAGATTTGTTGGCTTTCAGAAAATTTCTGTCCGATAATATAAGAGACCAATTGAAAGAGAAATATGGGCTTTCAAGGGATCAGATTATCCTAAATAGTTCGCATACACATACCGGCCCGGAGACGGACTATCCCAGGTATGAATTCCAGCTTAGTAAAGAGGAATACAATAAAATTAAACAATTTTCCTTTCGGGTAGAGAGGGAAATAGTGGAGTTGGTGGGCAATGCCATCAAGGCACTTGAACCCGTAACCTTGTCTTCTGATAATGGGGTGACGAGATTCCAAGTCAACAGAAGAAATAACAAAGAAGCCCAATTAAACGCACAAACTGAATTAAAAGGTCCCAACGATTACGCTGTCCCTGTCATAAAAGTCGAAGACCAAAAAGGAGAGATTAAAGCAATACTTTTTGGCTATGCTTGCCATCCTACTGTTCTGTCTGATTATCAGCTATCAGGGGACTATGCAGGCTTTGCTCAGATAGAACTGGAGAAGCTTTATCCAGGTGCTACCGCCTTGTTTTTCCAAGGAGCAGGAGCCGATCAAAACCCATTGCCAAGAAGGTCCGCACCACTGGCACAGCAATATGGCAAAGAGCTGGCAGCTGCTGTAGAGCGGGTTATAAATGAAGACATGAATGTATTGGAAGGAACACTATCAACGGCTTATTCAGAAATAGACCTGACCTTTGCTAAGGACGTTCCTACCAAATCAGAACTTGAAGATATAATCAGTGGTGTAATTCCAGGTTATCCAGATTACCTGAAAGAATATGCAAAAATCTGGATAGCTAGATTGGACAAAGGAGAAAAAATTAAGGATTCCTATCCTTATCCAGTACAAGCATGGAAAATAGGCGATCAACCTCTATTTGCTTTAGGAGGTGAACTCCTTGTTGGGTATTCTCTGGAACTTAAAAAGATTTTTGGCCCGGATATATTTGTGATGGGCTATTCCAATGATGTGATGGGCTATATCCCCACTAAAGTAGTGCTTGCAGAAGGTGGCTATGAGGCCAATAGGTCTCCGCTTTTTACCACCCAATGGGCAGCTTCAATAGAAGACAATATCCTTTCCGAAGCAGTAAAGCTTGCTGAAAGTGTAGGCATTAAAACTGTGGAATATCCCTTAATAGCGCCATGAGAAATATTAAAAACAACATTAAACACATTCAGCACCTGTCTTTTTTGGTACTTATAGCTAGTAGCTTTTTTAGCGCTTCCCTTTTGTCCGCTCAGGATGCCTCAGCGCATTGGAAAGCAAATGTGGCAAAAGTAGACATTACGCCTAAAGTCCCTATGTGGATGGCTGGCTTTGCTTCAAGAACAGGGCCTTCTGAAGGTACCATTCACCCTATATGGTCCAAAGCGCTTGCCATTCAGGATGAGGATAACAATACAGCCGTTTTAATTACCAATGACCTTTCGGGCATGCCTCGAGACATGAGCAGTCGCATCAAGGAGAAAATTAAGGCTCGGTATTCTCTGCCTGAGAATGCTGTGCTGATGAATTTTTCTCATTCTCATTCCGGCCCTGTGCTGAAAGACTATTTGTACCATGTTTACCCTTTGAATCAAGAAGAAGTTGAAAAGGTTATCAATTATTCGGCTTGGTTAGAAGAACAAATAGTAGCCCTAGTAGGGGATGCATTGGAAGGCTTGGCCCCGGCAAAAATTTATTCAGAGAGTGGAGTAACCAGGTTTCAGGTAAATCGAAGGAACAATTCGGAAGCCAGCATGGAGGCAACTACAATAGTGAATGGGCCTAATGATTATTCGGTACCCGTGCTGAAAGTTACGGATATGAAAGGCAACCTAAAAGCCATAACTTTTGGTTATGCCTGTCATGCCACTGTTTTGTCAATCAGCCAGTGGTCAGGCGATTACCCAGGGTTTGCCCAAATTGAACTGGAGAAAATGTATCCAGGTGCTACAGCAATGTTTTTCCAAGGTGCAGGAGCCGATCAAAATCCTTTGCCGAGAAGAACCCTTCCTTTGGCTAAAAAGTATGGGAAAGAATTGGCAGCTGCTGTAGAGAGTGTATTGGGTAAAGAAATGAAGCCTTTGACTCCTCAATTAAAAACAGCTTACTCGGAAGTAAACCTGGCATTGAATGAACCACCTTCTAATGAGGCATTGGATAAAATGATCAAGGAGAGCAGTGGACATTACCAGCGATGGGCCAAAATGATGCATGAAAAGGTGAAAAATAAGGAGGTAAACTTATCTTATCCTTATCCTATTCAAATTTGGAAATTGGGCGCACAATTTTTGGTTGCCCTTGGCGGAGAGCCAGTTGTTGACTATTCTGTCAAGCTGAAAACCCAGTATGGAAATGATTTATTTGTTCTCGGCTATTCAAATGATGTAATGGCTTATATTCCTACAAGGACGGTTTTGAACGAAGGCGGTTACGAAGGAGCCACTTCTCAAATTGCTTTTGGTCATCCTGGAACTTGGAAGCCAACCCTGGAAACAGAAATATACAAGCGAATTAACCAGATGATGGCCGAATTTTAATACCTCTTAGAAAATACTTAACCCAATTCAAAGCAATTTCAAACCCTAAGCATGGACAATAAAACAGCGAATAGAAGGGACTTTATAAAACAAAGCACACTTTTGGGCTTAGGAATGTATTTAAGTCCATTTGCCCTCTCTTCTACGCCGCACAAATCCTTCGATTACCCAGATACTGAACAATTGCTGGATTGGACGGATTGGAAAATGTACCGGCACTCGGTTAATCATCCTTGTCTGACAATCAAGGAAGACAACCTGCAAGCTGCTAAAGAAAATATTAAAAATTACGATTGGGCCAGGGTTCATTTTGACAGGATAGATGCGATTATAAAGCAACACATTGGCAAGATCACACCAGACTTTCTCAATAGTATGGTGGAAGAAACAACTCCTGGTGACCCGCTATGGACGCCTTGCCCTTCTTGTAGAGACAAAGGCTTGCCGGTTCATCCTCATGGCTTGTGGAGTTGGGATGTGGAAAATCCAGAGGAAATCCAATGTACTGAGTGTGATGCGGTGTTTCCTAACAGTGAATATCCTGAGGAAATTGTCCTAACGACAACTTGGGGGAAGCCTCAAAAACTAACCTATTGTGGTGGAGATCCCTTTGTGATTTTCAAATACAAAGAGGGTAGACCAAGCTTTACGGCCAATATAAGGTCCAGAAAAGTACAATGGATCGCAGGATTTTGCCAAACCCTGGCAGAAGGATATCTACTTACAGGAAACATCACCTATGCAGCCACCTGTAGAGAGATCTTGCTTCGGCTTGCCAAATGCTATCCTGGCTGGTTGATTCATGTAGGTTATGGTGAATATGCCGACATGGATCCAAAAACGGCAGCGCTCAATATGATGAAACTGCCCGAGCCAGAACTTTGTCCTCCGCCTAATGTGCCAGACAATGCTTTATGGACAGGTTTTTGGAGTGCAGGAAGGGCAAGTGGAGTAGGCTTGGAATCTGATTTTGTGAGAAAAGTTGTCACAGCCTATGACCTCACCTGTCAAGCAAAGAAGTCCGATGAAAGGCCTCTTTATACTGAAAAAGACAAATACAAAATAGAAAAAGACCTGCTTCTTGAAAGTACCATTTTGCTGGTTTGCGACAAGAAGTTGAACAATAAATCTGTCAGTAACCGAACGGCCGTAGCCCTGGTTGGGATGTGTGTAGGGCATCCGGGTTTGCTTAGGTTTGGACTTGAAGGATTCAATATGACCGTTGATGGTTGGTATTTGCCTGATGGGACTACCAGCGAATCCCCTTTCTATGGTTTGATGACCTTGGGAGGGATTTGGGACATGGCCCAAGCCGCTCATGGGTATTCAGACCCCTCAGGATATAAGGACAAGACGGGACAACGAATAGACGATTTAGACCTTTACCATGATAGCAATTATAAACTGGTTTGGGAGGCCTTTTTCAAAGGCTTGCAAGGGGATTTAAAATACCCACCCTATGCGGACTCTTTCGAAAACACCACGCTTGATGTGGCTTATGTGGAGTTAATGGTCGCCAATTATCCGGAGAAAAAGGAATACCTCGCCTTGCTAAAAGAACTTTGCGGGGATGATCTGCTTTTACACAGTGGATCAGCGGGGTTTAACAGCGAATTCACTGACAGTGAAGTAGAACCTGTTCTTCGACTTCCTTATGACCTTACCAAGCCCAATGGAGCTTTGTCTTTCTCCATGTATTACAGAAAGCCAAAGCTGGAAAAGGAAAAAGGAGCTGTTTTATCGTTCCCAGATTGGTGCCCGCAAAATCTGCAAATTGGGCACCTTAGAACGGGGCTGGATGGTAGGGAAAGCTTATTGTTATTAAGTGCAAGCCCTTGGGGTATTCACCATGAAAATGACAGCCTTAACCTTTACTATTGGAAGAATGGTACTTCCTTACTCTCTGATTTGGGATACCTTTGGGACCATCCGCTAAAACCCAATAATATCAGGGCCCTGGCCCACAATACGGTGCTGATCGATGAAGAGAACCAGATTAGTAAAGGAAGAGGGGGAGAAATTTTGTTGTTCAAAACTTATCCTAAAGTCAAAATAATGGAAATGGCTTCAACGGCCTATTCCCAGGCTTCGGTTTACAAGCGAACGGCTGTATTGGTCGATCATGGAAACGGACACAGTTATGTAGTGGATTTCTTTAGGGTACAGGGCGGTGAAATTCAGGATTATGTTTTCCATGCTTCGAGTAAGCAACTGACAATAAATGGTATTTCTCCTGTTGCCAAGGCTGGTTTGTCACTATATGATTTTAAAGAAACCAGGACCAGTAATGGAAAAGGAACGTGGAACAGCCAATGGATATCTGAGAATGGAATGACTACTCGGGCTTGGTCCCTTGGGCAAGAAGGGGAGGAGATGTTTGTTGGCGATGGCTGGGGACAAAAAGATTGGAAGAATGCAGATATTGGCGCCACACTGCCTTATTTTGTAAGGCGGAAAAGAGGAGATGGCTTACAGACTTTTGTTTCTGTCTTTGAGGGCTTCGATGGAGAGGAGTCATTTGTCAAAAATGTAGCACTTGTGGACAAAACCGGAGTTGTAGAGGTGGAAACTTCATTAGGGAAAGACTATATTATGTATATGCATGGCAATGGAGAAATGAGCATTGAACATGGCAAGGGCAAGGAAATACTTAGTGGACACTTTGCTGCTGCTTCCGTCCAAAAAGAAGAATTGGTTTGGATGGAAGCATTGTCTCTTTAGCTTGGGGATTGCCAGAAAATATAAGAGTAAATGAATTGTTCTAGGACATGATCATGGTGTAGATTTAGCATCGAATGTTTAAATTCTAAAAACAGTTAGAAAATATGAATAGAAGAAAGTTTTTTTCGACTGGTGCCGTTTCTGTTTCAGGAATTGCATTGGGCGTACATATGACTGGTTTTACAAGCAAGGAAAAACCGCAAGAAGAGAATGACCTTATGAAAGAGGTCATGAAATACAGGAAAATAGATTCCCATGCCCATGTTTATTTTACAGCCGATAGTCCTGAAACCCAAATAGGTTTTGCAGATCGGTTAGGGATTGAAAAAATGGTGATTTCAAGGCCGATGGCTCCGGGAAGCAAGGGGCTTCCTGAAGAGTTTATTGCTTGCAATGATTTAATCCTTAAGTCCATGAAAAAATACCCTGACAGGTTTATTGGACAGCCAACGGTCAATCCAGCATTTCCTAAGCAGGCAATGGAGGAAATCAAAAGATGCATGGACCATGGCATGACAGGTTTGAAACTTTACAATCATGTGAAGATAAGTGATCCTTTGTTTTACCCGATTATCGAAAAATACATAGACATGAAGATGATCATCTTGATGCACATGGGGATCGGTAAGTCCAGAGTTATTTTCGATGCCAGAGAACCTGAGAATGTTTCTACTCCTGATGATTTTGTATTGATTGCGGAGCGCTATCCGGAGGCCATGTTCCAACTGGCCCACCTTGCTGGTGGAGGCGATTGGTTGGATGCCTGTAAAGCCGTAGCGCCTTATCCCAATGTGTTTGTAGATGTATCGGGAAGTAATAATGAGGGAGACATCATTCCTTATGCCATGGAGCATGTAGGGGAAGATAGGATATTCTTTGGCTGTGACAATAGCTTTTTTCAGGGGGTAGGCCATATGATGGCTGCTGACCTTACGGATACCCAAAGGAAGAAGCTCTTTTTTGATAATTATAATAATGTACTTAAAAAGTCAGGCAACCATGTGGATAGATAGTAATACATATATAGGTCACTGGCCCTTTCGTCAGGTAAGAAACAGTACTTGTAAGGATTTGGTGGAAAGGATGGATGCCAATGGTATCTCAGCTTCGGTTTTGACCAATATCAATGGGATTTTTTATAAAGACACCCAGGCTGCGAATCGGGAAACCTATGATGAAATCAAAACCAACCGCAAATGGGCTGATCGCTTGATTCCATTTGCTGTGATTAATCCGGTCTATTCAGGTTGGAAAGCAGATCTGAAGGAGAGCACCAGCAAATTGGGCATGAAAGGGGTTAGGATTTTTCCTAAATACCACCGCTACAACCTGGATCATCCTGCCTGTATAGAATTGGTGAAAATGTGCAGAGATATGGGTATACCCGTTGGCCTGACATTGAGAATGGTAGATAGCCGTCCAAGTTCCTGGTTGGATATCAGCAATGAATGGAGACTTAGCGATATTATGCCTATAGTGAAAGCCGTGCCTGATGCTAAGTTTATGGTGTTGAATGTAGCTGGGAGTACACATTTGGAAAAGGAAGATTTGGCATTGATCAAAAAGACCGATTTGTTCCTCGATACCTCGGGTAGGAATATCATTGACCTTGGAGGATTGATGGAAACCTTTGGTAAGGAAAAGTTTGGTTTTGGCACCCATTCGCCGATTCTGGATTACAAGACCGGGGCCTTGAGAATCGCTTCATTAAGAGAAGATGAAGCTGATGCCAAAACCAGAGAGGACTTACAGTCCGGTAATATCAAAAGGTTTTTGGGGCTTTGAGCTTGGCTTAAAGTTCTGGGAAAGTGTCAGGTTGTAGCGATTACGACATTATGATTTTGTCAGCATTGTTGCAGAAAAAAAAGCAACAATGCCGCCAAAATCAGGATCGTGTAGTTGTCCCTAACCACGGGCTTCACCCGTGGCTATTATAGTTTCAGCCCTTCAGGCTTCTTCGTAATGGTTTAGGATATCATTGTTTTCTATAGAATAGAAGTGTTGGGCTTTGAATTTACGGTGCTTCGTCCTAAAATTGGTTTACCTATTTCTGGTTTAAAAACTACAATTGGTTTACAGTTAACGTAAGAAATCCCCCTTTGTCCCCCTTAGTCAAAGGGACCAGACTTGTATAGTCGGGAGGGATTTGTTTATGAACTGGAATCCTTTAAAAAACTTCAACTAATCACCCTTCAAAATATAGCGAGAGCAATTAATTCTAAATTATGGGTGAAATCCCAGGGGTTTGGCATGATTATTAAACTACTATAAGTTTATAATTTAAACCATTAACCCATGAAAAAGCGAAACAAAGAGTATCTACAATCAGCAGTAATCACCGGAGGAACTATCCTTGGTGCCTACTTGGTGCGAAAAGGTTTGGAAGAACTGTATGAGAAGCGCACAGGTAAAGAAGCTCCCAAAAACCCCTATCCGGAAAAAAATTCCCTTAAAGAGGCTTTGTTATGGACCGTAGCTACAGGGGTGCTGGCTAGTGTTACAAAAGTTTTACTTCGTTATACCTTTACTGCAGGTACCGAAAAGGCAATAGAAAATTAAATTTGTTAACTTAAGGCCCAACAGGGAATCGGTCACTACTTACTTGTATGAAGCAGTGATAAAAAACACCAATTCCCTTTACCAGTTGAATTTGCGATCAAGGGATATTTTTTACCTTTGTCAAAACCCAATATTTTATGAGATACGAACCTGCCAAAGCATCACTTTACATTAAAAACAGGGCTAAAGTTGCCGACAAATTACCTTCAAATTCTTTAGCAGTTATCAACTCCAATGACATCTTGCCCACCAATGCGGATGGGACCATGAAGTTCAGACAAAACAATGACCTGCTGTATCTTTGTGGAATCGATCAGGAAGAGACCTTATTGGTGATTTGTCCGGACTTTCCAGATCCGGACTTAAGAGAGATCCTTTTCATAAAACCTACCAGTGAGCATATCGCCATTTGGGAAGGACATAAGTTTACCATGGAAGAGGCGGCAGCCCTTTCCGGGATTAAAACCATAAAATGGAATACCGACTTCGATAAGTTTTTTAACACCTTAATGCAGCTTAGCAAACATGTGTTTTTAAACACCAATGAACACCTAAGGGCTGTGGTAGAAGTGGAAACCAGGGATGCGCGCTTTATTAAAGAATGCAAAGCAAAGTATCCGCTGCACCAATACCATCGTTTAGCTCCGATAATGCATAAATTTCGGGCAGTTAAAGAACCGGAGGAAATTACACAACTTCAGAAAGCCTGTGACATTACGGATGCGGCTTTTCGTAGGGTTTTGAAATTTGTCAAGCCGGGCGTACTCGAATATGAAATTGAAGCGGAATTTCTGCATGAATTTATAAAGAGCGGCAGTAGGGGCTTTGCCTATGAACCCATCATCGGTTCAGGCAGGAATGCTTGTGTACTGCATTACCTAGACAACAGTGTAGCCTGTGCGAATGGAGATTTGATCCTGATGGATGTAGGGGCTGAATACGGCAACTACAATGCTGACATGACCAGAACCATTCCGGTCAATGGTCGCTTTACCAAGCGGCAAAGACAAATTTATGATGCCGTATTGCGCGTACAGCGTCAGGCCATGAATATGCTCAGACCGGGCATAGACATTCAGAGCTACCACAAAGAAATTGGCCTTGTCATGGAAGCCGAATTGATCAGCCTTGGCTTGATAGACAAGACAGATGTGCAAAATCAAGACCCTGCAAATCCGGCTTATAAAAAGTACTTTATGCATGGTACTTCTCATCACTTGGGATTGGATGTGCATGATGTAGGCACCATGTATGAACCGATTCAGGCCGGCATGGTATTTACCGTGGAGCCGGGCATCTATGTTTTGGAAGAAGGAATTGGCATCAGGTTGGAAAACAATATTGTGATCAATGACAATGGCTACACAGATCTTATGGGTAATATTCCTATTGACCCTGAAGAAATAGAAACCCTTATGAATGAAAAATAATTTTTTATCCAACACTCTATAGTTACATTTTTCATTGATGGACAGTACATTTAAAAAAGGCTTGAAGAAGGCCGTTCTGGATTTAATTTCAGAAAAAAAGGCAGACTTTGAATCGCAATTATTGGCCTTACAGGAAGCCTCCAATGCCGATACCAAAAGCAGCATGGGAGACAAGTATGAGACGGGCAGAGAAAGCATTAACCAAAGCAGGGGTTTGGTGGAAAAGCAAAAGGTGCTGTTGGATCGAAATGAAAAGATGATAGAGCAAACGTCTGTGGATACTTCCACTACCGTCACCACCGGAGCCATGGTTAAAATCCCTCTTGGCTGGATATGGATTGCCGCTTCTATGGGTAAATTCACCTTCGAAAACACTGATGTGCAAGTAGTGTCTGCTGATTCACCACTTGTTTTGGCGCTTAAAGGGAAAAAGGTAGGAGATAAAGTAGCCTTTAGAGGCAGTACGACGGAGATTCTGGAAGTGGTTTGACGTTAAAAATATAACCTTATAGGTTTTTAAAACCTATAAGGTTTTTAAATAGGGGTATTAATCCCCCCGTTTCTCGTTGGTTCTTATGTGCACATCCATTTGAGGGAAAGGAATTGAAATATTGTTTTCGATAAATTTACGGTTGATGATTCTTCGGATATCACTTTTCATGCGGTCTGATCCAAAGATGGTGCTGCTATAAAAAAGCACTTGAAAATCCAGCGAGGAATTCCCGAAATTCACCAGTCTGGCTTCTACTAATTTCTCCGCATTTACTTCAGGATGTTCTCTGGCGCTTTCCTCCAGAATCTTGATGACAAACTCCACATCCGTTCCATAAGCTACACCCACCTCAATCCTAAAGCGATTTTGTTTTCTTTGGTGGCTCCAGTTGATGACTTTATTGGTGGTGATCAGTGAATTGGGGATAATTATTGAAATGTCATCGGTATTCAGTCCTTTGGAGGTGCGTAAGCCGATTTCCTGAATTTTTAAAATGCCCCCATCGATTTCCAGAATGTCCGCTACCCTGATCGAACGCTCAGAAAGTAAGATGATGCCAGAAACAATATCGTTGAAGGTCTGCTGCAAACCCAAGCCTATGCCTACAAGTAGGGCGGCGGAACCGGCAATTAAGAGGGAGACCTTTATGCCGAGGGTTTCCAGTATTAAGCCAAAGGCGATTACCCAGACGATATAGGTCAAAATCTGATACAGGGAATAAATATTTCCTTCGTTGAATTTGCTGATTCTTTTTTTGCGGAAAATGGATTTTTTTATTCCCCATAAAATCAACTTCGTCAAAACGATAATGAGGAGCACCAGCACCAAAGTCCCAACCCTCAGGCTGTACTCCCCAATAGAAAGCAGCTCAAATCCTAAAAACTTATTTAACAAATCCATATGCGTTCTTCAATTGTAGTTAAAACCTAAAGGGACTGACATCGCACAAAGCTCTTACGGTAAGATAGGTGTAGGGTATTGAATATAAGTTAAAATAGTGACTGATCCAATGGAGGTGGTTTTTGAAGTTTTTAAGGATACGGAAAGCCCTAAAGCTATTTCAGGAAAAGTAATTTTTTCAACTTTAAGATACAATCCTCTGCTAATCCTGCCTTAAACCTCTTATTTTTCATCAATTGACCCGAATTGCAAGTCGCTTATCAATATATTCTCGCCTTTTACCATAGAATTATAGGTAGGGAGCTAGTTTTCTAGTCCTAAAACATTAATTTGGGAATTAATTAAAGGAAAAGGGGTTGTTTGCATAGTTGGTGTTTACGCAACTTCCTAGCAACATATATATACAAATGTTGTGCTTAATATAAAAAAAATAGAAAAATGCCATATAGAAACAAAACATATGTCGCTTTCGATGCGGATAGTGATATTAGATACTATAGATTAATGACTGCATGGAAACAAAGTGACAAATCGGACTTTAATTTTAACAATGCACACGACTTAATGAGCATATGGCAACACAGTAGTGAAGAAACCATTAAAAGAAATCTAAGAGAAAGAATGAATAATTCGAAAGTTTTCATTCTACTCGTGGGAGAAAAAACAAAGTATTTATACAAGTATGTTAAATGGGAAATTGAGCAAGCAATCAAACTCAATTTGCCAATTATTGTAGTCAACCTTAACGGAAAAAGATCTTTAGATAGTGACAAGTGTCCTGCAGTTCTAAGAGACAAACTTGCACTTCACGTTAGTTTCAACTCTAAGATTATTCAGCTCGCATTGGAGAAATGGAGCGATTTACATTATTCATATTCCAAAGAAGATAAAACAGGTTCTTTTTATTACAATGACAATGTATATTCAAATCTAGGGCTATGAATTGGTTTGAAAGACTTAAATACAATTTCTGGCTATTTTGGGATAGGCTTAATCTCAAGAATTTCGGAAAAAGTATTCTATCCGTATTCGGGGGACTTTGGCTTCTCATTGAAATTTTCGCCTTTTTTGGACAAAATACTTGGTCAAATAATATTCGGTCAATTTGGTGGGTATTTATAGTTATTGGTCTAATAATAATTATTTACAGAAATTGGCCAAAATCATTTTTCACATTTAAAGTCCATAATAGAGAAGTTTCCGTTTCTATTAAAATTGGGGATATCTTTAAGATTGATGGAGCTCTGATTGTCCCTATCAACAATAGACTTGATTGTGTAAACAATGGGATTGTTAAAAAATCAAGTAGTATCCTCAGGTACTTTATTGACCAGGTGTATGAGGAAACTACGGCTCATCTAAATACAGATATATGCCAACAATTAGAAGACAATTCAGATTGGTATGAAAATTTTGTTGAAAATGATAATCCTAAGACTTATAAAGTAGGAACAGTTGTCCCAGTATTTAGAAGTGATAAACAATATTATTTACTTTGTAGTTCTACTCTTAATGCACAAGGACGCTCAAAAACAACGGTTGATGACCTTAGATTATCCTTAACTGAGTTATGGGCATACCTTACGCATAGTGGAAGCAAGGATAATCTAATAATCCCAATTGTGGGTACAGGTCGTGGTAGAATAACCTTGAAAAGAGAAGATGTAATCAAAGAAATTGTACTCTCATTTTTAGTATCACTAAGCCAAGAAAGTTATTGCGAACAGTTGACAATTTGTATTCACCCAAATGATTTGAAAAAATACAATGTTAACTTGGACGATCTATTAGATTTTATTAGACTTCATTGCAATAACACAGGGTATTTAAAAGGTAATGAAAACCCTTTAGGGACTGCCATAGAATAAAGATACTAAGCACAACATTGTATAAGCGTAATGCGGGATGTATTGCTAAATTGAACATTTCATCACGTATTGAAATTTTGGATAAAATGAAAATCTCGTCTTCGAAAACCCGCACTACGCTTATACTTGCCGTTATCGTAACATCAAGCTATGGTATTCCAGAAGGTGAAAATGTTTCCTAAATAAGTTGTTATTTATTTTGAAGACCTTTCGACAATTAAACCGGTGAAGTCCCTGTTTTATTGCAATGCCTTTTATAAAGTAGGTTACTGGTTAGCTGTATTAGAGTGGGATTGGAGGCTTCCCCACACGTACTTAATATGTATAAAATCCAATAGCAATAAAGTTTTATTGCTTAGTAAAGAAGGGTTTACAAGTAAAATGTTGACAATAGCCAGTTATAGGAGATTATGAAACTTCGAGAAATTTTCCGAAATTGTAGACAAAATTAAAGGCATTTATGGCAACGGTGGATAAAATAAGAAGCGGATTGATTGATAAAATCTTGACTATAAAAAACAAGGATTTCTTATTGGCGCTTGACAAACTGGTTTCTTTAAGCGCAACGGATAAGGAGCTTGTTGGGCTTACGGAAGAGCAAAAAGAAATGCTTAAACTGAGCGAAGAGGATATAAAAAATGGCCGCTTGATTTCACAAGGGGCGATGGATAAACGAAACCATTTATTTTTAAAAAAGCAGATTTCAAAGATACACGCGTAGCCTCCCTTGGGAATTTTAGCATTTTTTACCAAGTAGCTGATGAAACAATAGTCATTACAGCCTTCTGGGACAACCGACAAGATCCCGAAAAATTATCTCGGATTATTTTAAAAGATAAATCATAACTAAGGTCCTTCGCCACCCTTCGCCACCCTTCGCCACCCTTCGACAGGCTCAGGGACCATGTTCAGGATTGAGATCAACAAACCTTTTGTACCCTTTGACATCGCAAGAAATTAAAGTAAGATTTTAAAACTTAAGGTTACTTCTATACCTGAAAGGGGTACTTCGGAAGTGGGGTGGGGTACTTCGGAACCTACCCTTTGGGCTTATTAGCTCCGATTGAGGAGTTCTGAGGAGGGGGAGAGTACCCTAAACTTGCAAAATTCGACCTCGGAGGTCGAATTTTTTGGCATTTAGCTGAAAATTTTCACCAAAATACCGGAAAATTCCACCTAAAACAGACTTTTAATCGACTCAATTGCTAAAAAACTGACAAAATTGCCGGAATATTCAACGGGACCGTTAAATTTTTGGGGTTCAGAAGTGGGGAGGGGTACTTCGGAACCTACCCATTGCAGTTATTTGCTGAAAAATTCGAGCTTTTAGGTCGAATTTTTCAATGTTTTTTCAGGAAAATTCTGCCTTTTTGGCAGATCAATTGGATTTTTAGCTCCAAAATTCCACCTAATAGGGAGAGAATTCAATAAAAAAACTGAAGAATTGAAAGAATTGTAAGGAAAAATGAAGGTGTAAATAGGGATATTTGAACCGAAAGGAGTTTAATTTAAATAAGGAACGCAAAAAAATAGGGGACAATTCAAATGCCTTTGACTGTCCCCTTTATAATGGATTGGGTGATATGCGCATCATTAATTGATTATAGGTTTCATTTCCAAATTATGAATTGATTACTTATATGGCCTTACTCAGACTGATTGTATTTGGATCTATTAAACCGCTGCTTAAGATCCTCATGGATCACCTTGGCATCTGCTACATTTACCCTAGCCCCGTATTTTACAGAATTGTAATAACCAAGGGCACCGACATAGGCCTCAGATCCTGCCATCATCACGGTATCATTGAGGTTGCTTTCCACCTGCTGCAAATCCCTAAGCAATGGCGCCAGTCTTTTTACTACCTCCCAATCCTTAGACAATTCATTTAAATCAATAAAGGGAGGAAGGAATTGGCTGTCTTCCTGTGCATAGTCCATTACTTTTTCTACAAAGGGGATAGTGCCATCTCCCATCTTGGGTATGCGCTGCCTTTCTTCAGCACTAATGGCAATTAGGTAGGGGCTTAAAGTTGTTTTAAGGGTAGCGATGGCCTCTTTCACCGTCTGAAGCTCCGCTTCCGGAATCTGAATAGAAACTGTGTTCTTCGTACTCATATCATTGAGATTTATAGTAAAACATAATTTACACTATTCAAAATACTTTTATATAGTGTAAAATGCAAATAATAGTGTTTGAAATTTACTAAATTGTTAATCTTTTAACTGTAAAATTCTTATTTACCGTTTTTCACAATAGTTATTTTTAAAAAGGCGGAGCCTTTTGAGCTGTACAACTGAGCCAACTACATTTTTATAGGCTTTTTCACGGAATGATTGCTTTTTTTTTCATAGCTTATAATGTTGAAAATTAATGATAGGTCTAAAGTTGGAAGAAAGGGCAATAATTGCTCGCTTCCTGTCATGGCAGGATTCGTTCAACACCTGGTATAATGCATGCAAGTTTCAGAGGTTTTAGTAAGCTTGTAATTTGTATAAAAGTCGGTAAAAACTGTTAGGGAATCGCTTCATAATCCCGCAAGACAACATACCATAAACCGTTGGCATTAATTGAAAACGTTACTTCATTCTAAATCAATAATTAAGTTGAAAAAATGAGAATCCTACTACTTATATTATTTTCATCATTTAGCATTTGCTCTTTTGGACAAAATGGGTTGAATGAAAGAATCGATTCCATTTTGTCAGCGCAGGTTGTTACCGAATTTGGGCCTGGTTTAACAGTTGGTGTTGTTAAAGATGGGGAACTTGTTTATAAGAAAAGTAATGGCTTAATGAATTTGGAATACAATATCCCATTTAATGATGCTACGACATTTGAACTTGCTTCAGTTACCAAGCAATTTACTTCAGTCTGTATAGCCCTACTCGAAAAACAAGGCAAACTCTCGGTAAATGATGATGTAAGAAAAATTGTTCCTGAGTTGTATTTTTCTGGAGACACAATAAGGATTAAGCACCTATTAAATCACACAAGTGGAATACGAAATCACAATGTTTTGTTGGACTTGTCTGGGTTTGATTATGAACATCAGGGTTATACAAATAAAAGCATTCAGCAACTGATGTTCCGCCAAAAAGGAATGAACAATAAACCGGGAGACAAGTTTCTTTATTCCAATACAAATTATGTTTTGCTGGCACTTATCGTTGAAAGAGTGTCAGGAATGCCTATTCATCAGTTTGCTGAAAAGGAATTGTTCGAGCCTCTTGGGATGTCGAATACTTTCTATAGCAGTGATTTAAGGAGCATTGTTAAGAATCGTGCTTATCCTTATTATCAAGTAAAAAATGAATTCAAACAGCCAAAGTCGTTAACACTTTGTGTTGGAGCTGGCGGAATGAGTAGTACGATTTCTGACTTAATAACCTGGTCTCAGGTTTTTCTAGACAGCAAGCACACTTTCTCCTATATTGCAGATTTTGTCACAAAGCTTGAGCCACTGAACAATGGTGAGGAGATGCAACATGCTCGCGGAATGTTTGTGACAGCTTATAAGGGCTATAATACTTTTAATCATAGCGGCAGAGACTTAGGGTTGCGGTCCCAATTCATCTGTATACCTGATTTAAATCTAGGAGTAGTCGTTTTTGCTAATTCTGAGGAGATCAATGCGGTGGATGTATCCTACAAAATCCTGGACCTTTATATTCAAGATCTTCCTCAAAACGATTACAATCAGACAAAGTACAATCATAAGAAAGAGGAGTTGAATCAATTCATAGGACATTATCAAGAACTAAATAGTGATTTGAGAATGCACCTATTTATAAATAATGACACCCTTAATGTACAGAGCAGTTATGGAAGAAATCCTGTGCAACTCAATTCAGTATCTGTCAATTCTTTTGCTAGAATTGACAATGCTTCTGTGAAATATACCTTTCTTTCAGAAAAAAAATCAGAGGCAGATTTACTCGTAGATTTTGGAGGCGCGGTGTTTTACTTTGAAAAGATTGAATTAGCAAGGAACCCAAATCCGAATATTTCTGAATATGCAGGTAGCTACTTTTCTAAAGAGCTAAATATTGGTTACGAGATCATTGTTTCTGATCAAGAATTGATTTTGAATTACCCAAATAATGAAGGGTTGGTATTGAAAGAAGGGGAAAAAGATGTTTTTGGAGCAAATAGACGAACCAAATATGCTTTTACACGAGATGATAAAAATAAGGTGTCTTCTTTTTATGTAGCCTCAGAAGGAACAGTAAAAAATATTTTATTCGAAAAAGTAAACCAATAAGCTGTGGTAATCCAGCAAGTGAAAGTCTTACCTAAATAATGTGGTGTGTATTTGGAAGGGCTCCCGACAGTTGAACAAGGATTTCCATATATCTTAGCAAACCTTAATTAATGGCTTCATTTAAAAATTTCGTCCCACCATCAGAAATTTAGGTTTAAATCGTTATTTTTGATTATAAAATTAAATGCTATGGATATTCAAGCTGAAAAAATCAAACTGGTTAAAATGCTTTTGGATACTGAAAATCCAAAAATAATTGAATCCATTAAAAAAATTTTCAAAAAAGAAGCAGCTGACTTTCAGGATGATTTATCTGTCGAGCAATGTAAAGAAATTGAAAAGGCTTCACTTGAAATTAAAAATGGAGAAGTAACGGATTACGATACTTTTATGCAAAAACACAGGTAAATTGAGCAGAAAAGTTTTTCTTTCAAAAACAGCCGAAAAGAAATTAGATAAACTTTTTGAGTATTTAATTACGGAATGGTCTGTTAAGGTTAAAACGGACTTCGTTGAAAAATTAGATTCATCAATAGAAATAATTAAAAACCAACCTGAAATATTTCCGGAATCTAAAAAAGGAGAAGGTTTAAGAAAATGTGTTATCACAAAACAAACGATTTTATACTATCGCTATAATTCCAAGCGAATCAATATTGTTACGTTATTTGACACAAGACAAAACCCCAAAAAATTAGACAAAGAGATATGAAAATTAAAGCCCAACCGAGTGGATGGCCCAAGCCAAAAGCCTGTGGAGCACTCCTCTCAGCATCCCAGTCGATCGAGACCAGATAGAATACCGAAGTTTGTTCTGAAGCCAGCTTTGGTTTCAGGGGACAAGAAAATACTTTGAAACCGACACAAACCATATGCAAACCATTGATGTGTCACCAAGCTATGGTAATCCAGCAGGTGAAAACCCTTCCTAAATAATTTACTGTTCCATTAGTAGTAAAACCGACAGGTTAACCCGGATTATCAATGTCGTTTAGTTAAGGAATTTTTATTATTTTTAGGAAAGAAAAGGGAGCGTAGTTTTTTTGAAAATAATCTAACAACAATCAAGTCCTTTTCCTTTTCGAAGGACTTTTTAAAACTATTAAAAAACAATATAGAAAATGGATTAACACGCGATAGGTTCCGTACGACTAACACAGCGTTTGTTCGTCAGCGGTGTTTGGGTTTTACAGATCTTATCTACTTCATGTTGGGCCTGGGTAAATCGAGTGTTCAGCAAGAACTTGATAATTTTTTTCCGACAAATCGGTCAGCTATTCCAAAGGAGCATTCAGTCAGCAACGATCCAAACTAAACCCCAAGGTGTTTACATGGCTCAATGAACAACAATGTTCTTTTTATTATAATAAAGCCAGCCATATCCGTAAATGGAAAGGTTTTCGGCTTATAGGTATCGACGGCAGTACTTTGCAGCTTCCTTACAGCAAAGAATTGGCAAAAGGTTTTGGCCATTTCGAAACCCGGACTGAAAACGGGAGAAAAGTAGTGTTAGCCCGTGTTTCCCAAGCCTACGATGTACTCAACCAAATCAGTATAGATGCCAAGATCAAACATTACAGGACAAGTGAACTTGCTCTGTGTGAAAGTCATCTTCCCTGTCTAGGGCCGGGCGACCTGCTTATAATGGATAGGGCTTATGCGGCCTTTTGGCTCATGTCCTCATTGGTTCAGCAACAGAAATCCTTTGTCATCAGGGTAAAGGCAAACAGATGGAAACATGCAAAGGCATTTTTAGCATCTACCCAAAAACAGCAGATCATAGAGGTGTCCCCTTCCAAAGAGGCCTTAAACAGGTGTAGGGAAAGGAATATTTCTACTGAGGCACTCAAGTTAAGGCTCGTACGGGTACCGATTGCATCAGGAGAAGACCATATATTGATAACCAACCTAGTTGACCATAAGAAGTACCCTGTCAAGGAAATACGTGAGCTCTACAGGAAAAGATGGCCTGTTGAAGAGTCTTTCAAGCTACTCAAAACTAGGGCGGAACTTGAAAACCTGAGCGGAAAGACGGCCAGGGCCGTTCTCCAGGATTTTAATAGAATCATTCTCAGGGCCAACTTGAGCAACATTCTCAGTAAAACACTTACCAAAAAAGGGATTGACTACTGTAATAAAAAACGGAAAAACACTTATCAGATCAACAGAACCCAGGCGTATCGTAAAACCAAATCTATAATTGATCAACTCAAACAAGGAATGGACAAAATCATTGGAAAAATATCTGATTATGCTTTCAAACTGTTGCTTCAACTTGAAATAATACGGCCCAACAGGTCAGTTCCTAGAATAAAAAGGTATACTGCCAGACCCAGTAATTTTATAACTTATAAACCTTAACTAAACGACATTGCCCGGATTATGTAATAGGATTTCTCCGCCCTGACAATGTCAGGGGTGAAGCCTGTCCCGTGTTTACGGGAAGTGTTGCAATCTCAAGAAAATCAGGCTGTTTGGAGATTTTAGCATAGCACCGCTATGGGTAAATTGAAATCAGCAAGGAAGTGGCTGATTTTGAAGCGATTTCAGCACTTAATAGATTGTCTATTGCATATTTCGGGTTGAAATTCGTATAGAGCAATGGTCCTTTCAGCAAATAGAAATCCATGCCTGTTTGGCTATGAACCTTTAGAAAGTCAATACCTATATATTACAAATTTATATAAAAAAATGAGGGTTTGCTGAAAGTAATTTCAGCAAACCCTCTATAGTTAATTGGTGGTTATAAATGATTAATAAGGTAAATTGGTTCCTTGTAGTAACCACATACGTGAGCGAGTATCATCATTTGATGGCACCTGAACAAATTCGGATTTCTCCAGTCTCTCAACAGCTTCATTGTATTTGTCAACATACTGAGGATCAGGAGGTGTAGGTGAATCATAATGATACCTAATAGGAATAGCGGGCTGAGCACCATCATATGGAGGTATAAGATTCGGATAGCCTGTTCTACGCCAGTCAAACCATGGCTCAGGTCTGAAAAACATGGATATGTATTTTTGAGTCATAATGCGCTCATGCTTATTTGTTGCCTGACTCAAGTCAATATTTTCCTGACTGTAAAATTCATTAAAATCAAATCCTCCTACATAATCGCCAAATATTCCCCATTCATCCATAGAAGCTTGAATGGCTTTCTTATAATGACCTTCTGCATCACTGACACCAAAAGCCCCAATTTCTGCAGCTTCTGCCAATATAAATTCAACTTCAGAATAGGTGATAATATCCATGCCTATATATGGATTTGCATTTTCGAAATAAATCTCACTAAGGCGACTATTAAACGGGGTTGTCTTAGGTTCAACAGAAGTAGCTTGAGGTCCTGCATTATAGGCTGTCCATGAAGCTTGGCTACCAACGGGTAAACCAACGTAAAGACTTGTGTCCAGATCATCATAACCACTAGGGTATGGCAATACTTCAACAGGGAAAGTCTGTCCTAGTGGATCTGTATATTGGATCGTCGTTGCTGATTCAACATCTTTGTCCCATTTCTTTTCAACAGGACGTAACCACCTATACAATCTAGGGTCATTTTGATCTCTTAATGAATTAAGAAAACCTAAGCCCATTCTCCTGGCATAAGTCAGTTCTGAAGACCTAAATTGTCCCCCTCGAAAAGAAGTAGCTGCAGAATTTCCCAGATAATCTAGCACAGCATTGTCATCACTACTTGTGAAAACATTTTGAGCAGCATCTTGGAACTCAGCATCTAAATCAATGCTTAATTCATTTCTTTTGTTGTTTAACAATAAGCACATCCTGATTCTAAGAGAATTAACAAACTTTACCCATTTGTCTTTATCTCCATCGTACAACAAGTCATACCCATCTAAAACAGGAACTTGAGACCCTGGAATCCCTTCAATCATGTTTTTTGCTTTTTTCAAATTGACCAACAGGGTTTCATAAATCTCTTTCTGCTGATCATATTTTGGGAAAACAACTCCTTCTTCTAGTTGATTGGTTTCTGAAAAGGGAACATCACCATATATCTTAGAAACTAAATCGATAAGTCCAGCTTGATATACCAAAGCTACAGCCTCAGTAAAAACGTTTCCTTGCTCAACACTAAGGTCAGACATGGCCTGGATATCTACTAGATTAGAGTAAATAGAAGCCCAAGGACTACTTTGTCCCGGTGTCCAATAAAGCGCGTTTAGTTCCTCTGATTTATACCCATCACCCACTTGGTAGTACTGTAATAAGGAAGGAATCCTTGAACCCCAATAACCAAATTCACTATAGGTGTTTGCAAAATTATAGGTACTTGTAGTTAATAGAAAATTTGGATCAACTTCGTTTACATCATTGGGACTTTCACTCAATTTATCAAAATCACTACATGAGTTTAAAATCGGAATGAATGCAATGGATAATATTATTATTATAATTTTCTTCATGATCAATATTTATTATAATTAAAACCCAACATTTAATTTCATACCGAAACTACGGGTACGTGGAATCACAGAGTAAAACTCATACCCTGGTTCATTCCTACTTCCTCTTGCGGTATAAGCAGTTTCAGGATCGATGAATACATTGTGTTTTGTCCACATAAACAAATTTTGACCTAGCAACGATAAAGACATATTTTGAAGGTTAAATTTATTTACTATAGCCTTAGGGAACCTATAGGTAATTGAGACCTCTCTTAGCTTCACATAAGTTGCACTGTATAGGTTAGCTGAAGCCAAGTATCTATCAGCTCCCTTTTGCGCGTTATACGGACTAAGCCATATTGTACCTGGGCCTCCAAAATTCTCTATATAACCACCTTGGCCATCCTCTCTAACGCCTACATCAAAACTGGCATCATTAACGTATACTTTTTCCCCATCGGCATTTATATAGCTTCTGGCTTCTCGTTGTGTCTCGTCTTGCCATACAAAACCACCATATTCAGAATCACGTCCTCCAACCCATTCATGAGAATATTTCTCAGGGTTATCTTTGATTTGCTGTACGATGTCTACATTGGGGTCATAATCCACGCTTCCGTTAATATATTCCGGAAACCTGCCATCATTCTTTCCTTGTCTCAAAGTCTCTGAGTAGAATTCTCCACCTGATCTCCAGTCTATAACTGCAGAGAGGCTGAAGTTTTTATATTGCACGTTAGGGTTTATACCCAATATGAAATCAGGGTTGTAGTTACCAATTTTTTCAAAATTCTCAGGATTTTGATCTCTTTCAGGCTTACCATTACTATAGATAATGGCATGACCATAGTACTCAGAATTTGGATCTTCCACTTTAAAATAAGGAGCTTGATAAATATCTCCTACCTGATCTCCTGGATAGGTATAGAAATAAGCATACCCTTGGCTATAGCCAAAGTATTCAACTCCATCGGCTAGTTCTACAATAGTAGTTCTATTTCTAGTGAAATTTAATCCTAGATCAAATGACAAATCCTTTTGCCTAATAATAGAGGTACCTAGCGTGATGTCCCAGCCATTACTTCTTACCAAACCAGCATTGATCAGTTTGCTGTTTGCTCCTGAAGTAATTGGGGTGCTAATGCCAAGTACCTGGTTTTTATTATCCATGGTATAATAGGTGGCATCTAGGGTCAATCTGTTATTAAACAAAGACAAGTCAACACCAACTTCTTTGGAAGTAGCTATTTCAGGTTTTAGTTGGGCATTTTTAGCCACCTTGTCAATACTTGCTCGTTTGGTATCTCCCCAATCTGCACCAAAATTATAATATCTCTGAAGCTGATATGGGTCTACATCATTACCTACCTGAGCATAACCTGCCCGAACCTTAGCGAGGCTAATCCATTCCGGCATGTCAAACATTTCATTTACCAGCACACTTAAAGATGCAGAAGGGTAAAAATATGAGCGGTTTTCTTTTGGTAATGTACTAGACCAATCATTCCTAGCTGTCAAGTCAAGATATACCGTGTTTTTATAGCCTATAGAGGTTTGGCCAAAAAGGCTGTTCACTTTCTTTTTACTCAAGAAGTTGGTATAAAGTACCGAACCTGGACCTCCATTACTAATGGTATACAAGCCAGGAATAACCAGATTAGTGGTAGAGTTATGAATGTTCTCCTGGTAATTGTATCTTAGGTTTCCCCCAGCATTGGCTTGTAAGTCAAAATCTCCAAAAGTTTTGTTATAGGAGAAAAGTCCTTCCCAGTTTTGTTCCCTATAACCGGAATTTTGAATATCAAAATTACCTTTCTTTGAATCAACTGTATCCCATGGCCTTTGATTGACTGCTCTTTGGTTCAATTGACTACGTAAGTATCTTGCTGTAAAGCGCAGGTCTTTAGCAAATTCCCAGCCTACTTGTATCTTAGTCATAGCCTGTACTCTATCAAAACTAGTTGTGGCCAATTCTTGCATCAGATAAGGATTGTTCCACCTTTCTTTCCAGCGAGTTTGAACAATACCTTCTTGGTTAGGCATCCACCAGGTGTCAGGATTACTATAAAGGGACATGTCAACTTGAGGCCCAACAGTCAAAATGGCTCTTGTTGGGGTTAGAAAACTTCTATATGTATTAGGTCTATTTCCTGAACTTGACTCATTCAATGAGGTCATTACTGTCACCTCCAAATTATCAGTCAAGTTCATCGTTCCATTGATGCTTATATTGTTCTTTTTCAAATCTACATTCGGCATAATACCTTTGTTAAGGTAGTTACCCAAAGAAACGCGGAAATTGGCTTTATCATAGTTACCACTAACTCCTACATTGTTTACCTGCGTCCATCCGTTTTGATAAAAATCTTGCTGACGATTAATATTGTTTTGATGAGAAACCAATTCACTTGGACTATCCTGGTTTCTTTGTTGGGCGATAAAGCCATTGTCTAACTTTGGTCCCCAAAATTCGTATGCATCGTTTTCAAATACAAAGGCACCTTCTTGCCCTGAAGCAAACTCATTTTGAACAGGAAGGTATTGGTAGGGATTGTCAACAATAAATGATGAATTGAAATCCACCCCTAAGCCTTTTTCTTTACCAGAACCTGATTTGGTCGTGATAAGTACTACACCATTCGCAGCACGTGAACCATAAAGCGCCGCAGCACTAGGTCCTTTTAATACTGACATTGATTCTATATCTTCTGGGTTAATGTCTGAAATAGCATTACCAAGGTCAGTCTGATTAAATAGGTTATCCGTAGTGTTGTAAACGGGTACACCATCAATTACGAACAAAGGTTGGTTGTCTGAGTTTAAAGAAGATGCTCCTCTAATCACCATGTTCATGGAAGAACCTTTAACTCCGTAGGTTTGAGAAATCTGTACACCGGCTATTTTTCCTTGCATTGAGCTAAGTACACTAGCCTGTGGAGTTCTATTTAATTCATCCCCACCAACAGTTCCAACGGAATACCCCAGAGATTCTTTTTCTCTGGAAATACCAAGAGCAGTAACCACTACTTCATTTAGCCCAACTGCAGCATCAACCATTGTGATGTTTAAAATTGACTGACTGCCAATGGCCACTTCCTGTGGTTGATAGCCTATATACGAAAACTGCAAAGATTCAGTATTCGAAGGGACAGTAATTGAAAAATCACCATCTAGATTGGTTACGGTACCGCTGGTTGACCCTTTAACTAATACTGCTACTCCTATCAATGGTGATCCATCTGCATCTGTAACTACTCCAGTGATTGTTTTTTGTGAGTTGGTATTCTGCGAATAGGTAACAGTACTAAACAACATCGCAGCGTTCAATACTAACAAAAACAGACTTAACTGTATGGTCCGTATTGTTTTACGGGGAAGATCCTCAAGATCTCCACTAATTTGTTTTTTTTTCATTGTTGTAATTTTAAAATAAATTCATTTGAAACCGAAGGTTATTTTCTTGCACCTTACGGGTCTTAAAATATCAGTTCGTTTGTTTCTATGTCATAGGCATTCTTATTTTGGGTTTAGGGTTTATAAATAAATGTTTAAATTTTTGCATTTTAAGGAAATTGAAGGTGGAAATAAATCCAAACCAAAATGCAAGATTGCAATATTAAACCTATAAGCAAGCCTATATTTCAGAATATCTGCAATCATAATCAAATGATAATGTACAGATAATTTTGATATAATTACAGATGATTTTTTGAAAAGTGCGTATGATTTACAGGTTAAAACAGAATGTATTGTGATAATTGTAGATAAGATTGCAATAATATTGGTTGATATAGCAATAAATTCGGTTTGTTTTGTGATAAATTATAGATGATTTATTAATAAAATAATAGCATGAAATATTTAGTTTAAATGCCCTTTTTTCTGTTTGAAAGGGCGGAAAATTTTATAAATGGTAGCTTTGATTTGTTTTAAAACTTTAACTCCGACTAAAAGCAGTTTAAATTAGTGCTAAAATCTAAATTAGTAGTAGAAGATTCTTAAGCTTGCAATGGCTAATTTAAATAGCGCTAAGGCACCTCTTCTTTAAATTGTATAAATACCAATGACTCGGTTAAACCAGGATGATGTAATAGGATTTCTCCGTCCTGACAATAGTCAGGGGTGAAGCCTGTCCCGTGTTTACGGGAAGTGTTGCAATCGCAAGAAAATCAGGTCGTGTTTGGAGATTTTAGCATAGCACCGCTATGGTGAAATTGAAAACAGCAACGAAGTGGCTGATTTTGAAGCGATTTCAGCACGTGATAGATTGTCTATTGTAAAAGTAGTCCTAAATTTATGGGTTGGGTTTTGGGGGTGTAAAACCAAAAGGGAAAAAAAATAAATGCTATAAATTTACTTTTTTAGGATGGGTACTAGATTTTATATTAGAACTAATTTATATTTCTTTGAAAACTCCTATTAATTGTCTAATTTTACAAAAAGAAAATTACGTTAATAATCGTGATTTTTGATTGTCAATTGTCGTATGGTCTCTTTGATTTTTACCATACGCTAAGGTACCAATGAGGGCAATACATTCTGTTTTCATTGTCGTTTTTACAGATTAGTTTAATGCACTAGTCTGGTTTTTATTGAATTATTTCTATTGTTTTTTTAGTTTAATTATTTCGTTTTCTAATATATAGGCAATTGATTTTTACACTATAGTAAATCTTTTTGGAAGCTTGTTCCTGAAAATGAAAATGGGACAAATCAAATTTTGATATAATTATTGTAAGAAAATAAAAAGGTAGTAGCAAATCAAAATCAGGCCAAGTCAACAGGACTCATGCCAATACAATTTTGAATGGAGTTATTTTAAGATTGGAAAAATCACCTATTGAAGAATTGAAAATATTTAGAAACAATTCATTTAATCTACTGTTCTAAAGAAGATAAAAGACTGTTTAACGTAATTCACTGATAAATTAAAACTGAGAAGTTTTGATAATTTTTACGAGAAATACCGGCGAGTTAATTAATGCTATTTCTTAATTCCATTTTGTAAACTGTTATGCCTGTTTGTAATCTGCCTAAAAATCGAAGTCGACGAATTGAAGTTGGCTAACTTTTAATAGAGTCATCTGTACGTGTAATAAAAAAAAGTAATTGAAAAAACCTCAATCATAAGTTTAACCAGTATTTTTCAATAGGGTTTGCCGAAATTTCGGAGCGTGATTCTATTCTATGATAGAATGTCTATTGTTTTTTCGGGTTTAATTAATTGAATCTAAAGGTTTATGGATTACTGAAGTGTTTAAATATTTCCTAGTTATGAGAAAATCAATAAATAATCTATTTAAATTCAGTTTTGTCCTACTGTTGTTGGCAGGCTGTAATCTGTTTTCCCCTGAAAAAATTACTAAAATTGATGAAGAGGATCAAGTTTTATCAATTCCTTCAGGATTTGACTTTAGCACCTATCAAGATGTAACGATCAATATTTCTGATAATGCGACTTATGCAAAATACGATGTGTATGCTTATTCAGATGAATTGTATGATGCAGGTACAGAGACCTATGAGAATGAGTTTGGGGAGACTGTTACCGAAACCATTTACAAGTCTGATGTTTTAGAAAAATTGATTTTCAGCGGTGTTCCTAGTAATGGGGTACTAAAGCAAACTATTAATCTACCTAATTTCTATAACAAGGTTTATATAAGAAGAAACAAGCATTTAAGCTTTTCGTCTTCCATAGAAGACATTATCGACCAAGAAGTGAATTATACTTTTTCAGAAAGCGGTGCCAATGAAAGGTCGTTAGCAGGGCAAACTGTGACCGATTATTTATACAGTGTTAATGGAGAAGGACAGTTGTTTCAAATTGATCCATTGACAGGTGAACTTACTGATTTGTCAAATATGCCTATGGGTAGTTTTACCTGTGCCATTGACCAGGAAAGTAAGATGCTCTATTCTATTGGAAGGTCCAAGCCTTATCCCTTAATGAAATATTCTATCGTCGAAGATTCTTGGGAAACAGTCGCGAATCTGGGGATTGGCGGACCTAGGTTAGGTTATAATCCGAATGATGGTTTATTGTATTTTTCCAATAATGGCGCAAAGCTATACACTTTTGATCCTTCCACAGGAGAAAGAGTAAGTGTCAAAGATATTTTAGGACTTCACAATACAACAGGTGGTGATTTGGATTTTGCTGAAGATGGCACACTTTTCCTATGTACTTTCTCAGGCCTTTATAGGTTAGATCTAAACGATGATGGTGATTATCAAAGTACAAGAATAAGCGCTGACAACTTGCCATTTACACCAACCTCCATGACATTTGATTCCAATCAGGAGTTATGGTTAGCAGAAGCATCGGCCAATGCGGATTTGATAGTAATGGATACAGAGACGGGTGGTTGGGAGTATAAATATGGTTCAAGGGCCAATAACAATACTGCTTTTGGAAGAAAGATAAATGACTTGACTACTTTTAGGGTGTATTCAGATAATGTTGATGAAACCGATTCTGATGGTGATGGAATATTGGATCAGGATGATGCGTTTCCAGATGATGCAGAAGCCGCTTTTGAGTCTTTTACACCTAGTAAATACGGAAAAGGAACAATCGCTTTTGAGGATTTATGGCCATCAACGGGCGATTATGACTTTAACGATGCTGTTTTAAGTTACCAGGCCATCGCTGTTTTAAACGCCGACAATTTAGCTGTTCGTTTAGACTTTGTTTGTAATATAAAAGCCAATGGAGCAGGGTATACCAATGGAATTGGATTTGAAATCGAAGGACTGGATCCTTCTCAAATCGAAAGTGTATCTGGTCCTGTATTAACCCATGGTTTTATAAATGTAAGTTCAAATGGTACAGAAGCAGGGCAGGACAATGCGGTTATTATTTTAGCAGATGATGTTGATAATATATTAAATGAAACTACGATCTCTATTCGATTTGTAGATCCAATAAGTACCAGCGATTTGGGGGTTGCACCTTTTAATCCGTTTATTATTGTAAATAAACAGAGAGAAAAAGAGATTCATTTGCCATATAGACATATAACAAGCTTAGGTGACCAAAGCGTTGCCTTCACAGGGGATAATAAAGATACTGATGGTAATTTTATTTCGGAAAATGGATTTCCTTGGGCTATAAGTATTATTCACGATTTTAAAGTACCAAAAGAAAAAGTTGATATCACTTCGGCTTATAACTTTTTTAGTTCTTGGGCAGAATCTGGAGGATCGAATAATGTAGATTGGTATAAAGACAATCCAGGGAATAGAAATGATGATTTATTGGAATAAAATCATTCTTTAAATTCTAACTCATATTTAATAAAAATACCCCAAAGTACTTCTTTGGGGTATTTTTTTTAACCTAAAAAGAACAAGCTTAATTAATTGAATATGATGTTAGGAGGAATTGATGGTTTTTGTTTTTGAAAAAAAAGTGGTTAATGTTGGCTTTTAAAAGTGCTAAAAAAAACATTAGCCTCCTTATTTTTTGAACAAGTTTATGGTGTAGGTATATTGCTTTTTTAAAACAATATGCTCCCTGTTGTTCTTAATTAACTGAAAAAATACTATGAAAGTAATAATAATTGGTGGTACAGGTCACATTGGTACCTATTTGGTTCCTCGTCTTATAAAAGCTGGCCATACTGTGGTCTGTGTAAGTCGTCAGCAGGCTGAGCCTTATGTTAATGACGAAACCTGGACATCAGTTGAATATGTTACGATTGATCGAACAAAAGCTGAAGAAAATGGCGATTTTTCCTCTCGAATATTAGCCTTGAAAGGAGATGTTGTTATTGATTTAATTTGCTTTACAACAGAGAGCGCACGTAATCTTGCAGAGGCGCTAAATGGCAAGATTCAGCATTTCCTACATTGTGGGAGTATGTGGGTGCATGGTTACAGTGAACAAATACCAACCACAGAAAATCAAAAGCGCAATCCTTTTGGTGAATATGGAATTGATAAAGCAAAGATCGAGGCATACTTGCTTGCCTTTCATAAAGAGTCAGGATTTCCAGTTACAATTCTGCATCCTGGTCATATTACCGGGCCGGGTTGGTTGCCTATTAATCCTGCGGGGCATCTTGATCCTGAGATTTTTATACGCTTGGCTAAAGGTGAGGAAATCGTATTGCCCAATTTCGGTATGGAAACAGTTCATCATGTTCATGCCGATGATGTTGCTCAAGCATTTATCAAGGCCATTGAAAACAAAAAGAATTCCATAGGTGAAAGTTTTCATGTTGTTTCAGAGCAAGCTCTTACCTTGCGAGGTTTTGCAGAGGGGGTGGCAAGTGTATTTGGGCGTGAGGCAAAATTGAAATTCTTACCCTGGGAGGAATGGGGAAAAGTCAATAATCCAAGGAATAAGGAATTGACTTGGGATCATATTGCCCATAGTCCCTGCGGAAGCATTGCAAAGGCCAAGCAATTGTTGAACTACCAACCGAAATACAGTTCTCTGGAAGCGGTTCAGGAAGCCATTGAGCACTATTTTGATAAATTAGGTATACAAGTAGGCCCTAATCAGGAAGGGAAATATAGTAGTTAAATAGGAAATCTGTCTTTCCAATGGATAGGATTCCTATAGCTATGGGAGTCCTTATTTGCTACTTTCTAAAGTTTGCAATTTCCTCTATTGTTGGTTGAGGCTTAGCTTTTTCCAAGTAGTGCTCCCATTTTGATAATAATTGAAACGATCTATGGAGCCAAACTTGTCTTTTTCAAAATAAAACACCGCATTGACATTAGGTCTAAAAAAAGTCAAAGAATGGTCATAGAGTACCTCGTAAATTGCTCCATTCCAGGATTGTTCGAAAAGTAGTCTGCCAGCTTCTGTTTTTACTTTTATTCAAATATCATTTCCGTACTTAAGTCCCTCTACCTGCTGGTAAGTTCCTTCCAATGTTATTAGAAAGGGAACATTAACATGTCCTTCGGTGCGATCTTCGGGAAAGATCACTTTCCGAATGCGCATGTCATACTCAAGGTTGGAGGCCAAAAGATAAAACTGTTCTACACCCGGAGGTAATTGGTAGATGGTGTTCCGTTCTTCTGACCATCGGGTACCATCATAGATACTAACATAGCCTGCTCCAATAACCTTAAACCCGAAATACGCAATAGACAATCTATTACGTGCATAAATCGCTTCAAAATCAGCCACTTCGTTGCTGTTTTCAATTTCACCATAGCGGAGCTATGCAAAAAATTCCAAACACGACCCCACCCGTTAATCCTGAATATTGGGTTAAAAAAAAATCATTGGTACAATTTCCTCCCATTATCAACAAAGCCCGTGGCTTATCCCCCAATTGCTGCGTATAACCTTGAGGGATACTCAATGAAAATAGTGTTAAGAATAGTAGGATGTATATGTTTATTTTCAAGGACTTATGAATTAATTGAATTGACCAAAATAGTTGAAAAAAATCAATAAATGAGTTGTAATTCAGGCCCTGTGATGCATACAATTGTGTCAGTAGACGGGTCCTTCTTGTTGTTTATTCGAGAGAGATGCTGATTTTTTCTTAAGATGCAATTCAGGTAATACAACCCTAATTTCCTGATTCGAATTTTCTTCTTTCCAATATACGATAAAGTTTACTTTTGTTGAGAAAAAGCGAGATAAGGGCTGTGATATAGGTTTATCACAGCCCTTAATTCTTTAGATTTTACTTACAGTTTTTCAATGACCTTATTTATTAATTCTGTTGTGGAGCTGTAATCTTGATCATTTTCTTTGGCTATTTCTATAGCCTGCTTTGCCAATTTTAAAGATTGTGTGTAATCTCCTGTTTTATAAAGCAGCGCAGCGTAAGTGTCTGTATTTGAATAGGTTTTTTCTAATTTCATTGAGCGTAAAACCCATTCTTTTGCCAACTCTAATTTTTCTACGTCATCCTCATTGCTATATATTCCCCATGCAAGAGAATTTAAATCCCTTGAACTGTCCCATATGAAGTTAATGTCTTTGATTCGATCTGTTTGTAATAAACGATAGGGATAAAGAGAATAGCTCACCACCGCATCTGAGATCATCCCATCAACTAAATACAGTACTAAGGGGGCAGAAGTAACATTGAATACATTGTCAAAGCCCTTTTCATCCTCCCCTAAGTTAGCATGGAGGTTTATTGCCTTGTCCCAATTCTGGTGGTGCCCCTCGTCTAATATATCGACTAAGTTTTCTTCAGCGTCCACATTTATGGTTATTAAATTGAGCATCGATAAATCACAATCCATATAACGGTTGATTAAATTGATGCAGGGATAGCACCATTTACCGCTCCAGGTGATAACCATTGTGGGCAGTGATTTGTCCAAGTCGTAATTGTCGTAGACATTACTAAATGAAAAAGTTTCTTCACTTTTGATGTCCGTTACATTAACATCTATCTGGCTATATGATTGATTGATAGTGATGAAAAATAAAAAAAATACAAATACTGAAATAGCTTTTTTCATGAGGTAATTGTTTAAATGTTTGTTAGGTGACGGGTGTTTTTTGACAAAATTTAGTCCTTCTTTTCCCTGCTGTTTTTGGGTGAGCATTATCCTGTTTGAAAATGGTGTCATTGATTTGGAGCAAGTCAGTGAGCTTTTCGAAAAAGGACAACATCAGTAAGTTGAAAAAAAACTTTGTTTGTAATTAAAAGTTCAAAATACTATTTTTCAGTGGTTTGTTATAGCAATGAATAAAAAAAATAGCTGTTTGGTAAAAAAAGTATATCATTGACGGAAATGTTGCCTTATTTTCTGCTATAATGCTGACAAAATCTCAAGTTAGCGTCAATACGCAACATTTCCCTATGTTTTCGTATCCTGATTATATGAAATGTACATTTTTCTTTATGTAGCTGAATAGTTATCATTTCTGTGTAAAATGAATTGGATCTTTTCTTTGTCCTCTTTTATTTCGTTAAGTATCCAAGAATCTTCGTTTTCACCCTGCTCCAGAATCCAGTTCCTTTTAGGATCAACCAATAGTTTTTTGATGTTCCGCGGAAATGCATTGGCCGAACGGGCTTTTTCCCAAATGCTTATCGTTCTAAATATTTCATATTTCTGAGGACAACTTTCTACCTCTTTTTGGTTCAACTCTAAACTATAGGTAGTGCCAAGGCCTACAGATATGGCTTGTATATGTGAATATTGTTCAACTGTTGAGTTGGCATTGATCGCAAAATTACGGCCCATACCAACAGGGAAGAAATTGGCATATGTCACATCCCTAAGGTCTTTACCCTGACTGGTACTGCTGCCCCATTCTCTGGTCTCTACATCATATAAATTCTTTCCTCCTCCTACATTCCATATACTTTGATAATGCCATGAACCCTCCGATAAAGTGGCCCCAGTAAAGCGAATGGGCGGGATTCCATGTGCCGCTGCTCTTTCAAACATTTTTCGAAAAAATCGTTTTGCGGAATAGTATCCATGGCCGTTGTTAAACAAAAACTCCTGTCCATCAAAGTCATAATAACCCAGTCCATTGATGAAACATACATCTGCGTAGTATGCTGCAATTTTGTCCTGAAGTTCCATATTGGGAATCAGTCCATCATAACCGTAATTTAAAGTTACCTGCAACTTGTAAATGGTGTCATTTGCAGCGTGGTGGAGAGCCTTTGTTCCCCAATACCCACGTTTTACATTTAAAAGCCTGTAGGGTTTGCTTTCTGAAACGCCCAGATAATAAATGAGTTCCTTGCCGATTTTTATCATATTCAAATTCTCCGCATGGCCTTCCCAACTTGCGATTTCATCCAAATGTGTTGGATCATCTACCACAATAAGGGTGTCGTCGGGGCTGATGGAGTTTACCAACAATCGTTTTTGCTGGTAACAAAGGCTATCGCTTGGGATTGGGCTGGCATCTTTGGTCCCAGGAGCTAGTGCAGTTGTAATGGTAGTTCTACCAATTGTAATCCCATATTTGGCTGCCATTTCGGAAAATTCCTTGTGGGATTTATTTCCAGAGCTGAGCTGTATAGGTTTTCTCTCAAAATCGCTCCCATCAATATAGCCTCCATTTCCTCGATCAGGTCTGACGAATCCTTGGTCATACATACTGATTGTCTTAAATCCCATTTGGGAAGTATAGGAGATGATGCTGTCATTTAAGCCTCCGTGGGTCATGGCATCTGGCACAAAAGCAGAAGGATCTTTCACCCATTTTTCATTAATGGTAGGGTAGGGCAAGCCTTCTGACAATACAATGTTTTGAATAACATCCATCAAGGCAAGGCTGTCTGGACTGCCCCACAATGCAATTGAGGAGCCGATATAATCAATGCCGGGCAATGGTTGAACTTCCAAATGATTAGGCGTATTCACTGCCATATTGGGAATCAAAGAATAATAGACCTCCCTTTTTTTAGTCCGATCTCTTGACTGGTAATTTATGGAGATTCTTCCTTTGTCGTCAACTGTAGCCGCATTGCCATACATTATTCTGAAGTAAGGTTCTTTGTGGGCATAAAAAGCCACATCGTTGATGCCATCTCCACCAAGCGTGAAAACCTGGCCTTCATGCAAGGAGTCAGGTAAGGGGTAAATTGAAGGGTCAGGGGAATGAATAATGTACTGAAATGGAGCGGCATCGGCTTTGGTTTCTGAAGTGCCTCCCAGTGTGTTGTCATCCAGGGCAAGCATTCCAATGGCGTAATTGACCAATTCGCTGCTGTCTCTTGCAACGCCGATGATTTCACCAAAAAGGTTGGTGATATTGGTGTGGTAAGGACCCCATTGTACACCTTCAATGCCTTCGGATTGGCTAAGGGATTCAAGGGTGAATTTGAAATATTTGTTTTTCGTTTCCAGGCTAATTTGGGCCACAGAGCCATTGGAGAAATCAAGTGTTATTGCATTTTCTGCCTCATTAAATATTGCCTTAATTGGCTTATAATATACTTGCTTTTCACCATCATAAAGGCACATTAAAGGAGAAGGTTTATCTGCTGGGCTAAATTCCCGATGTGGAGACAGGGTATTGTTTTTCATGCTGGTGATAAAGCCCTTGTCATCAATCTTGATTTCAAAATACAAGGTACTAAAATTACCCTGTTCCTTGTTTGAACAATTGCTTATCAAAAAAATGAGAAGTAGCCATCCGGTAAAGTGTCTAAAATTATTGCCAATCATAATGTAATTCTTAATTAATCGGGTTACTTTGAAAGAAAGTGGTTGTTCAGTAATCATCTGCCCTCTAGCTCTTGGCTTTTTCACGTTTACTTATTAAAAATAGCTTGTCGTTTTCGTTTTTAGCCAGTTTTATTGCCAAGTCCAAATGCTCCGTTTGCTTTTTCGGATCTATTCCATTGTATAACTCAGCTAGAAGGGAATGGTAAAGATGGTTCTTCTTTAAGTCTATTTTCAGAGCTTCCTTCAATGCCGTCACCTTACTTTCAGCCATAGCCAAAGCATAGGTCCTGTTTAAGGCCGTAATGGGTGAGTATTCGATTAGCAGTAGACGGTTGTAAAATTGTAGAATGTTATTCCATTTATCTTTTTCGGCCACTTTTATTCTTGAATGCCAAAAAGCTATCCCTGCCTCCAAATGATATTTTGATATCTGTTCGCTTTTTGCTGAATAGCGAAGGTAAGTTTCGCCTTTTTGAATTAGCTCAGCGTCCCACTTTGTTTTGTCCTGTTCTTTATAGATGACCTGCTGTCCGGACTGATCAAGCCTTGCGTCAAATCTCGATGAATGAAAACAGAATAATGCCATCAATGCGTTCGCTCTTGGGACATTGGTTTTCTCATTTTCGGTCAGGATGTAGAGTAGGCGCATTGCTTCCAAACATAGGTCTTTACTGAGTGAATTGGAAGATGTGGAGGAATAATAGCCCTCATTAAATAGGAGGTATAATATTGAAAGCACATTGTCCAACCTGTTTTCCAGACTTGAGTTCGAGGGAAAGGACAAGTCTATATTGTTTTCCCGCAAAGCTGTTTTTGCCCTATAGAGTCTTTTGTTGATTGTATCCTTTGAACATAATAAGGCATTGGAAATTTCTTCCACGCCAAAACCACAAAGTATTCTTAAGGCAAGAGCGATTTGTAATTCATTGCTATTAATAGGATTGCAAACAGCAAATAACATTTGTAATTGGCTGTCATTGATGTTTTCTTCCGAAAGGTCAAGCTCCAATTCGTAGCTGGTTGATTGATTGTGCTTTAGGTCGTTGGATATTTTCTCGTTGAAAATTTTTGTTCTCTTGAAATAATCCCTCGTTTTGTTTTTGGCAACAAAATACAACCAAGCTGTAGGCTCTTCAGGAATACCCTTAAGTCCCCAAGTTTCGCTTGCCAAAAGAAAAGTATCATTAACAATGTCCTCCGCGATTTCAATGTGGGCTATTCCAAACAATTTACAGAGTACAGAAATGATTTTCCTGTACTCTGTTTTGAATAAATGAGGAATGAGTTCCTTTTCTTGCATAGCCAATTATACACCAAACTGTGTTAGATGATGGTCCAGATCCTTATAATAAAAGTTGTTCCATCCATTACACTTAATTCTACAAATCAGTTGAATACCATTACATCCCTAATTTCAACCTTTCCGCCCATTAAAAGCGTTGGGCAACCTTCGGAAAGTTTAACAGCATCGGCAAGGTTATCGGCTTTTACAATAATATAACCACCAACGATTTCTTTTACTTCAGCATAGGGTCCATCGCTGACTACTCCGTTGGTATTTATAGTTTGGCCTTCATAGCCCAACGCATTGGTGCTAACGAATTTTCCTTGTGCAGCAATTCCTCCAATCCAATCCTGCCATTGTTTGACCATTGCTTGCATTTGCTCTGGGGATGGTTGAGGCTGATCAGCTTTCTCATTTCTGAAAATCATCATAAATTCTTTCATAATTTCTATAGTTTTTAATTTATACCTCTATGACGATTGAACTTCATTAGATAGGACATCGCGTGCACTTTTTTTGCGAGTAAATTTTTTTAACACTTGTTTAATGGTTAAGCTAGGTGAGGTAGCTGTTTGATTTTTTTGGGTAATCTATATTCAAAATAATAATTTATGTACACGGAGGTGCTTGTGTTTTTGGGTGTCTAAAATACTAATTATCAATAAGGTACTGTATGGTAAATTTGCTTTTCTAAATAATAATACTCAATTTCTTCATGATTCCTTGACTGAAATTTTCAATCAAGGGGAAAACATAGCAACTGAGTAAAAGCGTTTAAGCCGTATAAAAGTAATTATCCTAAAGAAATATAGTTTTAAAATAATACTAGTGATAGAAGAAAAAAGGTTAAACGCACTCAGGTATAAATCGGTTTTTCATTGAATTCAACATGTTAATCCTATAAAGATCATGAAAAAATCTAAATTCAAGGTGAACTTTAGGGAAAATCACCTAGTGGCTGTGCCGGAGTTCAGGAACCTTTGCACAAACCTTTACGAAAGGCCATGCTTAACGCTACTAAAGGTGGGGGAAACACAACCTTATTCGATGCGGCCAAATAGTTAGTGAAACGCATTGAATAAGGTTTAAATGATATAAACCTTAAACTGAGTATTTACAGAAAAATCGATGAGAGTATGGAAGAATATTATAAAAGCTTTCCTCCCTTTTAAAAGCATTTATAAGCTTCTCTATAGGTTATAGGTAATTGTTCAAAAAAAAATCTACTTATGAAAACGGGGGTTTTTCTATTATTCACTATCTACTTAATCGTTCCAGCGCTAAATGCACAAACATTTACAGGTAGTTTTGATTTAGTCGTTAACCATTATTATCCTAATGGAAATGAACGTGTTGATACAATCTCTTATTTTTTCGGTAGGGATAAAACGGCAATTATCATTTATGGAAAAAGAAGAGACCCTGACATGCGCATGGTATTTAGCCCGATGGATTCTACCATTACGAATCTTTTTGAAATGAATGGAAAGAAAACTGGCTACATCCTGCCTATGGATGAAAAACATTGGCCAGGTATGCAATATGCATTGCGCCCATATAATGCAGGGCCTCGGAAAAAACTGAATTATACTGGAAATGAAACCACATTAGAAGGGTATCATTGTCGAGAGGTTTTAGCTGACAATGGGGAATATTCTGCTACAATTATGCTTGCAGAGGATATAAAATTATCTATGTCTAGTGTATTTAGTTATCAAAGTGTAGGTGCGGGTAAGTCCCAAGATGAATCGGGTCTATTTGACAAATTTGGTGTTCAAGAGTTGCCATTACAATTAAATTTAAAAAGCAAAGAGGAGAAAGCCAATGTAATAATTCGTGTGGTTAATTTTAATAATAATTTTCCTGATACTATTTTTAGTACCGAGGGCCATTCATTAAGTAAAGTAGAATAATTAATTCCCTAAAAACCCGAGTTCGCCTTAAGGTCTTTTAAAAAAAGACTAAATCGTCACAGGCAACCTTTTTTTTGGGATTATTGAAGTTACAAGTGACCAATAGTGCGGTTCTGTTTGGGATTTTTCAATTTCACCAACTAATTGTATTTCCCATTTGAATCAATTGCATTTTTTATATGGGCCAAATGGTGGTTACAATGCCAGGCATAATTCCCAATGGTTTCTGCCAGATTGAATTTTTCTCCGTGTTCGGGGTGTATAAATTCCAACCTCATTTGTTTATCTGTAAGGCTTTTTAGAAGAATTATCCATTTTTTATGCAGTCCGCTTAATAAATTCAGAGAATAGCTGATGTCGTCATCTTTCGAATCAATCAATTCAGCCCACCTGTCTTCATAATAGGGTTTAATTATTGGCATATCTTCTGTTAGTGCCAGTTTAAATCGAATGAAGCTGTTCATATGGCTGTCACTGCAATGGTGTACTACTTGCTTTAAAGACCAACCACCTGGTCTATACCTCCAGTTGAGCTTTTCAATGGGGATATTATGGGTTAGGTTTTCAATCTTAGCTGGGAAATCTTCAATTTCACTAATCCATTTTGTAATTAAATCACTATTAGGGCTTTTATTGGGTATATATTCTCCAATGGGGAATTTGAGTTTTTGGATATTCATGGTGGTTGATTGGCTATAGTGTACAATGATTGTAAAATAAAGAATAGCATTCCGAAAGGTGCATTGGCTTTATTAGTAGACCGCACAAGGGCGCTAGAAAACGAATTTAAAATAAAAATTTAACCCTTCCTACGGCTAAGATGATTGTAGGGATTTCTCAAAATTAAGTGAAAATTTTTAGTGTGATGTGAGTTGAAGGGAGGAAGGGATAGGATTTTTCGACTCATCGGAAAGCCTTGCTTTCGTAGAGAAGTCAGGTTCATTGGGGATTTTGCTGCATAATAGATTGAGGATTGCCTATTTTGGCTTCAAATCCCCAAGGCATATTTTAGGGATAAATAGGAGAAAATGGTTTTTATTTTTATTTTTGGTACAATGACAGATGAAAAAGAAAAACAGCCAAATAATCCTTTGCACGGAATCCGACTAGTGGATGTCTTAGATTATTTGGTACAAAAATACGGTTTTAAGGAATTGGGAGAGCGGATTAAAATTCGCTGCTTTACAAACAATCCAACACTCAAATCTTCTTTGACTTTTTTAAGAAAAACGCCATGGGCAAGGGAAAAGGTAGAGGAGCTTTATATAATGACTAAGAATAGAGAATCAGCGAACTGATTTTTCCAATGCAGATAAAGGCAATATTGTATTTTTATCACGGGCATTGACCAATTATGGAAAAAAAAGCTGGTACAGTGGTCAAATACCATTAAAAATCAGTATACTATAAAAGACTTTTACATTTTTATTAAAAGAGAAGTTCATAATTTTAAACCTAAAATAGATCAATTCATAACAGATGACTATGAAATCACCAAAAAATGAGAATCAGGAGAATTCCAGACGTTCTTTTATTAAGAATGCTGCGATAGCTTCTTCAATTGCGTTCGTTCCCAGGCATGTTTTGGGTGGCGTAGGATTTACGGCTCCTAGTGACCAGTTGAATATAGCAGCCATTGGAGCTGGAGGTAAAGGTGCCAGTGACATTAAAAATGCTTCAGTTAACGGTAGAGAGCGAATTATAGCATTGTGTGATGTAGATTTCAACGGATCTGCAAAACGCTCCGTTGAAAACTTCCCTAAAGCCAAGCTTTATGCAGATTTCAGGGAAATGCTGGACAAAGAAAAGGACATTGATGCGGTAACCATTTCTACTCCCGATCATGTTCATGGTCCGGCAGCTTCTTATGCCATGCAAAGAGGAGTGCATGTGTATGTGCAAAAGCCAATGACTCATAATATTCAGGAAGCCAGAATGCTCACGCAAATGGCTAGAGATAAGAAAATTGTAACCCAAATGGGAAACCAGGGTGGTTCTAATCCGCTTTTGAACATGGTTCAAGGTTGGATCGATAGTGATAAAATTGGTAAGGTATCTAAAGTACAGGTTTGGACCAACAGACCTGTATGGCCTCAAGGAATTCCATTTCCTAAACCAGAACCTTCCAAAAAACCTGACAATTTAAACTGGGACCTGTGGTTAGGCCCTGCAGAATACATTCCTTACACCCCAAATCTTCATCCATTCAACTGGAGAGGCTGGTGGGATTATGGAACTGGTGCTTTGGGAGATGTGGGATGTCACTTGATTGATATACCTTTCAGAACATTAGGATTGAAGTATCCAACTGATGCTGAATGTAGTGTAGCTTCTATCTACACAGATATGTGGACAGCAGATTATTACCCAAAAAGTTGTCCACCAGCTTCATTCATTACCCTTCATTTTGATGCTACTACCAAAAGTAGGTCGCCAATAGAAATGACCTGGAGTGATGGAGGTATCAAACCATCTCATCCGGATATTATCCCTGCTGACAGTGATATTGGAGGAAGAGACAGTGCCAATGGTGTATTGATAATCGGAGAGAAAGGAATCATTTCTACCAATATAAATGATAGCTCTCCATTGATGCCTAAGTTGTATTTGAATGATGGAACAACTGACTTTGGTCCTGAAGTTGAAAAATCAGATGAACCAGAATATGGTCACCAACGCAAATGGGTGGATGCTTGTAAAGCAGGATTCAATAGCCCTGAACACAAAGCGTTAACGTCCTCTTTTGACTATGCAGGTCCAATGACTGAAACAGTCTTGATGGGTAACCTTGCCACTAGAAGTTATATGCTTCAAAGAGAAAATAGTGCAGGTAAAGCTGAATTCTTCGGAAGGAAAAAGCTATTGTGGGATGGTGAAAACATGAGAATTACCAACTTAGAAGAAGCCAACCAATTTGTAGGTAGAAATCACAGAGAAGGATTTAAGGTTTGATTCAAGTAATCTTATATAAATATTAAAAAATGCCACCTTTTATTATAAGGTGGCATTTTTTTTAGGCGAAATTTAGCGCTAGTTTTATCTCAAGAAATAAATCCAGACTTTACCAATGTTAGCCCAAGGTATTTATACAATTCAATACCCAGTAATTTCTTTCAGTAAATTGAAGAACCCTCTTTTCCTATCCGAAGAGATAGACCAATCTACAGGCATACTTTGGTAGCCTTCCTCGAAGCCATCATCTTTCATACGGAAATCAAAATAACCCCATGAAGCATAGGAGGAGACAGAAGCGATCATGTTATTGTAATCTTTGTCAAAATCAAAATGGTCATCCTCATTAAAGAGTATAGGCATTTTATGATAGCCCTTTACAGCTCTGGTTTGGGCTACCATCTCTTCGATCATTTTAGGCTCAGCAACCCCATTTCCATGAATTAAAATAAAGTCAGCGGCTTGAACTACATTGGGTAGGGGAATAAACCTACCACCATAGCTGGTGCTGACGTAGTACCTGTATCCATTCCTTTCAATGGATTTAGCTCTTAATATCAGTTCATGAACCCTTTCCGGTTGTAAGATTTTGTGAACATACCTGACATTGCACTCATTATTGATTTCAATGATTACATTTTTATAATTGTGATCATGAAGCCAATTGATGGTAAGGTCTACTGCTTTGATTACAGCCGCCTCGTTCTCAAGCCTATGGTCTTGACCAAAATAAAACAACCCCAAAATGGGCACCATCTCAAGTCGATCTGCCTCATCGAGTACTTTCTTTAACCGTGCCATGTAGGCCGGTCTTAACTCCCCCTGGGCTGTAAAAGCTGAGTTGTGCCAAGGCTGGTTTTTGCTGTATCCTTCAGGGCTTCCACCTTGAAGGTTAATGGTAAAAGAAAGCAGTCCGTGCGCTTTCCAATCATTCATGTGCTGCACAAATTCTGAGGTGTTTCTATCTGCATCCCATTTACCTGTGTCAGGATATTTCCACCTCTCGATTGTTTCTGGGTTCAAGTCGTCAAATACGCCTTGCACCATTCGGGCATTCATTAATAGTCCCTCGATTTTCAGCCCCTTCCATTTTTGACCGGCATAGGTAGGCTTTCCATTAATATAAAACTTCTCTCCCTTTATTTTTACCTTGGTTTGAGAATAAGAGTGTGAAAAGGAGAATAAAATAAGCAAACCCATTAAAGTGCTCACTGATTTTCTCCAGTGGAGGATGTTTCCTAGATGGCTCATACTTCATTTGGATCTGGGTGCATAAAAGGCGCTCGGTATTTTCTGGTTAAGAGTCGCGTGGCTTCTTCGTCACCGACAATTACTCTCTTCTGAGGATCATAAGTCAATGGCCTTCCTAATTTCATAGACATATTGGCCATGATACAGCTGGCGGTAGAAATATGCCCTTCTTCAATATCAGCAACAGGTCTTCCACCCTGTTCAATAGCTTGAATAAAGTTTTTCATGTGGGCCCTAGTAGCTGGTGCAGCTTGAAGTTCAATGTCCTTTTCCTTGAGGTCTTCAGGGTACTTTTCTTTTTCAAAAACCACATCACCCTTTATGGTCTCGCCTTTACCTTGTGGAATAAATTCATATTTCATAACGGAGGCTTTTAGGGTGCCTTTGTCTCCATAGATTATATAGGCCCATGGGTATTCTGGGTCTTGAGGAGTTCCCCAGGAGCGATGGTTCCAAACACAATCCAAGTCATCGTAGTGAAAGGTAGCTGTTTGGGTATCTGCAATGGTAGATTTACCCCCTTTTTGAACGTATATGCCACCAGTAGCATATACACTTTTTGGCCAACCCAATCCAAGCGTCCATCGAACCGCATCAAACATATGAACACACATGTCACCAGTGATTCCATTGCTGTATTCCATCATGGTGCGCCACCATCTTCTATGAGGAAGACCGTCAAAAGGCCTCATAGGGCCAGGGCCTACCCATAGGTCATAGTCGAAAAAATCAGGTACGGGTTGAATTTCAGGGCTGCCATTGGCTCTCATATGATAATAGCAACACATTTCCGCATGAGAAACTTTACCTAATAACCCTTTATCAACAATGTTCTTTTTCGCTTCAACAAGGTGAGGTGTACTTCTTCTTTGGGTGCCTATTTGCACCACTTTATTGTGTTTTCTGGCTGCAGCTAAAATTGCTTCACCTTCCATTACATCCACACTAATGGGTTTTTGTAGGTATACATGTGCACCGGAGTGGATGGCATCTATTGCATGAAGTGCATGCCAATGATCAGGACTTCCTACCAAAACAATATCAAGCTCATTTTCATCGAGCATTTTCCGGTAGTGCTTGTATTTTTTTGGTGTTTTACCTGACTTTTGTCTCTGACTTATCAGTTTGCCTGCCTCATCTAGTAAATGGGAATCAGGGTCAGCTATACCTATAACATCTATGTCTGCCACTTGGATAAGTCTGAAAAGATCACTTTTCCCATACCATCCAGTGCCAATCAATCCTACTTTGTATTTTTTAGCCTTTGCGGAGAAGGCCATTGATGGCACTCCTACACTGGCCAAGGTGGCAAAAGCGGTGCTTCCTTTGATAAATTTTCTTCGGTCTAACTTTAATGGGTTCATTTATTATATGGAGTTTGTCTACATTAAAGATTCAATATATAAAAATTATCCCTCAGAGAAAGTCTTTCTTTCTTGAATAATGAAATTTTAGAGAAATTTCTTTCAAAGGGGAATTACTTGTGGTAATTTTCAGGAATAACAATATATACCTCAACCAAATCAAATTTTAATGATGCAAAAAGCAACCATTTTTCTATTTTTTGTGATTATATCTTTGCTTTCACAATCAGTGTACAGTCAGGCAAATAGCTCGTTTTTGGATCCTCCTAAGGTGTTTCCGTTTTCAGAGTATGAATCCCGGCATAACTTGGAGAGCCGAAAGTTTTCAGGTATTTCTTCCTTAGCTATTGATGAGAAAAATGGAGATTTTTATGCAGTCTGGTACGCAGGGATTAGTCCCGATGAAGATGAAAATAACTATGTCGTTCTTTCCTCTAGCTCAGACAAAGGAGAGACTTGGAATGAAATGTTAGTTGTAGATCCCGATGGTGGAGGGATGGTGAGAGCATTTGACCCTGAAGTTTGGGTAGACCCATTGGGTAAGGTGTGGGTGTTTTGGGCACAAGCAGTGGATAAAGACGCGAAAATAGGTGGAGTATGGGCCATTATTGGAGAAAAGTCCGGTAACGGGCCAATTGAATGGGCTGCCCCAAGAAGATTGACGGATGGAGTGATGATGTGTAAACCATTCGTAATGAACGATGGAAATTGGGTTTTACCGGCATCTACCTGGAGGGAAACTGATAATAGCGCTAAAATGGTAGTCTCAAATGACCAAGGAAAGACCTGGAAGGTACGTGGAGGAGTGCATGTACCCAAAGAATTCAGGTCTTTTGATGAGCATCACTTTATTGAAAAAAATGATGGTAAACTATGGGCACTGTTAAGGACAAAGTATGGGATTGGAGAAAGTTATTCTAGTGATTCTGGGAAGACTTGGTCTGACCTTAAGGAATCCCAATTAGCACATCCTAGTGCTAGATTTTTTATTCGCCGTTTACAATCAGGAAACCTACTATTGGTAAAACATGGACCAATTTCCATCAAAACCAAAAGAAGTCATTTAATGGCATTTATCTCTAAAGATGATGGAGCAACTTGGTCAAGAGGGCTTTTGTTGGATGAAAGGATTAATGTCTCTTATCCTGATGGGCAACAAACTGCTGATGGTACTATTTATATTACCTACGACCGCAATAGAACAATTGACCAACAGCTTTTAATGACCCATTTTAAAGAGGAGGACATTTTTAATGAGGCTTACGATGAACAAATGGTGGAAATTTATAATAATAGAAGAATCATCAGTACGAAAAAAGATTAGTTGATTGATGAATACCTTTAATTGGTTTTGGATTGTATTAATTACTATAGCGCTTTTTGAGTCGAGTATAGTATTTGGTCAAGAGCGCTATAGGACAGTCCTTGATTCTCCTTGGGAGCGTCATACCATTGATGATTCTTCATTGGGTTCGGATGGCACTAAATTTTCAGATGTCAATAATGATGGAAAGCTTGATCTGATTACAGGTTGGGAAGAAGGAGGTATATCGCGTATTTACCTGCAGCCTGATAATACCAAAGAAAAGTGGCCATATATAACCTTGCCCTCTCCTGATGTGGAGGATGCTTTTGTTTCAGATCTAAATGGGGATGGTTTTATGGATTTGATCACCTTGTCTGAAGGAGATCACCAGCGGATTACGATTCATTGGGCACCTGCTGATGCAGCGGATTATTTAGATGCCCAAAAATGGATTTCTAAAGATATCCCTATTACAATAGGTAAAACGAAGTGGATGTTTGGACGACCTATTAATTTGGATGGGAAAAATGGTTTGGACCTGGTAGTGGGATCTAAGGATCCAAATGGAACTTTGGGATGGCTGGAAGCACCTGAAAATCCCCTAATAATGGAAGATTGGAAATACCATGAGATCTCTAGCCTAAGTTGGGTAATGTCCATAGAGCTTTTGGACATGAATACTGATGGGGAAGTGGATGTGGTGATTACAGATCGAAAAGGAGATTTGCGAGGTTTGAGATGGCTGGAAAACCCAGGGAGAAATTCTTTAACCAATGTCTGGGAAAATCATTTTTTAGGCATCAGAGATGGGGAACCAATGTTTATGGATTTCTATGAAGCCAAAAAGAATCAAAAAGAAATTAATTTTATTGTTCCGGTAGTTCAGCATGGATGGGAGCATTTTGTGAAAAACGAAGAGGTATGGGAGCATTACACTCTGCAATTCCCTGACTTTGTAGGGGATAGGGCTAAATCTGTAAAAATAGGAGATATCAATGGTGATGGATTGCTGGATTTGACCGCAACATTTTCAGAATCATTAGGTAAATCCGGAGTAATCGCAATGATGAATTTCCAAACTGACTTGCCTTACTTTATAGATATTAGTGGAAAGGAAGGTGTAAAATATGACTTTATACTTTTGAAAGATTTAGATGGAGATGGAGATTTGGATTTGATTACATCCGAGGAGACTGCAGCGGATGGATCAAAGAAAGGTTTGGGCGTAATTTGGTATGAAAACCCGATCAAATAAAATGTTTACCATTACTGTTTTTTTTTAAGTAATATAGGCCTGATTATGGGGAAATCGAGTAATACTCCCAATGGTTAGTCTAATATTTACTGAAATATAATAAAACCAAATAACTAATTATAAAATACTGACTGATAATGAGCAAAGAGATATACCTGATTGCCAGTGGCGATTTAAGACTTTCAGCCAATCAAACTTGTTGGCCTGCACAAAAAGAAATGGAAGACAGTCTCCAGGGAGTTTTTGATGACCTGGGAATTAAAGTCATCAGGGCACATAAAATTGATGAAAAAAAAGGTCATGGTTTTATCGATTCCCAAAAAATGGGAATGGAAGTATTTAGAAATATAGATCCCGAGAAACCATTAATCGTAGCAGAGAGTGTATGGCAGTTTTCCCACCATGTATTGGCAGGATTGACTACGCACAAAGGACCTATTTTGACCATTGCCAACTGGAGTGGTCAATGGCCTGGTTTAGTAGGAATGCTTAATCTCAATGGATCCCTAACCAAAGCTGGTGTGCCTTATTCTACGATATGGAGCAAGGATTTTAAAGACAGTTTCTTTTTAAATGGATTTAAAGAATGGTTGGAATCTGGGAAAATTTCTCATGATCTAAGCCATGTAAAAGCCTTTGACCCAAGCAGTATTCCAGCCAAAGCTTTGGAAACAGGAACTTCACTTGCCAAGGAATTTAGAAAAAACAAAGCCATAATGGGCGTGTTTGATGAAGGTTGTATGGGCATGTTTAATGCCATTATCCCTGATCATTTGTTGCACAAAACTGGTCTTTTCAAAGAAAGGTTAAGTCAGTCCACTTTGTATGCAGCCATGCGAAATGTTTCTACAGAAGAAGCCGAAGGTGTATTGCAGTGGTTGTTAGACAAGGGTTTAACTTTTAATTGGGGAACCAAACCAGAAACAGAACTTACAAAGGAACAAACCCTTGAGCAATGCAAAATGTATGTGGCTGCACTTAGGTTGGCCAATAAGTTTGGCTGTGACACTATAGGTATTCAATACCAGCAAGGGCTTAACGAACTAACTCCGGCCAGTGATTTGGTAGAGGGTTTGTTAAACAATACAGAAAGACCTCCAGTGCTTGATGAGCAGGGAGATGAAATAATTGCAGGTAAAGCACTCCCTCATTTCAATGAAGTGGATGAATGTGCAGGACTTGACAGTTTGCTAACTTACAAACTTTGGGAAAAACTTGGTTTGGTAGGAGACAATACCCTTCATGATTTAAGGTATGGAGAAAACTTCACAGTAAACGGCAAGGAAGAATTTGTATGGGTTTTCCTTATTTCAGGCGCAGCACCTCCGTCCCATTTTACAGGTGGATTTAAAGGGGCGAGCAGTGACAGGCAACCACCTATGTATTTTCCATTAGGTGGAGGAAGTTTAAAAGGAGTAAGCAAACCTGGCCATATCGTTTGGAGTCGGGTTTTTGTGATGGATGACCAATTGCATTGTGATCTTGGTACAGGAAGGGTCGTAGAACTTCCTGAAGAAGAAACTCAAAGAAGGTGGGAGATGACCACTCCTGAGTGGCCTATTATGCACGGTGTATTGGATGGTGTGAATCGCGATCAAATGATGGCAAGGCACAAGGCAAATCACATTCATGTGGTTTATGCAAATGATAAAGACAGTGCGCTTGAAGCATGCTATGCAAAGGCAGCTGCAATGAATGAATTGGGAATCAAAACGTCACTTTGTGGCCTTTAATATGAGAAAAACCACACTTACAGTACTTGCATTAACAGCTGGACTAATGCTGAATTCCTGCGGAGGAAGCAATGAAAAAAAGGCTGAAGTCCAAGAAGATGTTCAATTGGAACCAAATGACATCACTGGAAATTATCATCTTCCGGAAAAACAAAAAGTAGGCGAAGGTCCATTGGTACACGCTGAACTTATCTATCCATTGGATGATAGACCTACACCTCAAGTTCACGCTTCTACATTGGTGGAAACTCCATCAGGAATAGTAGCGGCTTTCTTTTCAGGAACACATGAAAAAAACCCTGATGTAGGAATTAGGGTGACTCATTTGGAGAATGGAAAATGGACAAGACCTGTAGAAGTAGCAAATGGGGTTCAAAATGCAAATTTGAGGTATCCCACTTGGAATCCAGTATTGTTTCAGCCTAAGGATGGTCCTTTAATGCTATTTTACAAAGTAGGTCCTGACCCTAGAACTTGGTGGGGCATGTTGATCACCTCGGATGATGATGGTAAAACTTGGTCTGAGCCTAGAAAGCTTGGGGAAGATCCAGCCATTGGTCCTCTTTTAGGCCCAGTAAAAAACAAGGCTGTTCAACTTGAAGATGGAACTATAATCGCTCCAACAAGTACAGAGTTTATAAAAGATGAGGACACCTTCTGGATGGTTCACTTTGAAATCAGTAAAGACAATGGGAAGACTTGGGAGGTTGTAGGACCTATCAATGATGGAGTCGAGTTTGATGCGATTCAGCCTAGTATATTGTTTCACCAAGACGGATCGCTACAGATTTTATGTCGTACCCGTCAGGATGTGATTTCAGAAAGTTGGTCTACTGACAACGGACAAACCTGGTCTCCGATGAAGGCCACTTCACTGCCAAATCCTAATTCGGGTACAGATGCCGTGACTTTAGCCGATGGAAGACAACTTTTGATCTATAACCATAGTACCAAAGAAGGAAAAGAGCCTAAAGGAAGAAATATGCTGAATTTGGCCATTTCTGATGATGGAAAAAACTGGACACCGTTTATGACTCTTGAAAACGAGCCCAACGAATCAGGTTATAGCTATCCAGCCATTATACAAAGTAAGGATGGAATGGTACACATGACTTATACTTACGATAGAAAGACGGTTAAGTATGTGGTTGTAGACCCCAGTAAAATTTAATACAGACATAATAAACTAGACTGTTGCAGGTATTTAATCCAATACCCAATTACATACATATTTAAGAAATGCATAGAGATTTAAAAAAAGAGCCATTGAGAGGGGTAATTCCTCCAATGGCTACCCTTTTGCTGGACGATAATCAGCTAGATAAAGAAGGAACTGCCCAACTAATAGAGCATCTTATAGCTGGTGGAGTTCATGGTATTTTTATTCTTGGTACTACCGGGGAGTGTACCAACATTTCTTACCAATTAAGGAGAGAGCTAATAACCTTGTCTTGTGAGAAAGTAAATGGAAGAGTTCCCGTATTGGTTGGGATTACGGATACTTCTCTAGAAGAGAGTCTGGCTTTAAGCCGTTTGTCAAAAGAAGCAGGCGCTGCAGCAGTAGTAGCAGCTCCACCTTATTATTATGGCTTAGGAGAAAGTGAGTTAATAACTTATTTCAATAAGCTTGCCGATGCCTTACCGCTTCCATTGTACTTGTACAATATGCCCTCGCATACCAAAACAATGATGACGCAAAAAGCTGTTTTGGAATTGTCCAAACACCCTAATGTTTATGGGCTTAAGGACAGTTCAGGACAAGCTGTGTTTTTCAATGCCATGATTTATGCTTTCAGGAATAGACCTGATTTCACCTTACTTGTTGGACCTGAAGAAATGATGGCTTCCACAGTTTTGATGGGTGGAAATGGTGGCGTAAGTGGTGGGGCCAATGTCTTCCCGAAACTTTTTGTAGACCTGTATAATGCTGCTGACAAAGGAGATTTAAAAGAGGTTGCAAGACTTCAGGAAATGGTGATGGAATTGGCCGATGAAATTTATGCCATGGGCTCTTATGGTTCTAGTTTCCTTAAAGGATTAAAGGCTTCCATGTCTATCATAGGAATCGGCAGTGGCTACCTGGCTACACCGCTATCAGCATTCGATAAAGATCAAATTGAAGTAATTAAGAAGAAATTGACTGGGCTCGCAGCCTATAAACAGTACATATAACCCCATTTATGCCATAGCTTTTAAAATCCGTAGTGAAGCTAATATAGAAGCCGTCAATTGTTGTAGGTTTAACTCTTCCCCTTAGTCTGATTTTTATTTAGTCACTTGGAATTAAGAATGCTATGGCATAATCAGTTTAAAAGCCTGAAATAATCATTTAAAAAGTAAAAAGAATGGATTTATCCCTTATTGATTTAGTTGTATTTTTGTCCTATATGTTGGCTATAATCCTTTTTGGAGCCTCCTTTTATTTCAAAAAGCGGTCTGCAGACGATTATATTACAGGAGGAGGCCGATTGCCTTCCTGGGCCATAGGGATGTCCATTTTTGCGACTTTTGTGAGTAGTATCAGCTTTTTAGCACTTCCTGGGAATGCCTATTTGTCCAATTGGAGTGGATTTGTGTTTAGCCTTTCCATTCCAATAGCAGCAATTTTAGCAGTCAAGTTTTTTGTTCCTCTTTATAGGGGAATAAAAAATCCTTCGGCCTATTATTACCTTGAAACTAAGTTTGGGCCATGGGCTAGGACCTATGCTTCTATATGTTACTTGTTGACGCAATTGGCAAGAATGGGCGCCATAATGTACTTATTGGCTTTGCCAATGAATGTCATGTTTGGTTGGAGTATTCCTGTCATCATCATCATTACAGGGGTAAGTGTACTTATTTACTCGATTATGGGTGGATTTGAGGCTGTGATCTGGACAGATGCCATTCAGGGGATAGTGCTTATAACAGGTGCATTGGCTTGTTTGTTGATCATTATGTTCTCTATGCCAGAGGGGCCTAGACAAGTATTCACTATCGGAGCTGAGCATGATAAGTTTAGCTTGGGTAGTATGGGTTTTAGCTTGTCTGAGAGTACTTTCTGGGTGATATTGATTTATGGGCTATTTATAAATTTACAGAATTTTGGTGTTGATCAAAATTACGTACAACGGTACCTTAGTGCCAAATCAGATAAGGAAGCAGTGAAGTCAACCTTGTTGGGGAGTCTTTTATATGTACCTGTTTCATTATTGTTTTTCTTTATCGGGACAGCACTTTTTGCTTACTACCAGGCGATGCCAGAGTTATTGCCGGAGGCATTTAGCGGGAAAGATCAGGCTGACAAGGTTTTTCCTTATTTTATAGTAAGTGGTTTACCTGTTGGGATGACAGGATTGCTTATTGCTTCGATTTTTGCGGCAGGTATGAGTACTATTTCTACAAGTATAAACAGTTCTGCTACTATTATACTTACTGATCATTATAAGAAATACATTTCACCAGAGGTAGGCGGAAAAGCTGAAATGAGAGTTTTGCTTTTCTCTTCATTTGTTATGGGGCTATTGGCTATTGTAGTGGCCATTGCATTCAATGGTGTGCAAAGTGCATTGGATGCTTGGTGGGCCTTGTCAGCAATATTTAGCGGAGGTATCCTTGGTTTGTTTTTACTTGGATTTATTGGTAAAAATATCAAACAAAAATACGCTGCTATAGGAGTAGCCCTAGGTGTCCTAGTAATAGGCTGGATGAGTTTGTCTCCTGTCTTACTAGAGGAAGGCATGAAGTTTAGAAGTACTTTTCACGCCAATCTGACAATTGTATTTGGTACTGTCGTCATCTTTTTGGTTGGCTTTCTATTCTCTGCTATCGCCAATAGAAAAAGCTAATCACTGCTAATAATAATATTATCAGACTTTAATGTTGATTTACTCTTTTTGAATTCCTCTTGAAGAGTAAATCAGCATGCTGATAATGATTAACAAAATAAATAAAACAGCGTATTCAAATTGTAACCAAATATCAGATCGAGCTTTGATTCGATAACTAAGATTGGTCAGTTTTTGGCCTTCTAATAATTGAATTTTGGACAGTTCTCTAAGATCATTGAATACACGCTCAAAATCCGAATTGAATCTTTGAACACTGGTTTCGTAATTTTTTTGCGTAGCCACCTGATCACTGAAATAACTCTGTATTTCTAACTTTTCTGAGACCAAATGTTTGAAATCATTAAGATATTTTTCTTCCTTGGGAGTGAGATAGGTGCGTTCAAAGCCTGAGATAATCGCAAGGATTTGCTCATGATAGTCCACTACCTGGTTTTTCACTGATAAATATTGCTCTATAGATTCAGTATTGGCAACCAATAAGCGCATTCTAAAGAGAAGCTCTGTGATATTAAAAATATAGTCTTGAACCACCAACCTGTCTTCATAAACTGTCACAAAGGATGCTTCTAACTCATCTACATTGCTTTTGTCAACCAGACTTTTAGCGAAAATGAGAAATAAAACAAGAATTAAGGCAATGGCGATTTTTGTCTTGAATGCAAAGAAGGTTTTTCCTGTCATATTTCCTTAACTAAAGATTTATATATAATTAACCGGTTTTATAGGTTTGTTTTTAAATGATTAGGTACGTGTACCGTCTTAATTAAATCAATGTATTAAATAAGTCATTAATTTCTGATTTATCAATGAAAGAGAATAATATTTCTATCCCTTAGATGTAGGCAGAAGGTAATGTGAAAGTGAAATTAGTACCTACACCTTTCTCACTATATACCTTCACTTCACCTCCATTTTTCGAGATAAAATCTTTGGTAAGTTTCAAACCTAAACCAGTTCCTTTCTCTCCCTCCGTTCCATATTGTGGCTTTCCTCCCAGTTCTTTTGAAAAAAGATTGTTTAATGCCTCTTTAGACATGCCAATGCCATTGTCTTTAATAGAAATTTCCCAAAAATCATAGCCATGTCTTTTACTTGAAATTACTATTTTACCTCCTTTGTTCGTAAATTTCAAGGCATTGTTCATAATGTTTCTTATAATAAGGTTGATTTGATCCTTGTCAGCAAAGCAAATGGTGTTCTCCTCTAATTCATCAATGATTTCTATCTTTTTACTCTCAGAAATGGGTTCGTTTAAATCGATGTTCTCTTCTACAATTTTATGAATGGAAATGGCAACAGGATCTGTCACAATTCCTTTCATTTGCCCTTTGGCCCAGTTAAGTAAATTGATAAGGGTAAAATGAACTTGTTCTACCTCATTCCGCAGTTGTTTTGCAACTGTCAAAAACTCATTTTGACTTAACTTTTCATCCATCACATATTGCATTAGCCCTTTTAAGCTGTTAATAGGGCTTTTTAGGTCGTGACCTACAATGCTGAAGAGCTTGTCTTTTGTCTCATTTACTAAGAAAAGTTGGTTGGTTATTTGCTCGTTTTCATTTTTTTGTTGCAGTAGCTTTTTATTTAATATCTCCAATTCATTCTTCTGACGAGTGACAAAAGCTTTGGCTTTTATTTGTGATTTTATTGATCTTATAGCTAATATGAAAGCGATTAACAATATTACAAGAATGATAGTAACTCCAATGCGGAAGTTTTTCTCCATCCTCTTATCATTTAGAAGTTCCTTTTCTATTTGGATTTGAAGGAACTCAGCTTCCTTTCTGTCAAATTCATATTTTTCACTAATCTCTTGAATTAGTTTCTCAGTTTCTAGATTTACGATACTGTCTTGGTAAGCTTTATGTAATTTGAAATGATAGAGCGCCTGAGTGTTATTGTTCTCCATCTCATAAACTTGGCTAAGCAGGAGATGACTTTTGTTGATATTGCTCTTGATATCGCTTTCCACAAAAATGGTTAAGCTTTTCTGAATATTTTCTTTGGCCTGCCTTAGCCTTTTTAGATTCATTTGTGCTTCACCAATACCAAGTAAATCATAACCTATGCCTACCTCATCGCCCCTTTCTTTATCGATAAGGAGCGCTTTTTCAAAATAGGCCAAGGCCTCATTATATTCTTCTTTAATTAATAAAATTTCAGCGATATTGAAATAGCTTACAGATATTAGTTGCCGGTTGTTTATTCTTAAACCTAACTTCAAAGCTGCATTGAATTGCTTTTTGGCTTCATCTAAGTCGCCTTTTTCTTTATTTATAAGGGCTATATTAATTCTTGAGGAAGCAATTCCTGTATTGTCTTTAAATTCTTCCCTAATTTTTAAGGCTCGGGAATGATAGTCCAAAGCCTTGTCCAAATCACCAAAATCCATAAAAACCAAACCTAGGTTATTCAAAGTTTTGCTTTGTTCCAATTTGGATAAGTGTTCTTCTTTAATCCCCAGGGCTTTTAAATAATAGATGACAGCATCGGAGTAATTGCCTCTTTCGTAATTGTTAAGCCCTATGCTATTGTAAATATTAGCCAATCCCAACCAATATTGGTTTTTCTCAGCGATAGACAAGCCCTCCTCGAAATAATTCATGGCCTGATCGTACTCTCCCTTAACATTGTGGTAAGCGCCGATATTTCTATAGGCATCAACCTTTCCTATGGCATAGCCTATTTGTTCGCTTGCCTTCAAGCTTTTCATTGCCAGTAAAAAGGTGCTATCCGGATTTATATTGTAGTAGCGTTCACCTAGGCGGTTCAATTGGTCTATATATTCAAAATTAGGAGTGAAATTCTCGTAATTTTCGATGGCTTGTATTTGATCTATTTGGCTGCGGAGTGTTTCGGTCTGAGCAAATATGGAATGCGTTGCAAATACTACTGAAAATGCGACAGAAGTAGTGAAAAAAAATTTTAAATTTAAAAGCGCAGTCAATGGTATTTCTGTTTTATTAGTAGTAAGCGAATTCCAGTTTTTATCAATCCATCTTGTACAATCGATAGATATTTTGATTTGCAAGTTTTCAGATGCCTTGAATTGACAAGGTCAAATAATTCCCATTGTACTTTTATTAGGGATTTAACTACTATTAGTGGTGTTTAGTTTGTTATTTCCCTAGAATACGATGTAATCAATGAAAGGTGCCATCGTTTATTCTTTTTGGCACAAAACTCTTTCATGCTTTTAATAGATAGAAAGCATTATCAATTTGACTTTTCTAAGTGCAGTCATCTCCTGATTATAAGTCAAAAATCACTACTGTTGGTTAGGGAGCTATTTTTTGACTTATCGGATTAATGACAAAGTTATTGCTAAAATATTAATTTTTATATATTAATTAGCCAATTTTAGAGTTATAGTAACATTAATTTCTATAATTTATTTAATCTACTTAAATTAATTATTTAAGTTGTTGTCTGTTAAGCCATTGTGTTTTTTTTATTTTCTTACACTTGCTTTTATTAGGTACTTCTGTTTTAAAAAAACAAATATTTCCGATAGGTGGATAATGGCATTTCGATTGATTTTAGCCTTTTATTTTTTTGAATAAAAGTAATTTCTCAATAAGGTAAAGAAATGTTAATAGGGAAATAAAATCGCTTTTAAACTGAGTCTTAAAATGATAATCCAAATTCTGAACTTTGACTTTCCTTTATTATGGATTTTAATAGTAAGCTATTTTAAAAAAAATAATAAAGATAGGTTAGTGAGTAAATTTTTAAATGCTTGAAATTTATTTTTAGCTTTAAGGTTCAAAATTGAATATACAAATACAATGAAAAATACCAACCCAACCTCAACTGAAGCATGGAAAATGCTTTCTGATGCTACAGCAAAATCAATTGAATTAAAATCCTTATTCGGAAAAGACCCTCAGCGCTTCCAGAAATTCAGTGTCCGCTTCAATGATATCTTACTCGATTATTCCAAAAACCGAATAGATGAGGAAATTCTTTCTTCCCTTTTCGATTTGGCAAATCAGACCAACCTCAGTGAAGCGATTGAGGATATGTTTGTAGGCAAAGCCATTAATGGCACTGAAGGACGGTCAGTTCTTCATACTGCATTGAGAAACAGATCCAATGATCCCGTTTATGTAGAAGGAAAGGATGTAATGCCAAAGGTCAATGAGGTGTTGAATAAAATGAAGGTTTTCTCTGAGAAGGTCTCCAATGGAGAATGGAAAGGTTATACTGGTAAACCAATAGAATCCCTTGTCAATATTGGTATTGGAGGGAGCGATCTTGGTCCTGTAATGGTGACAGAAGCATTGAAACCTTATCAGCATTCGCATATTAAAACGCATTTTGTTTCTAATGTAGACGGTTCCCATATCACAGAGGTATTAAAACAGGTAAACCCTGAAACTACTTTGTTTTTTATTGCCTCTAAAACCTTTACAACTCAAGAAACAATGACCAATGCGCACACCGCAAGAAGTTGGTTTTTAGAGCATGCCGAAAATGAGTCGGAGGTAGCCAAACATTTCATCGCACTTTCTACTAATGGAAAGGCGGTTAGTGAGTTTGGTATAGACCTTGACAATATGTTTGAATTCTGGGATTGGGTAGGAGGAAGGTATTCCTTATGGTCCGCAATTGGCTTGACCATTGCTTGCGCTGTGGGCTTTGATAATTTCAGAAAACTCTTAGAGGGAGCTCATGACATGGACAAACATTTCAGAACAGAGTCGTTTGATAAAAACCTTCCTGTACTACTCGCATTAATTGGAATTTGGAACACCAACTTTCTTGGTGCTGCTTCAGAGACCATATTGCCCTATGATCAATACATGCACCGCTTTGCAGCCTATTTTCAACAAGGAAACATGGAAAGTAATGGCAAATATACAGATAGAGAAGGCAACAAAGTAAACTATTCAACAGGCCCTGTCATTTGGGGTGAGCCGGGAACCAATGGACAACATGCTTTTTACCAATTGATTCATCAGGGTACGCAGTTAATACCTTGCGATTTTATCGCACCTGCTCAAACGCATAACCCGGTGAGTGACCATCATGCCAAGCTAATGTCAAACTTTTTTGCGCAGACAGAAGCTTTAATGAATGGTAAATCTCTTGAAGAGGTTAAAGAAGAGATGAAAAAAGAAGGAAAATCTCCTGAGACAATTGAAAAGATTGCACCACACAGGGTTTTTGAAGGGAATAGGCCTACCAATTCCATTTTGGTTAAGAAAATAAACCCTTCCACTCTAGGCGCTTTAATTGCCATGTACGAACATAAAATATTTGTTCAAGGTGTGATTTGGAATATTTTCAGTTTCGACCAATGGGGAGTTGAGTTAGGTAAAGTTCTTGCGAAATCAATACTTCCTGAATTGAAATCTGATGAAGAGGTAAGCTCGCATGACTCTTCTACCAATGGGTTGATCAATGCATTTAAAGATTTCAGAAAAGCATAAGCTGATTCAGTCAATATTCATTCAATTGACTGTTTAGAAGAAAAAAACCTGTACTGACTGTTGTTAGTTTTTACAGGTTTTTTTTAAATCCATGGAAAGTGATTTATCACTTAATTAAACTCGGATTATGTAATAGGATTTCTCCGCCCTGACAATGTCAGGGGTGAAGCCTGTCCCGTGTTTACGGGAAGTGTTGCAATCGCAAGAAAATCAGGCTGTTTGGAGATTTTAGCATAGCACCGCTATGGTGAAATTGAAAACAGCAACGAAGTGGCTGATTTTGAAGCGATTTCAGCACGTAATAGAATGTCTATTGCATATTTCGGGTAAAAGGTCTTTTTACAATGTCTAGTCGGATTGTTTAAATATCACTTTCCATCCCAATTGTTAATGGATTCGATAATGGTTTTGACTTCCTTTTTGTTCAATACTGGGTTAAGCGGAATACTTAATATTTCTCTATGGATTTTTTCAGTAATAGGTAATTTTCCAAAATCCATTTGTCCATAAACCGGTTGAAGATGAGGTGGAATAGGGTAATGAATGGCTGTTTCAATGCCCATTTCGAAGAGGTGTTTAATCAATTTCTCTCTTTCAGGAACGAGAATGGTGAATAGATGCCAGGTATGCGAAAGGGCTTGGTTTTGCTCAACCGCCTTTGGTAAGGTCAAATGAATGGAATCAATTTCCTTGAGGTAAGCATTCGCTATTTCAATTCTGTAGCGGTTGTTTTTATCTAAACAAGGAAGCTTTACATTCAGTATCCCCGCTTGGATTTCATCCATCTTTGAATGGGTGCCTAAATACTCAAACACATATTTTTCCTTGCCTCCGTAATTGCCCAAAGCCCTGATGGTAGAAGCTAGCTCAGGGTCATCAGTGGTGACCGCTCCGGCATCTCCCAAGGCAGCTAAGTTCTTTGTGGGGTAAAAACTATGCGCTGCAACATGCCCTAGTGAACCAGTTTTTTTTCCATTAAAAACACATCCCACTCCTTGAGCATTGTCCTCAATTAGCTTAAGTTGATGCTTATCTACAAGCTGTTCTATCTCTTCATTGAATGCATTTCTACCAAACAGGTGAACCAATAATAGGGCTCGGGATTTACCAGTGATTTTCTGTTCAATTCTTTTGGCGCAAATATTAAATGTGGTAGGATCCGGTTCAACGGGTACCGGTACAAATCCCTGATTGGAAATGGCCAGAAAAGTAGCGAAAAAAGTGTTAGCTGGAACAAGAATTTCATCTCCTTTTTCTAAAATACCCATAAACAGATAAGCCCTAAGTATTAATTCAAGCGCATTGGTGCCATTCCCCAGGCTGATGCAATGCTCAGTTCCTGTATAGGTTGCAAAGTTTTTTTCAAATTTCGCGGAGATTTCCCCATTGACATATTGACCGCTTTGACTTATTTCTATAAGCGTCTTTGTGAGTTCAGGCTCAAATGCCTGATTAATGGCTTTTAAGTCCAAAAACTTTATTGGGTAATTTTCCTTCATTTATTTAAATCATGAATTAAGACACGAAAATAATTAACTAGGAAGAATTGATACCATTAATTGAGATAAACTCAATAAAAATTTATCAATATTTAATTCCGTGGTTTTCATGAATGGTCTGCATTGGATGAATCCACGTATATTAGATAAAAAAGACAATTAAATGCGTTTATTGATTTATTCTTTTTTCTTGGTTTTATGTGGGTCCTGTTCTTTGAGAGGGATTACAGTTTCTGAGAACATTACTTACATGGAAGATGGTTATCTGGGAGAATTACCAGAAAAAAGGTTGAATGTTTTCCGGCCAAAAAAAATTAAAGAAGCCCTTCCTGTTTTGGTATTTATCCATGGAGGTAGCTGGAGGTCTGGATCCAAAGAAAAATACAGCCTAGTTGGCAGAAGGTGGGCCAGGAGAAATATTGTTACGGTCATAATTGATTATCCCTTAAGCCCGGAATATAAAATCCATAGTATGGGAAAAGCTACTGCGAAAGCCTTGAATTGGGTGGATGAGAACATTGCTGATTATGGGGGAGATCCTGAAAGAATAGTAGTTTCCGGGCATTCTGCTGGTGGTCATTTAGCTAGTCTTGTTGCCATTCGAGATGAGTATTTTGATAGTTTGGGTGTTAAAAATCCAATTGCAGGTGCCGTGCTTATTGATGCCGCTGGCTTTGATATGTATCACTACCTTAAAGAAAAAAACAATGCACCAGGTACTTCCCATTTGAAGACTTTTACTGACTCCCCAGAAGTTTGGAAAGATACCTCTCCAATTTATTTTCTACATGACAATATGCCTCCAATGCTATTTATGATGGGAGGTAAAACTTACGATAGTATCCTTGAAGGTACTGATCGGTTTATGGAAGAATACAAGAAATATGAACCAGAGCCGAATTTTAAGGTTCAAAAGAACAAAAGGCATATTCCTATGATGCTTCAAATGATTTATACGCCAAGTAGAGGTTTTAGATGGGTGACTACTTTTGTTAAAGGCCTGGGCGAATAACCTATGGTAAAAACTTGGCGGTAACCACCTTCTTTTCGGCTCTATTTATCCCAATAAGGCCCCCAGTTAAAGGGTCTAATGCGATTCCCTGACCTGTAAATGGTGCTTTATATTGTTTTATGAAGTTTAAATTTTCACCGTTTTCAGGTAGGGTAACATAATACAATAATTTTTCGTCGTGGCCTGTTACTACAAATCCCTGCTCCCAGGCTACACCCCCTGAAATACTCATTTTACCCATCTCTTTAATGATAGAGTTAGGAAAGTTCCATTTTTGTAGAATCTCCCAATTCTCATTCATTTTGGCCAAGTAAGTGAGGTGATTGTTTTCACCATAATAAGCGAAGAGGGCATACCAATAGCCCTTGTTTTTAACAATCCAAGTAAGGCTACCTTTAGATTGTCTCAATTTGATTGTTTTTTTTAATGTTAGGCTTTTGGGATCGATTATTCGAATGCTACTGCTATCGGGTTGATTTGGATAGTTGGAGTGGGCACAATAGAGGAGACCGCCGCTAAGAAAACCACTGTTCAAATGCTTTGTGTTTGGGTAGCTTCTGGAAGTGATTAATTCACCCGTAGACCTATCGTATTTACTAATGGAATGGTTATTTATTGCAAACGCATGTAGTTCAGTGGCAGCTGCTGCCTGTCGGGCATCTGGAGAAGGCCATTCTCTTGTTTTTTTCCAACTCGGTTCTTTATGGGCAAATAAATTGATGGTGGTATTCTTTTCCAATTGGTAGGGAGCTGCTGCCAATATTAGATCACCTTCGCTTGAAATATTTAAGCCTGCTGCAGCTTTAAAGTCTACCGAAGTGCTGGTATTAAATATCTTAGAATTTAGTTTTGTGATTTTGGCGGACGAGGAGGGTAGTTGTAGCTTAAACAAGTCTGCAACCTGATCTCCTGCCTCATTCTTGGCGGTGCCAACCATGTACAGTTGGTCCTTCTGGTCAGAAAATAAATTTAGGTTTTGATATGATAACCATTTGGGATCGGACCATTCAGAAGTAGTTTGTTTTATTACTTCTATATCACTTTTAAGAGTAAATTCCCCCTTTCCATTATAAAAGTCCTGTTCAGGACAGGAATAAAAGTCCAGAACCCGACTGTCCCAATTGGCAACTAAAATCAATATTTCACCTCTGAATGTAGTTATACCTACCGCTCCGGCTGTAACCCGCTCGTAATTTCCTTTTCGCGCTATGGTATAGATGGGTTTGTCAAAAGGATTTTCAGCTTCCAAATTATAGACTTGTAGGTACGCAAGGTTCCTTTCCTTATTGTCTTCAATGCCAACAGCCAGATATTGATCGAATATTTGAAAGCCACCCGCATGACGTAGTGGAGCATGCATCAATGTATCTATGGACAATACCCTAGATTGTTCCCCCAATTCCATTTTCACCATATAACTCAAGTCTTCTGAGCTTCCGCTTAGGTAAGCAGTATGGTCATTATATAGCTGAATGCCTTGAAGATGGCCTCCTTCTGAATTGTAAGTAATGTTATTGGTTACCAAAAAGGACGCCGGAAGGGTATTTAAATCTTCAAAGGACTTTGTGAAGTCGGCGATTTTAATGGTTTCTGTCGGGGCTTCTGAAACAAGCAAGGACAAAATCATAAACCAATGCAGGAAGGAGGTGAACAGTATAGTCATTTTGAGTTTTTTAATTTGGATTAAAGTAAGGGCTAGAAAAGACAATGACAATTAATACTGTCAGAATGTGCTTATAAATATGTTTTAAGTTCGAAATTCTCAATTTATTCAAGGAGAGCGGTCTGCCAATAGGATGACATGAAATAAAATAATGAACAGCAATACATAGCTCGCCTAAATTGAACCCGAAATATGCAATTGAAATTCTATTACGTGCTGAAATCGCTTTAAAATCAGCCACTTCGTTACTGTTTTCAATTTCACCATAGCGGTGCTATGCTAAAATCTCCAAACAGTCTGATTTTCTTGCGATTGCAACACTTCCCGTAAACACTGGACAGGCTTCACCCCTGACATTGTCAGGGCGGAGAAATCCTATTACATAATCCGGGTTGAATGGCAATTTTTTATTTACTTCTTCTGGTATTGATACTTATGTACTTGGAGCTTTCCATATCTGTGAAAGTAAATAATAACAAAATCATATTAAACAGGTGTAAAATTTAATTATGGATTAATGTTTGTGGTTATTTAAAAAGTTTATGAACCATAAAACCCAAAATCCAATGGAAAGCTATCAATTAAGAATTTTAGATAAAAGTATAGTTACGCATGATACCTATGCTTTTAAAATTGAAAAGCCCAAAGGGTATCCTTTTGTACCTGGGCAAGCCACAGAATTGAGTTTATTAAAAGAAGGTTGGGAAGATGTAAGAAGGCCATTTTCTTTTACAAGCCTTCCCAAAGATGATTTTTTGGAGTTCACCATTAAAACCTACGATGACCATGAAGGGGTAACTAAAAGGTTGGGTGATGCTCAAGTAGGGGATAAAGTGGAAATAGGTGATGCATGGGGAGCCATTGCCTACAAAGGTGAGGGTGTGTTTTTGGCAGGAGGCGCAGGGATCACCCCTTTTATCTCCATTTTACGAGATTTGCGTCAAAAAAATGAGATTGGTAATAACCGCTTGATATTTGCCAATAAAACCAATGAGGACATTATACTTTTTGAAGAGTTGAAGACCATCTTGGGTCATAAATTTCAAAATATTATCGAGAAACAAAAAGATTCCGCTTTCGATCGCGGAAGAATTGATAAGGAATACTTAATAAAAAATATCAATGATTTTAAGCGCCAGCATTTTTACGTATGTGGGCCTGAAGGATTTATAATAGCAGTTAATAAGGCATTGGAAGAACTGGGGGCAGCTCCGGATGCCTTGGTTTTTGAAAAGTAAATGGTAGAAAAGGAAAGGAGATTTCTGGTTAATAGAAATCTCCTTTATTTTTATTTTATAGCTTCAATTGCTTTAGCCAATTTTTCTTTAACTTCTTTGGCCAAGGGTTTGATTTCCTCTTTCCCAACCGGCACCATGGCGGCCTCAGGATCGATGGCGGAGACCTCTATTTTACCATTTTCTAGTTCCCTGATTGTGACATTACAAGGCAACATGGCTGACATATTTGGGTCTATGGTCAACACCTTGTCTGCAAAACCAGGATTACAAGCACCTAATATCAGGGTAGGTAAATAATCCTTGTCTAGTTTCTTTTTCATGGTGGCCTGAATATCTATTTCCGTAAGCACACCAAACCCTTGCTCTTTTAGGGCTGCAGTTACCTTTTCTTTTACTCCTGAAAAGGATTGTGCTTCGAGTGTTTTATTGATATAATATTTCATAGCTGTTTCATTGATTGGTTCAACTATAAAGCTACACATAGATAGGGCCAAAGACAGTGACTATTGTTACATATTCAGTTGTCTATGTTTATCTGAAAATCAGGATAGACTGAAAGGTGGTCCTTTTGATTTAATAACTGTATGAATAATTTTAAAAAACGGAGGACTTTACTGGAGGTTGAAATCCTTCAGGTTATCAGAAAAAGGACGGCAATGAAATGCAATACCGTACCAACAAGGACAAAAACATGCCAAATGGCGTGGGCGTAAAGCAATTTTTTTTTGGCATAAAAAACAGTACCTATAGTGTATGCCAAACCCCCAGCTGCAATCAGGTAAATAATTTCGGTGCTCAGGTTGGCCACCAAAGGTTTTATAAGTAGCAGGGCCATCCAGCCCATCCCTAGGTACAGAATAAGCGATAATTTTTCAAACCTGCCGATAAAGAATATTTTAAAAACCAATCCTAATAAGGTGATGGTCCATACGATTCCGAAATAGACCCATCCTAAAGTACCTCCCAAACCTATCAACAGTAAGGGGGTATAGGTGCCTGAAATCAAAAAATAAATGCTAATGTGATCAATGCTACGCAATAGGGGCTTTAATTCTTTGGATTGAATGGCGTGATAAAGGGTAGAAGAGGTATAAAGTAACAACATGGTGGCACCAAAGATACAGCAACTGACCACATGCAATGGAGTGCCATTTAAAACTGAAAAAACCACCAAAAGAGCTATGGCAACAATACTAAAAAGAATACCAATCAGGTGGGTGAGGGTATTGGCAAACTCTTCTTTTATTGTTTGTTTTCTTTCTACCAGTCCAGCCATTGTAGTCGATTAAAAGTATTTCGGTAAATATCGGGTATTTAAATCAATTTTCGGAATTGATAGTGCCTAAAACCGTAGGTTGTTTGTTTAATCATTTGGTTATGATTGAGATAAATCCTTTCAGGTTTCAATTGGCTATTTTTTACCTAGCTCGGTTATCTGCGAGACCTGGAGGATTTTCGGGTTTCAGTTTGTAAGTAAATCGAATTTCTCAGCCCGACCCTAGGGACAAAAAGAAAAAGGCCTCGAATGGAATCGTGGCCTTTTCAAAAAATTACAAGGAGTAATAAAAAAATTGTCGCTGTATTACTTATTCAAAAGTAGGCTTTTCCCCTTTTAATAAAGCCGAACAGAGATTAAGGATTCTTTACAAAATATTTCAGTCTTTAATAATTCAATAACATTGCGCTAAAGGCGAGATGTATAGAATGGTTGTCAGGGTAATTTTGTACTTTTGCAGGAAGATATGAAAGCAAGAACCTTAAAAAAAGATAAAGTCAATATCATCACCATGGGTTGTTCCAAAAACCTTGTGGATTCTGAAGTGCTATTAAGCCAACTGAAAGGAAATGGTATTGATGCCCGGCATGAATCAAATGCTGAGGACAATAATATAGTAATTATCAATACTTGTGGATTTATAGACAATGCAAAGCAGGAATCTATCAACACCATACTGGAGTATGCGACAGCTAAAGATCAAGGCTTGGTGGATAAAGTCTATGTGACAGGATGCCTTTCTCAAAGGTATAAAGATGACCTAGAGTTGGAGATCCCTCAGGTTGATGCCTTTTTTGGAACCAGAGAGCTTCCGGCATTATTGAAAAAATTTAAGGCGGATTATAAACATGAGTTGGTTGGAGAGCGACTACTAAGTCACGCCTCACATTATGCTTATATGAAAATCTCCGAAGGTTGTGACAGGCCTTGTGCATTTTGTGCCATTCCGCTTATGAGAGGTGGACACGTTTCTCGCCCAATTGAAGAATTGGTTAAAGAAGCCAAGCATAAAGTGGCTGGTGGAACCAAAGAAATACTATTGATCGCCCAGGATTCTACTTACTACGGATTGGATCTTTACAAAAAACGAAGGCTTGCAGATCTTTTGCGAGCCCTATCGGATGTAGAAGGCTTGGAGTGGATAAGGTTGCATTATGCCTATCCAACAGGTTTCCCTATGGATGTGCTGGAAGTAATGGCTGAAAGGGATAATATTTGTAATTACCTGGACATACCTTTGCAACATGGGTCTACGGAGGTGTTGAAAACGATGAGAAGAGGAACTACCCGTGAGAAGCAAGAGGATTTGATCAATGAAATCCGTAGTAAAATCCCGGACATTGCGATCAGGACAACGCTTATTACCGGACATCCAGGTGAAGGTGAGGCCGAGTTTGAAGAAATGGTGGACTTTGTAGAACGCATGCGATTTGAGCGATTAGGAGTTTTCACCTATTCTCATGAAGAAGATACACATGCTTATGGATTGGAGGATAGTGTACCACAGGAAGTAAAACAGGAAAGGGCCAATCGCCTGATGGAGATACAAGAACAGATTTCTTTTGAGCTCAATCAGGAGAAAATAGGGAAGGAATACAAGGTGTTGATTGATAAAAAAGAAAATGGCCGTTTTGTAGGTCGGACAGCCTATGATTCTGTAGAGGTAGACAATGAGGTATTGATAGATGCCAGTAAGTATTATTGCAGATTGGGTGACTTTGTAAATGTAAAGATTACCGAAGCCACCGAATTTGACCTTTACGGAGAAGTTATTTAGTCTTTTGTTTATTCTAATTATCATTTATAACATAATTAAAGTAGTTTTTTAACCCATGCATTTACAGGAAGTCACCACCCCAGCGCATCAAAAAGAGTTTTTTCAAATGGCAGTGAGGTTGTACCAGAATGAGAAAAACTGGATCAGACCCCTGGACAAAGACATAGAAGACCTTTTTCACCCCAAGACCAACAAACTGTTCAAGAGTGGAGGTAAATCCATCCGTTGGTTATTAATAGATGATCAGGGGAAAACCATAGGTAGAAATGCCGCTTTTATCAATCCCAAATGGAAAGAGAAAATCCCAACCGGAGGGATGGGTTTTTTTGAATGTATAAATGATCAAAAAGCAGCTTTTATGTTATTTGATGCTGCAAAAGACTGGTTAGTTGCCCAAGGTATGGAAGCCATGGATGGCCCGGTGAATTTTGGGGAAAGAGACAAATGGTGGGGCTTGTTGGTAGATGGTTTTTCTCCGGCTAATTATAACATGCACTGGAATTTCGCGTATTATAAGGATTTTTTTGAAGCCTATGGGTTTCAAATTTATTTTAAACAATATACTTATAGCAGAAATGTAAAAGGGGTAGTTGTCGATCCAAAGATCAGGGAAAGGTCGATGAAAATTCTTGAAAATAAAGATTTTGAATTTAGGTGCCTTAAAGGAAAAGAGCTTTGGGAGAAATTTCCAGAATACTTTATGACCGTATACAACAAAGCTTGGGCGGGACATTTGGGTAAAACCATTTCCGTAAGGGAAGCCAAGCTAATGCTTTCCAAAATGAAGCCTATAATAGATCCGAACCTTATCTTTTTTGGTTTCTATAAAGGGGATCCCATTTGTTTCTTTATTAGTATTCCTGAAATCAATCAAATCTTTAAATATGTTGATGGTAAAATGGATCTAATAGGTAAACTTAAATTTCTTTGGCACAAAACCTTTAATCCACCAGATAAAATGCTAGGTTTGGTATTTGGTGTAGTGCCGGAATTCCAGGGAAAGGGTGTAGAAAGTGCTATGGCAACAGATTATAGGGACAATGTAGCAGAGAAAAAACTGCCCTATGAGACCATAGAGATGAATTGGGTGGGGGATTTTAACCCTAAAATGATGCGAGTATGTGAACAATTAAATGCTTCCATCTATAAGACGCATCATACTTACCGTTATATTTTTGATAGGAGTGTTCCTTTTGAAAAGCACAAAGTATTGTAAAGTATATAGTATTCTTTTTCCCAAATCAAAGGGTAAACGAAACCATAGAAAAGCAAAAAGGGCTGGAAGTTGTAAAACTTACCAGCCCTATTTCTTTAAATATTTTTTTTATTGCTTAATAAATTTTTGCTGACCTTTGAAACTTGTATTTTCAAGGCGAATCAAATAAGTGCTGTTTTTCAGTTCGCTAAAATCCAGGTTTGCTGTAGTAGTGTGGGCTGGTAGGTAAATGGTTTGTACAGGAATACCATCTAAGCGAATAATAGAGATTTTTGTCTTTTCATTAAATTCTTGCATTACCCTTAATGTACTTTTCCCTTGAGTTGGATTTGGCGACAATACAAACCTATGGGGTATGTCAATGGACACAGTGTTGGTTTGTACCTTTTTAGTCCCTAATTCAACCCGAGTTAGATAGGCTCCAGGATCTAGGCTACCTAAATCAGCTTTCCAAAGTAGAGGAGATTCTTTTTGCCAGGTAATTGAGGAGTGGTTAAGAGGCCCTTTTTCATTAATGAGCTTAATTTCATCAGCATGTTTTAAAGGGGTATTTGTGCTTAACTTCAATTCAAACCCGGTTTTATCATTATATACCTTTAGGTTTCCTTCCAAAGGGATGTTGGTACCATTTTGAACAGATGTACCTAAATGGATCAGAAGGGGTTTAGAGGAAAGCGGTAAAGTGAGTTTTCCATTGGTATAAGAAAGGGATACCTCTTCTCCATTTGGAGATAGTCCTGAAAGGTACCAGGCCTCTTGAGCAGGGAATTCTGCCGGAAGCTGGTAATTTACTGTCAAAGAATCTTCACCGGTAACTGGTCTCCAAGCTATAAGATGGGACAGTTCACCTTCTTCATTCCTAAGTTGGTAAATGTATGCTTGTTCATCCTCTCTGATTACATCTTCAAAATATAGGTTTCCCATCCTATTTTGCATGGCCTCAAGCGCTGTAAAGGCTCGCTTTTCTTTGAATCCATAGTGTCCTGATTCGGTTAGTCCAGACCGTTGATAATTAATCGGGTCTATGCCTTCAAGGGTATCCACATTGGCATAAAAATACCAATGGGCCTTATCTACTCCCATTCTACTTAACCAAAACAGTCCTCGTAGTGCATATACAGCCTGTGATTGAGCACTTACTGCTTCTGAATTGATGGCTGTTTCATTTTCACTTGAAGCATCCCATCCCCATTCAGTAACATGCACTTCTTTGCCAGGCATATTGGCATCTCTAAATCGTAATCCGGAAAACAAGGCCCTCATTTCTGATGCCGGATGTTCAGGATGTACAGCTATTCTGTCACCTTCATTGGTTCTGTAATAGCTGTAAAGGTGTAAGTTAATTCCGTCAAGGTATGGGGCCGCCGCCTCGTGCAGTTTGGTTCCCATATAATTTTTTTGTCCATCATTAGTAACGGGGTTGGATGCTTGTAAGGCTGCGGGCAATACCTTTATCATAGGGTCTGCAGTTTTTAGTCCTTGAGCGGTTCCCAATAGTATTTTACGATAGGTTGAGTCACTGTAGTCCCAGGGTTCATTACCTACCTCTACAGTGCGGATTAGGTTTTCATGACTTGGGCCAAAAGTGCTGGCAAAGGCATGTCCAAGACCATAACCTGAAGAATAAGGATTGTCCCATAAAGATTCCTGAAATCTGTCAAAGGTAAAAGTTGCATCTACTTCAAATCCTTTATCTATCCAATCTTTATATTCTCGGGTCCACTGCGTCCATGGTCGCAATACCATAGGGTTTTCGCCACCATAGGAAGGGGTGATGTCAGGGTCAGCAGTATCCCAATGGATATTGTGGTAATTTCTGGCCTGATTGGCAGCTCGGATAAATTTTTGAGCCCCTTCGTCTGCTCCTTGCAAGTTCGGTACTTTTTTGGTTCCCCAGGCCCATACTGTATTTACTCCAAATAGTTTACCAAAACTTGTGTTCTGCGGTTTTGGTGCAGGAGGGGGACCGTAGTTACCAAACTTGTCGTACACTGTTAATTCTTGGATGGTGGCCTTTTTATAATTTTCATCTACCAATTGTTGTTCTAGTCGAACAAACCTGGTTCTATTGCCTTCTGGTAATTCAATATTGTGAATGTCTAAAGAGTTAGGGTCCAACTCTGCCAGTAAAGTCAAACTGTCTAATGTAGGTCCTACCCATAATTTGGAGGAAATGGCAGTATTATTACCGTTCCATTGTTTTGCGGCAATTCGCGAAACAGGCTTGACTTCCATCAAGTCCAAGGTTATAAATTCGGACAATGGTTCCGAATATGCAGCTATTTCTTGGATGCTGAATGCGGCATTTGATGTCAAGAAGACCTTTGTAACCTCATCCATCTCAATTTCAAACCTCACATGTCCAGTAGTTGTGGTTTCATAAGTTGTACTAAGGGTGTCACCCTGCAGATTAATTACCTGAATACTTACAGGTTCAGCATGATTATTGGCCAGCCTAAGCCCTAGTCTGTGAACCTTAACAGGGGCTAAATCCAGTGAGAAGTTAGCTACACCATTGATTAGGCCTATTTGAGGAGTACTATTACCCAGATTTCCATCTGTAGCATTGGTCATGTTTGCCCCATTTCCAGCTATCCCATTTTTGTTCAGGAAGATGTTTTGTCTGGAATTGCTAACATAAGCATCAGGAAGCGGGTTTGTAGATAGCCATGCCGTGGCAATATTGTCATCTAATACCGCCTCTGCTGTGTTATTGGTTCCATTGGCAGTAGAGCTTGATGATGCTATTGCTGTCTTGGATAGTGCCGAATATAAACCCGCATCTGGATTCCATGTCGTTACTGGGTCTGGATCGGGAAGTACTGGGTCTGGTTTTACAATCTCACTACCATAAGCCTCTATTTCAAACACAGTGACCTTTTTGTAGTTTTCAGGAACTACCCTATGTGCAATCTGGAGGTATCTGGCTTCAATAGCTGGGTCAAGTGAAGTGCTAATAAAGGCAATCTCGTCGGGCTGTAAGTTGGCAATTATTGTAAGGCTGTCTGGATGATTCCCAGCAAGAAGCTGTGTGGCTGTTGCATTGCTGTTTCCTGCCCAATGTTTGGATTTTACCTCACTAACAGTGTAAGTATCGCCCAGATCCAGCGTAATGTATTCTTTAGGGACTTCTGCTAATAAACCAATTTCCATTATGGAAAAGGAGGCAATACTACTGAGTTTAATTTTTTCAATATCCTCTAGGTTAACTTCAAACCTGATGTGGTTGTAACTTTGAGCTGGTAAATATTCTTCTGTTTTAACAATTCCTAAACTATCAAAAAAGGTAATGGTGACCTTTTCCTGTAGACCATTGGTTTTTAATCCTATTAAATAAATGTCTTCTGGGGAGGCGAAATTGATAAAGGCCTCAGCTGGTAATGTAATGGATGGTGAGTAGGAATTGGTTGCCTCTGGATAAATATTGCTTAATTCAATACGGTTGGGTTGTAGAATTAAATTTTGGTAAGCATTGTCATAAAAATTTGTTGGGAAAGGATTGTTGGATACCCAAGAAGTATTTTGTAATCCATCTATAGCCAGTTCTGCGTTGGACTGCGGTGCATCTGAGCTGGATATAACTAGCCCTTGAAGTAAATGCGTCTCATATTGTGCGTATGTAACCGATAAGGTTAAAAATAGAAAAGTTGATAACGCGAAAAAGCTTTTTTGATAAAATGGCATGGTATTTCATTTATGTTTCCAACTATGATAGTGGTTCCCTATCCCCTCCCATTGGATAGAGGGGGATTTATATTTAAAGAACTGTGCAAGCACCTGTTTCTTTACTTAAATCAGGCAAAAACAATTAAGTGCCTTAACTATATAGTACCTAAAAGTTAAATGGGTTGACTGCTTAAATGCCTACAAGCAATAATAATACAGATATATTAAAAACCCTAAAAATAAAAAAAAGGTTTACAACTTTAGCTGTAAACCTAAAGTGGAGGATAACGGATTCGAACCGATGACCTCTACACTGCCAGTGTAGCGCTCTAGCCAACTGAGCTAATCCCCCGAAACGGAGTGCAAATATAGGTAGGTATTTTAATTCAACAAATTATTCCGAAGAATATTTTATTCTGGTTAAGATGCTTCTTCCAAGTGTTATCTCATCAGTGTACTCCAATTCACTACCAACAGGAATACCTCTAGCTATTGAGCTAATATTTAAGCCTTTGTCTTTCAACTTTCTTGTTATAAAAAATGAGGTAGTATCTCCCTCCATGGTTGCAGGCAGTGCCAAGATGATTTCTTTAACCTGAACATCATTTGAGGGAGTCTCAATTCGCTTAATTAAAGACGCTATCTTTAACTCATCTGGCCCTATTCCTTGGATCGGGGAAATCACTCCTCCCAATACATGGTACAAACCTGAGTATTGGTTGGTGTTTTCTATTGCCAGTACATCGGGGAGGTCCTCGACAATACAGATTACGCTTTTGTCCCTTTTAAGGCCTTCACAAATACTGCAAACTGTATCGTCAGAAACATTATGACAAATCACACAGTATTGGATGTTTTTACGAAGGTTCAACAAGGCATCCGTAAGTGCTGTGGTTACGGGCTCTTTTTGCTTAAGCAAATGCAAAGTTAAGCGGAGGGCTGTTTTCTTACCTATACCAGGAAGCCGGCTTATTTCCGCTACAGCATCTTCAATTAGTTTGGAAGGGAAATTCAATTAAGCTTTAATTTATAAAATTGTAGCCTGTATGCCTGCATCAAGAATAGACTCACACATAGGTTTGAGTTTACTTGCGCTTCCCTTTTTAACAGAGCATTTGCCCTTGTAATGAATAATCATTGTGCATTGCTCTGCCTGTTCTTGGGAATGTTTACACACTTTAATTAATACCTTGGAAACATGATCGAAAGTATTGATGTCATCATTAAAAACCACCAAGTCATGCTCTTCCTGGTCAACAGTTTCCTCTACTAATAATTCTTCTTCGGATTCAAATAAATGTTCTAAAGGTTTCATTTTGCAAAGTTAATAATTAATCCCAAATTTAATGCCCTTTAGCCAAAAGCATTATGGACTCAAATCTCGTATTAATTGTTATAACATCTTATTTTTTACTGTTGTTCCTGATTTCATGGCTTACTTCCAGAAATTTAAAATCAGACACCTTTTTCACAGGAGATAGACAATCTCCTTGGTTTTTAGTTGCCTTTGGGATGATAGGTGCTTCACTTTCGGGAGTAACCTTTATTTCAGTGCCTGGAGAAGTAGGAAATAGTAATTTCTATTATTTTCAACTTGTTTTGGGCTATACGGTGGGCTATGCGGTGATTGCTAAAGTGCTACTTCCGCTTTATTATCGACTGAATTTGGTTTCAATTTATTCCTATTTGGAAGGGAGATTTGGCTTTTGGTCGTATAAGACGGGAGCTTTCTTTTTTATTCTTTCAAGAACACTTGGTTCGTCTATTAGGGTTTTCTTAGTGGCTGGTGTTTTACAAATCATATTATTTGACAGATGGGGAATTCCTTTTTGGGTTTCAGTTTTGATTACTGTAACCTTAATTTGGTTGTATACTTTTCGGGGAGGTATTAAAACAGTGGTGTGGACAGATACCTTACAAACCTTTTTTATGCTTTTGGCAGTTTTTGTTAGCATTGTTTTGGTGTCACAAGAGCTCGGGCTTTCCGGGATAGGTGATTTGATGGTGAAAGTAGCAGATCAACCTTATTCCAAAATTTTTAACTGGGATTGGAAAAGTGGAACGAATTTTTTCAAGCAGTTTTTTTCAGGAATGTTTATAGTCATCGTCATGACTGGTTTGGATCAGGATATGATGCAGAAAAACCTGACCTGCAAAAATCTCAAAGATGCACAAAAAAATATGTTCTGGTTTACCAATATATTGGTAGTTGTAAATTTGATATTCTTAGCCTTAGGGGTTTTATTGTATATGTATGCTGAAAGCAATCAAATTACCCTTCCTGAACGTACTGATGATTTATACCCTCTGTTGGCAACTTCTTATTTTTCTACTTTTGCTGGGATTGTATTTGTTTTGGGTATTACTGCCGCGGCCTATAGTAGTGCAGACTCTACCTTGACTGCCCTTACAACCTCCTTTTGCTACGATTTTCTTGAAATAGACAAGAATCCAGATAAGAAAAAAGCATTGACCATTAGAAAAACGGTACACCTTAGTTTTACTTTTTTGATGTTTATAGTCATTCTCCTTTTTCGATGGTTAAATGATCAGAGTGTAATCAATGCGGTTTTTCTAATTGCAGGATATACTTACGGTCCTTTGCTAGGCCTCTACTCCTTTGGGCTTTTCACCAAATATAAAGTGAAAGATAGATGGGTTCCCATTTTGGCTGTTTTGGCTCCATTAATATCCTTCGTCCTTTCATCAAAATCAGAAAACTGGTTTTGGGGTTACAAATTCGGATTTGAATTGTTAATATTAAACGGTTTGTTGATGTTTTTAGGCCTTTGGTTAGTGCGGAATAAACACACCTAATGAATAAGATTCCTTTCAATTGAAAGGAAATTTAAAGTCAATAGTTTGACCATAAATCGTTTGGGAAAGTTGAGGGCCGGCTTTTATTTTTTGCATAGCAAAGCATACCATAGTCTAGGGTATTGATTGGCCATAATAATCTTAGTTTGAATTTATAACTTAGGTCTGTAAGGTGGTAGAGAGTTGCCAGTTGTTGATATTGTCAAGCCTACTTAATAAGCTTTTCCTTTGTCCAAAAGTAAAGAAAACACAGTCCAAACTATGATTTTAATATCCAACATCGGTGACCAATTGTTCACATAGAATATGTCCAACTTACATCTTGAATAGATATCATAGAAATCTTTGGTTTCGCCTCTAAATCCTTTTGCTTGGGCTAGACCTGTAATACCTGGTTTCACAGTGTGGCGAAACATAAAATTGTCGATCTCTGAAGAAAATTTATAATTCATCGGCATGGCGTGTGGCCTTGGCCCAACGATAGACATTTCACCTCTGATAACATTTAAAAATTGAGGTAATTCATCCAAGCTTGACTTCCGTAAGAACTTACCAATCCAAGTAATTCTTGGGTCATCTTTGGTGGCTTGTTTAGTGTCCGCTTGGTCGTTGATGTACATCGTCCTGAACTTATAACAAAAAAAAGGTACATTGTCTTTTCCATGTCTTAATTGTTGGAAAAACACAGGGCCGGAAGAGGTGGCTTTAATGATAATGCCTATTAATGGGAATAGCCATGAGAAAACAAATACCATAAGTCCCAAGCTCAAAGAAATATCAAAAACCCTTTTGAGCATTTGTTGAGATTCATCAAAATTGACTCTAGGGAATATTTTTGAATATTTCCTCTTTATGCTGATTGATTTAGCGGTTGGTTTTCGCTCGGTGATAGTGGAGGGCATACGATTGATTTTATTTAAATCATTCAAAAGATATTTTCAGGTAAACCATTATCATGCCATAATATATGTTGTTTACATTTTTGTCTTTTGAAAAATGTATTTCAAAACTAGAATAAAGTATTTTAATTTCCTAATATTTTGTTTCTAAGTTTTGTTATTAGCAAAATAGTTAATGATTTATTAAAGATTTGGTAATTATTACATGGTTTTTGATAAATTATATATTTTGGTTTCTTTGGTGTAGGGTTTGAAACACTGTAGATATGAAGTGTAATTTTTAGTTTTAAAATGACAATTGAAAGTCGTTGGATTTCAAACCTTTTATAAGGTTAAATGGTTCTCTGGGTCCCAAAAAAAGTTATCAAAATCTACAATAATGTCATTTTCTACATTGATTCCTTCTTTTTCCAGTAGTTGCTGCATAAGGTCTGGAGTGGCAAAATGGTTTTTACCTGATAACATCCCTATTCTATTTACTACCCGGTGGGCAGGTACATCCTCCATACCATGTGCTGCATTCATGGCCCAGCCTACCATTCGAGCACTTCCTTTGCTACCAAGGTAAGAAGCAATGGCACCATAAGATGTTACCCTTCCTCGAGGGATGAGTTTTACCACTTGGTAGACTTGCGAGAAAAAGTTGTCATTTGTTTTCTTCACCTGTAAGGTTGATAATTGCCTGATTGATTATTCGTCGTATTTTTCTTTCAGATTCTCTTGATTTATTATTTAGTTGTATCTGAAGTTTCATTTTAACGATGTCTTTTTTTATTTCTAGTGCTTTAAGAGAAATACTGTCACTCTGAACCTCTTCTTTAAATGGTTTTATTTTTGCTTTCAGTTCGTTTTCCATTTCATCCACATTTAATAATGAATGATTGGTAGCTTCAAAATCAAAGGTCAGCTTTCTTATGTTCTGTCGACTGTAATTAACAACGTTGGCAGTAAGAATGAGGCTATTCGGAACCATTACCAAGTCGTAGTCATCATTTAAAAGGACAATATTCAATAAAGTGATGTCTTTTATTTTTCCTTGATGCTCACCAACTTTAATATAGTCACCAAGGGTGATTTGGTCTGAAAACATGATAATGAGTCCATTGAGCATATTAATGATATAGTCCCTAGACAAGAGTGCAATGGCCGCAGCTACTATGGTAATACTGGAAAGGAATTCTTTGGGATCAATATCGAAAAAGACCATTATAGCGATCAAAAGTATAATCACATTTAGCAGACTTGCAATCCTATTAATGCCAAGGACAAAATTACTGTGTAGTGAGTTCGTTTTCTTTTTCCTCAAGTAAAACCTCACCAAAAATATTCTTCCTAGCGAAACCAAAATATTTCCTGAAAGTAGGAAGGCAAAGGCATCTACTATATTGTAAAGTTTTGAAAATAAAAGATTTTTATCAGGCTCAATGGCTTCCTGAAGGACCAAAAAAGTAAAGTAAGCAAGCACTTTTAAAACGAATATTATTCGTTTTTTTCGTTCATTGACCTCTATATTGCTTTTTCCTGTTTCCATTACTATTTTAAAAATAAACCTTACTTTTATGTTTTGTCCATTTAGCTGACAAAAATACCGCATAATAACCAAACAAAATAATAGCATGAATAGAAATATTATTATCACAGGAAGTGCAGGGAATTTGGGTAGCGCAGTTGTAAGTAAATTTAAGAGGGAAGGATTTAAAGTGATAGCCATTGTTTCTCCAGGTAGCGACTTGGAAGTTGAAGAAGCGGATGATGTTTACCAAGTAAATGTCACTGATGAGCAATCTGTGAAGGATTTTAGTAAAGAATACCAAGTTCAATACGGAAGCCTTGAATGCATGGCCTTATTGGTAGGAGGTTTTGCTATCGGAGGAATTGAAGAAACTACTAGTAAAGACATAGAGAAAATGATTCAACTTAATTTTTTCAGTGCTTTTAATATGGTGAAACATTTTATACCGTTAATGAGAAAAACCAACAATGGCACTTTCCTATTCGTAGGGGCTAAGCCTGCTTTACAGCCCAATGAAGGTAAAGATGTTTTGGCATACGCTTTGAGTAAGAGTTTGGTGATTGATTTGGCAGATTTTATTGCTAATGAAACTGCCGATCTAAAAGTTAGGTCACATGTCTTTGTACCAAGTATTATAGATACGCCTCAAAATAGAGCGGCTATGCCTGATGCTGATTTTGGGGATTGGGTTAAGACGGAAGAAATTGCTGAGGCTATGCACTATGCGGCAACCAATGCCTCCTTAAGAAATATGACATTTAAATTGTATGGTGGCATCAATTGATTAATTAATTATTTAGAATTATGAAAAACACAGCATTATCCCTATTCATGTTGCTATTGGTCTTAAGTGCCAAAGCACAAACCACTACCGAAACCAGAGCCTTAAATGCTTTTGATCAGCTAGTAGTCAGTGATGCCATCGAGGTTGAACTTGTTAAGGGCGAAATACATGAAATGACGATTACCGCCTCAGGGATTGATATAAGTCAGGTGACTTCAGATGTTAACAAGCGGGAATTAGAAATTGAGGTTTCTGGTAATAATCCCAAGTCCAGTTCTGTTAAAGTGGTTTTAACCTATGTCCAACTTAACCAAATTGAAGCTAGCTCTGGAGCTAAGGTTTTTGTAAAGGACATGGTTGAAAGTAAAGTGGTTCAGTTAAAAGTGGCGAGTAACGCTTACCTGGAAGTAGAAGTTAAAGCTGAACAGTTGATTTTGGAGGCAGAAACCAATGCCAGAATGTTTGTGAAGGGAACTGCAGAAAATTTAGATTATAACGCATTTACAAATTCAGAGATTGACGGAGAAGAGTTGGTTGTGAAAAATGCAGAAATCAGAACCAATACCAATGCAAGTGGAAGTTTTGAAGTGTTGGAATCGCTAAAAGGAACTGCTGCAACTAGAGGTAGAGTGAAATACAAGGGAGATCCCAATATAATTGACGTAAAAGAAAGCATTGGTGGTGTAATAGAACAATTTTAGGAAATAGAAACTGAATTAAAGGCATTGAACCCGAATTATGCAATAGACATTCTATTACGCGCTGAAATCGCTTTAAAATCAGCCACTTCGTTGCTGTTTTTAATTTCACCATAGCGATGCTATGCTAAAATCTCCAAACAGTCTGATTTTCTTGCGATTGCAACACTTCCCGTAAACACGGGACAGGCTTCACCCCTGACATTGTCAGGGCGGAGAAATCCTATCACATACTCCGGGTTGAAACACAGGTTTGATTCAAAACCCTGTGTTTCAATGCTGGATTTTTTTAAAAATTGGGATTAAATGTTGGTTTCTTGATAGAAAAATCTACTTAACAATTTAGGAAAAATGGAATTGGTTTTTAGTCTTCCTGAATTTTATCAAAATATTTCAATGCTTACAGACCTTACTGAAGGATGTCATGTATTTTGCATAGAGCTCTTTTGTTTGGTTTTGCTTAGAATTATCTCAAAGTTTTCATTTTATAAATTGAGCGGAATTTCAATTTTTATGATTAGCTAAATTAAGCCTTAGACAACATTTTATAAGGCATAATGAACTTGTTTGAGTGACAATCAGTTTTTTAATCTTAAGGTAATAAGGGATTTCTAATCTAAAAAACTTGTGATATATAAAATTTGTCATTAGAATTGTCCCTTCAAACATTCAAACATGGTTTTCGCAGTAAATAAAATTCTAGAAATTTCTTTAACCGAAACTTTTCGGTCACTTAACTGCAGTCTATTTTTTAGTGGCAATACTACCACAATTACAGGTATTACGGGGTAATCCCGTGCATACATACATATTGCCCTGACACAAGAGGCCCTTCATAGGCTTTTGTTAACCTTATTAATCGATAAAGAATAGCAATGAAAATATTAAAATTTGGAGGTTCATCCATAGCTGATTTGGAAAGAATTAAAAATGTTCTTTCCATTGTCAAGAACGCATCCCTAGACGATCGCATAGCTGTTGTCTTTTCAGCATTTGGGGGAGTTACCGAGGATTTACTAAAATGTGCCCATCTCGCAAAGGAAAACGACATGGAATACAAGGCACTTTTACTTTCTCTGGAGAAGCGTCATCTCCAACTCGTAAAACAATTAATTCCTGTAAGAAAGCAATCTTCTGTTTTGACCTATGTCAAGGTAAGGTTCAATGAACTTGAGGATCTGTATCATGGTATTTTTTTAATAAAAGAATTTTCTGCAAGAACTTCTGATTATGTAGTAAGTTTCGGAGAACGTATCTCCACCTACATTATGACGGAAGGGATGCGAGAAAATGAAATGGATACGCATTATGTTGATGCCAGAGAGCTCATCAGAACCAACGATCGTTTTGGGAATGCTAGAGTAATTTTCCCTACAACAAATCAATTGATTTACGACTATTATTCCAAACACCAAGGAGTACTTGTCATTACTGGTTTTGTGGCTTCAACAGAAAAGGGAGAAACAACCACACTCGGAAGAAGTGGCTCTGATTATACTGCAGCTATTTTTGCCGCGGCATTAAAAGCTGACAGCTTGCAGATTTGGACCGATGTGACTGGAGTAATGACAGCAGATCCTCGATTGGTTTATTCTGCGATTACCATTCCACAATTGAGTTATAATGAAGCGATGGAGCTTTCTCATTTTGGTGCTAAGGTTGTATTTCCAGCTACCATGCAACCAGCGATGAAGCGTAAAGTGCCTATCTACATTAAAAACACTTTTAAGCCAGAGGAGGAAGGAACACTTATTTGCGAAAAGCCGGAGAACTCTAAATTGATTAAAGGTATTTCTTCATTAAGCCACATTTCGCTATTGAATGTCCAAGGTTCTGGACTGGTAGAGGTGATAGGAGTAAGTAGTAGAGTTTTTGGTGCCCTTGCTAAGGCGGATGTCAATGTAGTATTGATTAGTCAGGCTTCTTCAGAACACAGTATTTGTATCGCTATTAAAAGTGAAAACGCTAGTGTGGCTCAAGAAGTTTTGGAAAATGAATTCCATTATGAGATTCTCGCCGGAGAAATGGACAAGGTTCAGATTATGCCAAATATGGCCGTAATAGCCGTTGTTGGCGAGAACATGAAGCACCATCCAGGGGCAAGTGGAAGGCTGTTCCAAGCGCTTGGAAGAAATAATATAAATGTATCGGCAGTAGCTCAAGGCAGTTCTGAACTAAATATATCTGCTGTTATTAAACAGTCTGACCTGCAGAAGGGCTTGAATGCTTTGCATGAAGCTTTTTTCCTCTCAGACAACAAGGTGCTACATATTTTCCTTATTGGCGTTGGGTTGATTGGCAAAACATTGATATCGATGATTCAAAATCAATTGAACAAGTTGCAGGAGGATTATATGTTGGATATCAAAATTCATGGTTTGGCCAATTCCCGATTCATGGCTTTTGATGAAGACGGGTTTGACCTTAGTTCTATTCCAGTTCCATCGAGTGCTGATTTACCGATGAACCTTAGCGTATTTTTAAATACGATGAATAGCATGAATTTCTCAAATTCTGTATTGGTAGATTGTACCGCTAGTCAAGAAGTGGCTGATACTTACGAAAGAGTCCTTTCCTCCAAAGTGGCCATCGTTACCCCCAATAAGAAAGCCAATTCTAGTTCTTTAGAGAATTATAAATCCCTGAAAAAACTTTCAGGACAAAGAAATATTAAGTTCCTCTACGAAACCAATGTGGCTGCTGGATTGCCAGTTATTAGCACTTTGCAGGATTTGATTTTAAGTGGTGATAAAGTACTTAAAATTGAAGGCGTACTTAGTGGTTCTATGAATTTTATATTCAGTGAATTAAGCAAAGGTACCCCGTTTAGTAAGGTAGTAGAGCAGGCCAAGGAAAAGGGATTCACGGAGCCAGACCCTAGAGATGATCTAAGTGGGATGGATGTAGCGAGAAAGATCCTTATATTAGGTAGAGAAGCAGAGCAGGACTTGCATTTTTCAGACGTTTCTATTCAAAGTATGGTGCCTGATGACTGTAAAGACATAGCATCTGTAGACGCATTTCTGGAAAAATTAAAAGAACATGATCCTCATTTCAAAGCCTTAGTAGACGAAGCCAACGAAAAAGAGGAAACCCTTAGGTTTATGGCCGTTTTAGAAAATGGTAAAGCTACTGTAGGGTTAAAATCTGTGGACAAAAAGCATCCTTTTTATTCCCTGGAAGGGAGTGACAATATGATTTTGTTTACCACTGAAAGATACCATGAGTTTCCTATGATCATTAGAGGTCCGGGAGCTGGAGCGGATGTTACCGCTGCAGGTGTATTTGCAGACATTATCAGGTTAGGAAATTATTCAAGGTAATATGGACAAGCAAAAAGTTACTGCATTTGCACCAGCTACTGTGGCAAATGTTTCATGCGGCTTTGATATTTTAGGTTTTGCGATAGAAGACTTAGGAGACAAGGTGAGTGTGTCACTATCTGAGACACCAGGAGTTAGGGTGGTGAAAATAACCGGAGACAATGGGAAATTGCCCTATGAGTCCGAGAAAAACACATGCAGCGTTGCTGTTAAAGCGATGGTGGATAATCTAGGCTTTAAAGGAGGGTTAGAAATAGAACTTTACAAAGGCTTGCCTTTGGGGAGTGGAATGGGTTCAAGTGCTGCAAGTGCAGTGGCTGCCTTGATGGCAACCAATGCTTTGTTAGGTAACCCTTATGAAAAAAAAGACCTATTACCTTTCGGAATTGAATCCGAGAGAATTGCATGTGGAGCGGGACATGCTGACAATATCTCACCTTCATTACTCGGAGGCTTTGTACTGATCCGTGAATATAAACCCTTGGATGTAATTCCTTTGCATGTGCCAAGAGGTTTATATTGTACCTTGATACATCCTCATTTGGAACTGAATACTTCGGATTCCAGAAGTGTGTTAAGAAGAAATGTAACATTGCAGGATGCTACTACCCAATCCGGAAATATAGCGGGTTTGGTTGCAGGCCTGTTCCAAGAAGACATGGGACTGATAAGTCGCTCACTTAATGATGTGATTGCAGAACCTTCAAGGTCAATTCTTATTCCAGGCTATGATGAGGTGAAAGTAGGTATAATACCAGCAGGAGCTTTAGGCTGTGGTATTTCCGGTTCCGGCCCGACCATGTTTGTATTGTCACCAAATGAGGAGATTGCCTGGGAAGTAAGTCGACTGGCTCAACAAGTGTTTGATAAAATTCAGTTACCGATTGATTTATACGTGTCAGCGATTAATACCCGCGGAGCCTATATCATCGAAGAAGAAATTTAATGTTTTGACAAATCTGTCACTCTCTAATGAAATATTACAGTACCAACAATCCGAATCATAAGGTAGATCTAAAAGAAGCCGTTATCAAAGGGCTGGCACCTGATCAAGGACTCTACATGCCTGAAAGAATTCCTGTATTGCCTGAGGAATTTTTCTCTACTATGCATGAGCTGTCATTCAAAGAAATTGGTTATAAGGTGATTGAAGCTTTGTTTTCAGAAGATTTAACCAAAGAACAAATTAAATCACTCGTAGACCATACTTTGGATTTTGATGCACCTGTGGTTGAGGTGGAAAAGGATGTCTATACCCTTGAACTATTTCATGGGCCTACATTGGCTTTTAAGGATTTTGGTGCCAGATTTTGTTCCAAGATGATGAGCATGCTTCAGGAAAAGCATGGGATCAAGGTGTTGGTTGCTACCTCTGGGGATACAGGGAGTGCCGTGGCCAATGGCTTTTTGGATGTTGATGGAGTTGAAGTAGTTATTCTTTATCCATCTGGAAAAGTTAGTGAACTTCAAGAGAAACAATTTACAACCCTCGGTAAAAATATTAAAGCCATAGAGGTCAATGGTGTTTTTGATGATTGTCAAAAATTGGTAAAAGAAGCATTTCTAGACGCTGACTTGAACAGTAAGCTACTACTTACCTCTGCCAATTCTATTAATATTGCCCGCTGGATACCTCAGTGCTTGTATTATTTTTATGCTTATTCCAGATTGCCAAAAGAAGGCAAGAAACTTGTGTTTTCTGTACCAAGTGGTAATTTCGGTAATTTAGCAGCAGGCATTCTAGCAGAGCGGATGGGTTTACCTGTTGATAAGTTTATAGCCGCCACCAATGTCAATAAAGTGGTGCCGGATTATTTGAATGGTGCTGCATTCCTACCAAAACCTTCCGTACAAACCATTAGCAATAGCATGGATGTAGGGAACCCAAGTAATTTTTTCCGATTGCTGGCTTTATTTGGAGGAGATGAAGAAAAATTAAAGGAGAAAGTACAGGGATGTTTTTATTCTGATGAAAGCACCAAAGAAGCCATGGTGGAAGTTAAAAAGGAAACAGGATATACCATGGATCCACATGGAGCTGTTGCTTATCTTGGCTTGAAAGCTTTTATGAAAGGCCATCCTTCTGCCTTTCAAGGTGTATTTTTGGAAACAGCTCATCCTGGTAAATTCAGAAGTACTGTGGAGGAAGCACTTGGAGAAAAAGTGGTGTTGCCTGAAAGATTGGCTGCTTTTATGGAAGGAAACAAGAAGGTGGAGACAATGGAAAACGATTACCTCCAATTCAAAAACTATTTATTGGCCTAATTCTGTTCAGGAGTGTATAGGCTTATTCAAAATATTTTTGATAACCTTCCTTTTTGCGCATATATGGATACAGGAGCCTAGGGCTTGGGTTTGACACCCTTGTTTTTGAAGGTAGATTACGTTTTTGTTTTAATCTTCTGATTAATCCAAGAATTCCCATTGAAGGATTGCTTGAAAATAAAACGGTACTGCCTTTATCGCTCAGACCCGACAAAAGTTTGTCATAGCTGTTCATGTCATTATGGTAGCTTAAATGGTGAATGTTTTTTATAAAATTCACATTACTTTTTAGGCGTTCTTCTTGCAGATGGAAAGCCGGATTCGCAGTTATTACTTGTTGCTTAAATGATTGCTCACTCGGTAAGGTTCTAACCACTACCTCATCCAATTCTACAGCTGAAGGAAGAAGAATTATTGTAACTGGAGAACTTGTAACACTGTCCACAATGTAGCTTGTCTTTTCATAGCCTATATGTGAAATCTGAAGAGAGATACCTGCTTTTACGCGAATTGAAAAATCTCCCTTTTCATTACTTATGGTTTTGTGTGTTGACCAGAAAATGTGTGCATTCGCTATTGGCTGCATTGAACTAGCATCAATTAGCTTTCCTTGAAGTTCGAAAAATTCTTTAGGGTCTTTTTCGGGAATGGGCGTATAGGTTGCGAGTAGAAATGGAACAAGGTAAATTAAAGGCATAATGACAATTGGTTTGACAATGAATTGTCATAAATATAGGCTGGTGAAATAGGTTTAGTGAGGTGTTAACATTCGTTAACCTCATTTTTAACAAAATATAAGATGGTTGCACTTTGTGGGGTTGATAAAATTTATTGTTTGGTAGGGATTGTTGAGGTGATTTCGTTTATTACCTAAGGATTAATTTTTATAGAATTACCATTGGGTGATTTAACCCGGATTATGTAATAGAATTTCTCCGCCCTGACAATGTCAGGGGTGAAGCCTGTCCCGTGTTTACGGGAAGTGTTGCAATCGCAAGAAAATCAGGCTGTTTGGAGATTTTAGCATAACACCGCTATGGTGAAATTGAAAACAGCAACGAAGTGACTGATTTTAAAGCGATTTCAGCACGTAATAAAATGTCTATTGCATATTTTGGGTTTAAATTTGTAATTTTAAGAGTCAATTATTATACGGAAAATCAACCTTTAAACCAGAATAAAAAATTATGTTAAAGTCTATATTAACACTTGCACTGGCCATAATTGGAACGGGCATTCAAGCCCAAAGCTGGGAAACCCTTACTCCCCAAAATACTTGTACAGAACGTCATGAATGTTCTGGTGCGGCTGTCGATGGAAAATTCTATTTAATTGGTGGTAGGGGAGAAAAGCCTGTAGAAGTTTTTGACCCGGTCAGTGCGGACTGGAGAAAATTAGGAAATGCGCCTTTTGAAATGCACCATTTTCAAGCGGTGACATATAAGAATAATATATATGTGATCGGTGCATTCACAGGAGGGTACCCACACGAGACTCCTGTTGCAAATGTCTATATATACAACCCATTAAGAGATTCTTGGGTAAAGAGCCATGAAATACCAAAAGAAAGAAGAAGAGGAGCTGCCGGATTGGTGGTTTATAAGGATAAATTCTACCTATTAGGAGGTGCTCAAGATGGGCATTGGGCTGAAAACAGAGACTACTTGGATGAATATGATCCTGCCACTGGGAAATGGAAAACTTTGGCTCCAATGCCTAGGCTCAGGGATCATTTTCAAGCAGTAGTAGTAGACGACAAGTTGTATGCCGTTGGAGGCAGGCGTTCTTTTGCTAAGGAAGGACATGGTTTTGAGCTAACCTATCCCGAAGTGGATGTATATGATTTTATAACAGGTGAGTGGACTACTTTGTCAAATCACCCCTTACCAACAGAACGGGCTGGAAGTACCACTGTTCCCTATAAAGATGGTTTTTTGGTCATAGGGGGCGAAAGTGATGTGCAAGTTAAAGCGCATAGCGAAGTAGAATATTTTCACCCTGAAAATGGTTGGAAATTACTAAATCACTTGAATAGAGGAAGACATGGTTTTCCTGCAGTGGTTATAAACGATGACCTCTATCTGGCAGCAGGCTGTGGCAATAGAGGAGGTAATCCCGAGTTGAATAGTATAGAAAAACTAGTCGTTGAATAATAATCGTTTTAATTCAGGGCATTTACGCCTTTCAGAGGAGAGTTTAATTCATACTGTATGGTAAAAGGAACACATCAGGCATTGGATGATGTCAGAAATGAAAAAGTCAAAATTTTCATTAATGGGGAGTTTTTCCTTAGAGATGAGGCTAAAATATCCGTTTATGACAGTGGTTATCTTGTCGGAGATGGGGTTTGGGAAGCCTTTCGGGTACACAATGGAAAACTGATTTTTATAGACCAGCACCTGGATAGACTTTGGCAGTCTGCAAAGGTTATAGGGATTTCGCTTCCATTTTCCCGTGAAGAGCTGATAGAGAATGTTAAAAGTACCCTAGAGATAAACGAAATGAAAGATCATATCCATGTTAGGGCTATGGTGACAAGGGGCATTAAAAAAACACCCTCTCAGGATCCAAGGTTAACTATTTCCGGGCCAAATGTTGTGATTATTGCGGAGCATAAACAAGCAGCTGATGAAAGTAAGAACAAAGGGATCAGTCTTTTTACAAGTGCCATTCGCAGAGGTTCTCCGGATTACTTGGATCCCAGATTAAATTGCCATAGTAAGCTTCATGAGGTTCAAGCGTTGATTCAAGCCATAGAAGCTGGTGCTGATGAAGCACTTATGCTAGATATCAATGGTTTTGTTTCAACATGTAATGCAACCAACTTTTTTATGGTAAAAGGGAATGAAGTATGGACTTCTACCGGGGAGTACTGTATGAATGGAATCACTAGAGGGAATGTGATAAAAGTCTGTGCTCAAAACGGTATTGTTTGCCTTCAGAAAAACTTTTCCTTATTTGATGTATATGGTGCTGATGAGGCGTTTGTTACAGGCACCTTTGGAGGGTTAACTCCTGTGGTGAAAATTGATGGAAAATCTATTGGTCCTGGAGCTTGTGGTCCAACCACAGCTCATTTACGCCAGTTGTATGAAGGGCTTGTAGCCAAACAATTGAGATAAACATGGCAGATAAAAACAATAAAAAGATATTCCTTTGGTCTGGCCCACGGAATATTTCAACAGCCTTAATGTACAGTTTTGCCCAGCGAAACGATACCATTGTAGCCGACGAACCTTTGTATGCACATTATCTAAGCCACTCATCTGCCAAACCCTTTCACCCAGGTGCCGATGAGATTTTGTCAAATATGGAAACAGATGGAAGGAAGGTAATTGAGTGGATGTTGGGGGACCAATCCAAACCTGTAGCCTTTTATAAAAACATGAGCCATCATTTAATCAAACTTGATTGGCAATTTATGCAGGCTGGGGCCAATATTATTTTGACAAGGAGTCCGGAAGAAATGCTTTTGTCTTTTTCCAAGGTGATAGATCAGCCTAGCATGGCAGATATTGGTTACGCCATGCAAATTGAGTTGTTAGATTTTTTTAAAACTAAAAAATTACCATTTGTCGTTCTTGATGCAAAAATGGTTTTGCAAGACCCTGAGGGACAGTTGCGAAAATTATCTACTGTTGTAGGAATTCCATTTATGCAAGAGATGCTCAAATGGAAGCAGGGACCTATTCCAGAAGATGGTATTTGGGCAAAGTATTGGTACCGAAATGTGCATTTATCCACAGGTTTTCAGCCATACCAGAAAAAGAAGGTTGAATTTCCTAACCATTTGGTTCCATTGCTTAAAGAATGTCAACCCATTTACGAAAATCTTGTGAAGCATGCTCTTTAGTCGGCTGCAGTTAAAAAGTAGATAAGGAATTGGGCGGGCCAAATGAGGGACTGAAATTACTTTAGGAATTAATATTAGGTTTTCTCATGTTTTATTCCTGCTCATTCAAAGTTATAAATTTCACTTTTTTTTGAATTTTTTAATAATTGGGGAGAGGGTATTGATCTCGCAATTATAATAAGCAATCTACATAGAGGTATAGATAATGGAGAATTTGGAGATTTATTTAAAGGATTCATTAAATTAGAGAAGAAGCGATTGGTGAAAATAAGAATATTTTAGAAAGGTTCGGTTGCTTTCTTGCTTTGTCGTTTATTAAAACATAATTTTGATACTTATTCCTTCCGCCTGGGATTTCAAAAGATAAAAAAGGAATCGTCTGGGTTAGCATATCAATAGTTTACACAAATTAGGTACATCCTATAAAATTGAAATACGTATACCAATGGAAAACGACCAGCCTGTAGAAGTAAATATTACACCGAAAGGGTTAATCTATTTGCCAGAGACTGCAAAAGGGTTAAAATCTGTCTCAGAAAGTAAAATGGAAACCTTGTTCTATACTCCTGGGCAAAACTCTGATGAAAATCTTAACTATAAGTTTTTATTACCGGCCTTGGAAGAAATCAAGGGACAAGATTATGATTATGTCCTTGGGTTTGATTCTGAACTTAGCCGAACAATAATTGGCTACCCAAATGCTGAAGGAAGATTTTTGGTGTTTAACGCACACCAGCAAGCAGCTATTTTTACCCATACTTTTTTAGCCGGAAATTCTTTTCCATCTATGGATGAAGAAAAAACCAAAATAGTGATTAAAGGTGTAGTTCTATCTCAACAGATTGACAAAATCGTTACAAAGAACAATGGGGCCTATAAAGAGTCTCATGCAGGATACGAAGACCTAAAAGAAAGGATTCTTAATATTGAAGAGGGATTTGAAGCCTATTTGGCTTTTGATGAAAGAAATCACGTTATTTTAGATCTGGATAAGGACAAAAATATTGAATTACAGATTTCATTGATTGAAGATTTGGTGAAAGATCTAAAAGGAAAAGAGAAAAGCCTTTATGATTTTCATGTTGATTTGCAGATTAGGTATAAGCTATACGGAGAGAAAACTTTCAATATTACCTCAGAAGGTGAAAACAAGAAAATATTCGATAGGTTTAGAACCAAGCCACCTTCCGATGCAATGCATGAAGAATTGGTAAGTATTTCTGATTATAAGAAGCAGTTGTTTTTCAACAAACTTACAGGAAGAAAAAGCGAACCGGAATTGCGACAAATGGACATGGTTCAACTAGATTATAGTAGTGGCTTGAAGATAAGTGTAGAACTTACCGATGGAGGAAGTAAACTCTTCTTGCACCTGAGTGATTACACAGATTGCTACAATAAAGATTCATTTGCCTCAGCTAGAAAAGGCATTAATGACAGGCTATTAAAAATAGTGGTTTCATTAGGGAAAATGGTGATTGATGTAAACTAAATTAATTTAAATTAATCCCATTTAATTACGGGATTTGGTTTCATGAATAAAGATTAAAAGCACAAGAATTGAGAATTTTCTCAGTTCTTGTGCTTTTTTTTGACTTTTTCATCTTTTTTTTCGTTGTCATCTGGATATTCTTCCTCTCTGGGTGGCCGAGGACCATCACCAGATGTTCCTGGAGTCGATCGATTGCTGCCCTTATCTACTTCATCTCCTTTTTCAGAAATAAAATAAGGATTTTCTAAGCTTCTTACGGAGGATTGGCTTAAATTCATGGCTTTATTGCTTGATGAATTAGAAAAATGGCTAAAACCATGCCATATATAGTGGCTAGCGATTCGGTGGAATCCTGTCCTAAATGATTTAATAATGAACAGGTCTATTAAGGATAACTTGACTTCTGAAGATGAGGAGCTTTGATCTTAGGTGTGGTATGGTGTCGATTTGTAAATTGAAAGCAGCACTGGTATTTGTTGAATAAATTGAATGTAAAATTAGAAGTCATATCATTTATGATAAATATTGAAGGAAGAGAATTTAATTGGATGAACCCGCCTCATTCATGGTCAGAAGACAATGGGACTTTGCATTTGAAGACTGATGCTGAAACCGACTTTTGGAGAAAAACTCATTATGGGTTTATAAGTGAAAATGGTCATTTTTTATTTACAGAACAATCGGGTAATTTTGAATTTTTGCTTCAATTTTCCGGAAAATACACTGATTTATACGATCAAGCAGGCCTGATGATTTTTCATGATTGGGAAAATTGGATAAAGGCAGGAATAGAATATGTAGATGATATTCAAAAAGCCAGTGCAGTTGTTACCAGAGAATGCTCAGATTGGTCAGTTGCCCCTATAAAGGGAATGCCGGAGACTTTCTTTATTAAAGCTAAAAGAGGTAACGATTATGTAGAGGTAAGTTATAGCTTAGATGGTTCGACCTATCAGCTACTTCGGCAAGCCTATTTTCCTCCTTCACCTTCATTAAAAATAGGCTTTATGGCTGCTTCTCCAAAGGGGGGTGGGTTTGAAGTCACTTTTGATCACTTTGAAATTAAAGTAGCTAATGCTGAATAGGTTATTTAGAACGACCGGTGGATTTACCACCCAATAGGTTTGGATGAGATTGGGTTCTTTTTAGGATATATTTGGCAATTTTTTCTCCCTGTTGCATGCCTACCTCTATGGCATCTCTGAAATGAATTCCTCCATATAGTCTTGATATGGCTGCTTCATCCGATGCTTTGAGAAAGGAATCGAATTCTCGCTCAGGTAGACCAAAGAATACTTCTGAGTCGTCGATAAAATTAAAATTTTCACCAAAATAAGAAGTCAATAACACAGCGGAGGTTTTAGAAATCACGCTATGCCCACTTGTGTATTCAGGAAAGGGTGGGGTTTGTAAAATGGGGCGCCATGTCTCATCAATAAGTTCATTGATGGCTGTAAGGGGTCTTATGCGGTCACTTCTGTACTTTTCATCCCAACAACTAATAAAGGCATCATGAAGACCCATTGCTACAAGGGTATGGATATAAAGGCTTTCTTTAAAATTCAACCCAGCCTTCTGACTTGCAATGCCAGTAATCCCCATCCAATGGCCGCCTGGTGAGATTTTCTTGAGACCTATAGCCATATGCCCACTATAAGAGACATTGAAAGGATTACAGTCCCAGAAATTGGCTATTAGCGTTTGCTCTTCGGTCAATTGTGTAGTGACTTCATAAATCTCCAATAATTGCCTGAAAAATGAACTGCTTTTGTCTTCAGAATATTCAGCAGG